>DATGXY010000071.1:0-7444 GCA_035298525.1 Holophaga sp.
GAGATCCGCGAAGCGGGCCAGGGGACCCGGCCGCTCCGGGGCGGGCAAGGGCGGGCGCGGGGGCAGGCCGGACCGGTGCAAGAGCAAGCGCTGGAAGGGGCCGGCCAGTTCCAGGAGGGGATCCCCCTCCTGGCGCCGGGCCAGCACTTCCAGGCGCTCGGCGGCCAAGCGCAGGCCCTCGTCGTCTCCCCGGCCGATGAAGGCCAGGAAACAGAAGAAATCCATGATGCCCGGCAGGTGCACCGCCTTGCGGCGGGGGCCCCGGGCCAGGGCCTCCAGGACCCCCTGGAAGGCCTGGGCGGCGCCGGGGGCGTCCCCCCCCGCCAGGGCCAGGGCCGCGGCCAGGAGGGTCATGGGCAGGAGGCTCCGCTGCTCGGGCCGGAGCCTGTCCAGGCGGGCCTTGGCTTCAGGGGCCCGGCCCTCCAGGAGGAGGAACTCGGCCACGGGGCCCAGGGGGCCCGTACGCTTGGCGGCGCGGTCTTGCATCCAGGCCCGGAAGGCCGGGTCCCCCCCGCCGAAGAGGAGGGCGTCGTGGAGCAGGGCCCAGGCCCCGAAGCTCTGGGCCTCGGGGGAGAGATCCTCGAACCAGGCGGAATCGAAGGGCCGCCCGCACAGGAGGGCCAGGGGGTCCCGGAAGCCCAGGGCGGCGCGGTGGGCCTGGGCCACCTTCTCGGAGGCGGGCAGCCACTCCGCGGGCTTGCCCTCCAGGAAGGCCAGGCGCAGGGCCGCCAGATCCCGGCCCAGGGGATCCAGGAGCACCCGCCCGCTGTCGAAGCTGCCCTGCCCGGCCACGGCCAGGGGTCGCAGGACCCCCTTGCGCCGGGCCCGGCGGCACACGGTCTCCACCGCCCGGGGGGCCAGGGTCCAGAAGCCCCGGTTGGGCTCTTCCGCCAGGCCCGCCTCCCGCAGCTTGGCCAGGAAGGGGGTCATCCCTCCCGGATTGGCGATCCAGGCCGCGGCCTGGGGGGCCACCCGGGAACGGGCCAGGGCCTGGGCCAGGTGACTCCTCGCCGCGGGCTGCCCGATGGCGCCCATGGCCATGAGGAGCGCTTCGGGGAGGGGCTGGAGCAGGTCCAGGTCGGCATCGGAAACCCAAAGAACAGACATCTGGCCAGATTATCGCGTCCGGGCCCCGAAGTCGCGTGCGACGTTTCCGGAAGGGTTCACGGACGAACCGCCGGGCGATGCCTCGCCATGCTAGGCTTATGGAAACACCCGGAGGCACCATGAGGCGATCCTTGCGATACGGCTGGGGTTTGGCCGCCATCCTGGCGGCGGGCCCCCTCGCCGCCCAGACCCCGCCCGTCCTGGAGCGGACCCTTTCCAACGGCATGAAGCTGGTGATGGTGGAGCGGCATGACCAGCCGACCATCGCCCTGGGCTGGATGGCCCGGGTGGGCTCCGCCAACGAGCGCCCCGGCATCACCGGCCTGGCCCACCTCTTCGAGCACATGATGTTCAAGGGCACCCGCACCCTGGGCACCCGGGACGCCAAGCGCGACGCGGAGCTGAACCGCCTCCAGGACGGGGTGCAGGCGAAGATCCGCGAGGAGATGGCCGTGCTGCGGGAACGCCAGCGCCGGGGCGAGATCCCCGACATGATGGATCCCAGGGCGAGGACGCCGCGCCTGGAGGCCCTGCTGAAGGAGTTCGACGCCCTCGTGAAGGAGCAGCGGGCCCTCGTCGTGAAGGACGAGATGGACCAGATCTACACCCAGGCCGGCGCCACGGGCATCAATGCCAGCACCAGCGAGGACCGCACCTTCTACATCTGCTCCCTGCCCAGCAACAAGCTGGAGCTGTGGATGTGGATCGAATCGGACCGCCTGGCCAATCCCGTCTTCCGGGAGTTCTACAGCGAGCGCGACGTGATCCTGGAGGAGCGGCGCCAGACCCTGGAGAGCCGCCCCACGGGGCTCGTGGACGAGGCCTTCAACGCCCTGACCTGGAAGGCCGTGCCCTACACCTGGGAGGTCATCGGCTGGCCCAGCGACATCGCCCAGGTGACCCGGGAGCAGGCGGACGAATTCTTCGCCACGTACTACGCCCCCAACAACCTCACCGCCGTCCTCGTGGGCGACTTCGACCCGGACAGGGCCGCCGCCATGGCGGAGCGCTACCTGGGCCGGGTCCCCGCCAATCCCCGGGGCGTGCCCCCCATCGTCACCCTTGAACCGCCCCAGGTGGCCGAGCAGCGCATGAACGCGGACGCGGAGACCACCCCCACCGTGACCCTGGACTTCAAGACCGTCAGTTCCGTCCACAAGGACGCGCCGGCCCTCATGGCCCTGGCCGGGATCCTGGGCGGGGCCCAGGCCTTCCCGGGCCGCTTCGGCCAGGGCGGCGCCCCCCGGGGCCGCCTGCACAAGGCCCTGGTCCTCGAGGCCAAGGCGGCCACCTCCGCCACGGCCCACTTCTCGGGCATGCGCTACGGCGGCACCTTCGGCCTGAGGGCGGTTCCCGGCCCCGGCCGCACCCCCGAGGAGCTGGAGCCCATGGTCCTGGCCGAACTCGAGAAGATCGCCCGCGACGGCGTCACCGACGACGAGCTGCAGCGCTACAAGAACGCCGCGGAGGTGGGCTTCCACACCCGCATGGAGAGCAACACCGGGATCCGGGAGACCCTCTCCCAGTACCTGTCCGCCGGCGACGTCGCCGATTTCCGCGCCGCCCTCGACCGCATCCGGGCCGTGACGAAGGAGGACGTGAAGGCCGCGGCCTCGAAGTACTTCCCCAAGGCCAGCCGCAACGTCCTCGTGGTCCACCGCAAGGGAGCCCCCGCCATGCCCAGGCCCGGTTCCATGCCCCCCTCCATGCCCAAGGGCGAGGTGAAGTGATGAAGATCCGCGTCCTGATCCCGGCCCTCCTCCCCGCCCTCCTCGGGGCCCAGGCGATCCCGCCCCGGCCCGAGGCCCTCGCCTTCGCCCCCGTGCAGTTCCGCACCCCCTCCGCCAGGGAGCACCAGGCCCGCCTGAAGAACGGCATCCCCGTCTTCCTCGCCCCCAACGGCAAGGACGGCGCCCCCCTGGTGCGCATCACCGTGAACTGGAAGGGCGGCGGCTACCTCGAGCCCGCGGGCAAGGAGGGGCTGGCCACGCTCTTCGGGTCCCAGCTCGTCCTGGGCGGCACCGCGAGCCTGGACCCCGCGGCCCTCCAGGACCGCCTGGAGGCCCTGGCGGCCACCCTCACCTCCAGCTGCGCCCCCACCGCCGGATCCATCAGCCTCACGGTGCAGGAGAAGGATCTCCAGGCCGGCCTGGACCTCCTGGTGCAGTGCCTCACCGCCCCCGCCTTCGCCCAGGACCGCCTGGAACTGGCCCGCCGCCAGGCCCGCCAGGGCCTCTCCCGGCGCAACGACATGGTGGGATCCATCGCCGGCTACCTGCAGCCGGCCCTGCTTTCCGGCCCGGACCACTTCTCCGCGAAGCAGCCCACCGCCGCGAGCCTCGACGCCGTGACCCGGGAGGACCTGCTGGCCTTCCACCGCCGGCTCCTCCACCCCGCCAACCTCGTGGTGGCCGCCTCCGGCGCCTTCGACCGCAAGGCCATGCTGGAGCGCCTGGACCGCGCCCTGGGCGCCCTGAAGCCCGCCCCCGGCGCCCAGGCCAGCCCCGTGCCCCCCGCCCCCGCCTTCCAACGGAAACCCGGCCTCTACCTCGCGGCCAAGGACGCGCCCCAGGCCATGCTCACCTGGACCCTGCCCGGCCTGCGCCGCACGGACCCCGACTGGCACAAAGCCTACGTCATGAACCAGCTCCTGGGAGGCCCGGGCTTCACGAGCCGGCTCATGAAGAAGATCCGCTCCGACGAAGGGCTCACCTATGGCGTCTACTCGAACATGGGGCCCGGCCCCCACTACCGGGGGGACATCACCGGCAGCATGCAGACCAAGAACCGCTCCGTGGCCTACGCCCTGCGCCTGGCCCTGGCGGAGATGGCCCGCCTGAAGGAGGCCCCGCCCTCCGCCGCCGAGCTGCAGGTGATCAAGGACGGCCTTCTGGAATCCTTCCCCGCCCAGTGGGGCTCGAAGCAGGCCATCGCGGGCCGCTTCGCCGAGGAGGCCCTCGTCGGCTGGAACGGCGACTGGTGGCAGGACTTCCGGGAGAAGGTGCAGGCCGTCACCCCCGCCGACGTCCAGGCCATGGCCAGGAAGTACCTGGAGCTGGACAAGCTGGTGATCCTCGCCGTGGGCCGCAAGGCCGAGATGGAGGCCGGCGACCCCGACCACCCCGGCGCCCTCAAGGACGCGGCCGGGCTCCCCGTGACCGAACTGCCCCTGCGGGATCCCCTCACCCTCAAGGCTCTGGACAAGTAGGGGCTTGGCCGGCGATCCCTGGCCCGGGGACCTCCCCGCGCCGGGGATCGCCTGGCGTCAGGCCCCAGGCCCCGCCTTGCCCATCGCCAACCGGATCGCCTCCCGCAGTTCGGCGGCGGAGAAGGGCTTCTTCAGGAAGGCGGTGGGGATCAGGCCCTCGGCCAGGGCCTGGGCCCCAGGATCGGCGTAGCCGGTGGTGAGGATCACCGGCAGCCCGGGGTGGGCCTCCCGGATCCGGGCCAGGGTGGCGGGGCCGTCCAGACCGGGCATGCGCATATCCAGGAGCACCAGGTCCGGGAGGGGGCCCGTGGCGAGGCGCTCCAGGGCCTCCTCCCCGCCGGCGGCGGTCTCCACCCGGTGGCCCAGGCGCTGGAGGAGGACGGGCACGCTGGCCCGGACCAGTTCATCATCGTCCACCAGCAGGAGCAGCCGCCCATCCTGACGGGTGCCGGCCTGGACGGCCGAAGCGGGGCCCGGGCCCTCGCAGGGGGGGAAGGTGAGGGCGACGGTGGTGCCCTTGCCGGGCTCGCTGAACAGTTCCAGGCCGCCCCCGTGGCTCTTGAGGGTGCCGAAGGCGATGGCCAGGCCCAGGCCCGTGCCCCGGCCCTGGGGCTTGGTGGTGAAGAAGGGCTCCCGGGCCCGGCGCAGCACCTCGGGGGACATGCCGGTGCCCGTATCCTCCACCTCCAGCAGGGCGCCCTCCGGGAGGGCGCGGGTGCGCAGGGTGAGGGTGCCGCCCCCGGGCATGGCGTCCACGGCGTTGACGCAGAGGTTCATGAGCACATGGTTGAGGGCGGCGGCGTCGCCGCGCACCGCCAGTTCCCCGGGCTCCAGGTCCAGCACCAGGTCCACCTTGGAGAGGGTGGTTCGCTCCAGCAGGCCCTTCACCTCCCGCACGAGGGCGTTGAGGTCCAGGGGCCGCACCTCGGGGGTCTGCTTCCGGGCGAAGGCCAGGAGGCCCTGGACCACGGTGCGGCCCCGCATGCAGGCCTGGGTGATGGTGGCCAGGGCCCGGCCCAGGGGCGTATCGGGGGGATGGGTCGTCTCGAAGGCGGAGGAGAGCCCCAGGATGGCCCCCAGCACGTTGTTGATATCGTGGGCGATGCCCCCGGCCAGGATGCCCAGGCTGTCCAGGCGCTGCACCTCCTCCAGGCGTTCCATCATCAGGCTGGCCTGGCGGTCCCGCAGGGCCTCCCGGCGCGCCGACCACCAGAGGGCGCCCAGGCCCACCAGCCACACCACCAGGGCTCCGCCCAGGGTGGCCAGATGGAAGGGCCGGGCCAGGAAGGTCCAGAGGGGGGCCAGGGGCACGCTCACGCTGATCCCGCCCCGCACGTCCCCCACCTGGTAGCCCTGCCGGGCATGGCATTTCAGGCAGCTGGCCTGGGTGAGCATGGCCCCCAGGAACCTCACGTGGGGCTTGCCGTCCAGGTCGGAGATGCCCACCACCTCGGGTTCCCCCTGCTCCACCCGGGCCAGGGCAGCGGCCTCCCAGGGGTCCGGGGCGTTCCCCGGGCGCAGGGGGCGCAGGCTCGTGATGTGGCCCCGAAGGCCGTAGGCGGACCGGCCCAGCTCGTGCACCAGGCGGGTCATGTAGGCGGGGTTCACGAGGGTGAGCCTCCGCCCCCCGGCCTCCAGGTCCCGGCCGGGGAGGTGGTCCAGGTAGGGATTGGGCGCGGTCCGATCGGCGGGGACGTACACGCCCCCCTGTTCCGCGGCCCATTGCCGGTACACCAGGTCCTTCTGGAAGGAGCTGCGCACGGCGGTGACGGCGTTGGCCACCTGCTCCCGGCGCCAGAAGACCACGAGCAGGACCACGTTGACGGCCATGAGGAGGGACCACACCAGGGCCAGGCGCAGCACGGTGAGACCCGGGAAGGACCTCCGGTCCGGGTGGGGGGTGGTCATGAGCGGTTCCTGGGATGAAAGGAAAGTATAGGACCGGATCCTTGCGCCACGTCCGCCCGGCCGTACTTTCTTGTCGGACCCTCGTCGCGGCCCGGATGGGAGGGCGGCATGCTCCTGGAACTGGCGGAACCCGAATCGGACTTCCTGCGGATGCTCCTGCTCAAGGAACTGGAGGAGACGCGGGTGGAACTGCACCACGCGCGAAACATGGACTTCAAGGCGGGCCTGGAGGCCCGGGAGGGGCTCCTGCGGGGCCTCATCGGCCGCATCGGCCGGAACGCCTGAAGGGTTACAGTGGGGGATGGTCCAGCTCCTGGCAGCCTCCCTCCTGTGGGCCCTCTCCTTCGGTCTCGTGCCCCGGGTGGCCCCCCTGGGGGCCGCGCCCGTGGCCGCCATCCGCTCCCTGCTGGCCCTGGCGGTGTTCCTGCCCTTCCTGCGGACCCGGGGCCTGGGGGCCCGGGCGGCCCTGGCCCTGGCGGGCCTGGGGGCCCTCCAGTTCGGCCTCATGTACGTCTTCTACACCGCCGGGTTCCGCTGGCTCCAGGGCAGCGAGGCCGCGCTGTTCACCGTGTTCACCCCCATCCTCGTGGCCCTGGCGGAAGACGTGCTGGGCCGCACCTTCTCCTGGCGCGTGCTGGCCGTGGCCGCCCTGGCCACGGCGGGGACGGCCCTCTGCCTGGGGGCCAAGGCCCGGGACCACGGGGTGCTCCTGGGCTTCCTGCTCATCCAGGCCTCCAACGCCTGCTTCGCCCTGGGCCAGGTGGGCTACCGGCGCCTGGCGCGCCGCCTGGACCGGCCCGATCACGAGGTCATGGGCCTCCTGTACGGGGGCGCGGCCCTGGTGACCCTGGCCCTGGCCCTGCCCGCCCTGCCCGCCATGCCCCGGCCCACGGGATCCCAGATGGCCATCCTGGCCTACCTGGGGCTGGCGGCCTCGGGCCTGGGCTTCTTCCTCTTCAACGCCGGGGCCCGGCGGGTGGAGGTGGGGACCCTGGCCGTCTTCAACAACGCCAAGGTGCCCCTGGCCATCCTGGCCTCGGCCCTGGTGTTCGGCGAAAAGGTGGACGTGTTCCGGCTGGCCGCGGGCGGAAGCGTGATCGCCCTGGCGCTGGCCGTCAACGGAAGTATTCGACGCCGGCCCTGAAGATCTCCATGTCCTTCTCGCCCGGCACGTTGAACCACGTGTGGGCGGTGTAGCGCTCCGGGTGGGCCATCTTGCCC
>DATGXY010000072.1:0-3185 GCA_035298525.1 Holophaga sp.
CGCAGGTGGTGGCCGGGGCGGGCCACGTCGGCGGCGCGGTGGGGGGCGCCGACGTGGCGGGCCCGCTGGAGGGCGGCGGGGTGGATCTCCAGGGTGAGGCCCAGCAGCTCCAGCTCCAGGGCGGCCCGGTCGAAGGGGTCCGTGGGCCGGGGCCGCACGCCCTCGGGGATGCCCCCCAGGCGCGTCCACAGGAGCCGGGTGCGGTCCCCGTCCGGGGCCCAGCGGTCGAAGGCGCCCCCGGAGCCCAGGGCCTCCACCGTGGGCACGGAGAGCTCCACCCGGGCCAGCAGGTCCTCCAGGCTCCCGAAGGGGCCCCGGCGCTCCCGGTCCTCCAGGAGGGCGTCCACCTCCTCCCTGCGGGCGCCCTTGACGGCCATGAGGCCCACCCGCAGGCAGCGGTCCCCCTCGGCGGAGAAGTCCCAGCGGGACGCGTTGGCGTCGGGCCCGCGCACGACGAGGTTGTGGCGGCGCGCGTCGCCCAGGTAGGCGATGGGGGCGTAGAAGCCGCCCTGGTTGGTGATGACCGACGCGAAGAACTGGGCCGGGAAGTGGGCCTTGAGCCAGGCGCTCTCGAAGCTCACCTGGGCGTAGCTGGCCGAGTGGGGCTTGCAGAAGGAGTAGCCCCGGAAGGTGCGCACCATGTCCCAGGTCTCATGCACGACGGAGGCCGGCACCCCCTGGGCGGCGCAGCCCTCCCGGAACCTGGCCTCGAAGGCCGGGAGCTTCACGGAGCAGTCGTCCTTGCCCAGGACCTTGCGCAGCCTGTCGGCCTCCTCATGGGTCCACCCGGCCATGGCCATGCCCACCCGCACCACGTCCTCCTGGTACACGAGGACCCCGTAGCTGTCGGAGAGGAGGGAGCCCAGCACGGGGTGGCTGGGCACGTAGGCCTCCTCGCCCCGGCTGCGCTTCACGTAGGTGTCGATCCAGCGGTTGGCCGCGGGGCGGATGAGGGAGCTGTGGATGACCAGGGTCTCGAAGTCCCCCTTGCGCACCCGCTGCTGGAGCTGGCGGGTGGCGGGGCTCTCCACGTAGAAGACGCCCATGGAGTCGCCCTTCGCCAGCAGGTCCTGGGTGGCGGGGTCCAGGCGGGGCCGCCACCGCACCTCGGGGGGCACCCGGGGGCCCAGCTCCCGCAGGGCGTCCCGCACCACGGCGAGGCTGCGGTTGCCCAGGAGATCGATCTTCACCAGGCCGTAGTCCTCCACCCCGTCCTTGTCCCACTGGGTGATGCTCACGCCCTCCTTGGCCGGCGCCGGCTCGAAGGGCACGTGGTGCCACAGGGGCCCGGGGGCGATGACGGTGCCCCCGGGGTGCACGGAGAGCTGGTGGAAGTGCCCGTGCAGGGCCTCGGCCCTGGCCAGGATCTCCGCCCAGGCGGGGTTGGCGCGGATGCCCTCGACGCCCTCGTCCCAGCCCCGCACGAGCTTCGCCAGCACCTTCAGGTCCGCCTCGGGGCGGCCGTGGGCCAGGGCCACGTCCCGCAGGGCCCCCTTGGGCTTGAAGTACACGTGGTTGGAGACCATGGCGATGCGCTCCGTCCCGTAGCGGCGGAAGACGGAGGCGATGACGGCGTCCCGCTCGTCCCAGGCGAAGTCGATGTCCAGGTCCGGCGGGTCCAGGCGCGCGTCGGAGAGGAAGCGCTCGAACATGAGGTTGGTGGCCACCGGGTCCACGTTGGTGATGCCCAGCAGGTAGCTCACCACCGAGGCCGCGCCGCTGCCGCGCCCGCAGGTGCGCGTGGCCCCGGCCTCGCGCACGATGTCGTGCACGGCCAGGAAGTAGCCCGCGAAGCGCTTGCGGCGGATGAGGTCCAGCTCCAGCTCGATGCGCGCGGCCAGCTCCGGGGGCGGCGTCTCGTAGCGCCGGGGGATGCCCGCGCGGATGCGCTCGGCCAGTTCCGCGTCCAGGTCCGCGTCCATGGGCCGGATGGGCCGGGGCATGACCCAGTCGCCCCAGTGCATGCGCCAGGCCGAGGCCCGCTCCAGGATGGCCTCCGCCTCCCGCCGGGCCCCGGGATCGGCGCCGGGGAAGCGGGTCTCCCACTGGGCCCGGGTGACGGCGGCGTCCCGGGGCTCCCACAGGGGCTCCACCCGGGCGAGGGTGCTGCGCCCGGCCATGGCCCGCTTGAGGCGGTGCAGGTCCAGCCCCGCCTCCTTGCGGAAGCGCAGGACCTGGGGGCAGGCCAGGGGTACGCCGCGCCGGGCGGCTTCCATGCCCTCCCGGCTCGCCCTCGGGTTCGCCAGGAGGTGGACGGCGAAGCCCTCCCGGGCCAGGTAGGCCTGCCCTTCGGGCGTCTCCGCCAGGAGGGCGCAATCCCGGGGCGGCTCCCCCTCGCGGCCGTGGGCCCGGTCCGTGAGCAGGCGGCAGAGTTCCCCGTAGCCCCGGTCCGAGTGGGGCAGGGCCCCGAAGGCGAAGCCCCGCCAGGTGAAGCGGCAACCCAGCAGGGGGGTGATTCCCGCCGCCAGGGCCGCCTCCCGCAGGCGGGGCCAGCCGTGCAGGCCGGGGTCCCAGGCGGCGATGGCCCGGTAGCCCAGGTGCTTGGCGAGGGCCACCGCCATGGGGGCGGGGTAGACCCCCTCGCCCACGGAGAAGTCGGTGATGGCCAGGGCGAAGGTCATGGCCGCGCCGCTCCGGGAGTTTCGACCAGACGCAACCCGTTTTGCGTTTGGTTGAACCAAACGCAAAACGGGTTGCGTCTGGTATGACCCCGCCTTGCCCTTTCCCCATGATTCACCGGCCCACCCGGGAAACCTGGAGGCAGCAGTACGCTCAGCGATTTGATTTTTTCCGGGTGCATGCGGCGCGCATTGAACCGTCGCGCCGCATGCACCCGGAAAAAACAAATCGCTGAGGCGCAGAGGTTCGCAGAGGATCGCTGAGGAAGAGCCCCTCTTTCATTCACGACGCCACCCCCTTGGCCCACCCCGGCAGCACGGGCTGGCCGGGGAAGCGGCGGCGCAGCTTCGCCAGGGTCGTCTCCAGGGCCCCCAGCTTGCGGGCCAGGGGTTCCTCGAAGAGGCCCCTCGCCCGGCCCAGCCCCCAGGCGGCCTGCAGTTCCAGGCGGTGCACGAGGATGCGGCGGGTGGCGGCCCGGCGGAAGGCCGTCTCCACGAGGCGGGCCAGGGTCAGGGCGGGCTCCGCCAGCTCCGCCTCGGAGGCCTTCCAGGCGTGGGCCTCCCCGT
>DATGXY010000073.1:0-17883 GCA_035298525.1 Holophaga sp.
CCTGCCCCTCCTGCCCGAGGTGGAGACCTACGCCGCCATGGGCCTCGTGCCCGAGGGGGCCTACCGCAACCGGGAGGGCCGCGGGCGCTTCCTGGCGGGAGACCCGGGCCCCCTGGCCCTGGACCTGCTCTTCGACCCCCAGACCAGCGGAGGCCTCCTGGCGGCCGTGCCCGTGGAGGCGGCGGAGGCGGCCCTGGCGGCCCTGGCCGCCGCAGGCGTCGCCGCCCGGATCATCGGCGAAAGCGGCGGTCCCGCCGGCGTCGTGCGGATCGCCTAGCGATGGACCTGCTGGCCACCTTCCCCACCACCCACGCCGTCCTGTCCGCGGAGAAGCGGCTGAAGGCCCTGGGCCTGGCGGCGGAACTCATCCCCGTCCCCCGCCAGATCCGCAGCAGCTGCGGGTTCTGCCTCCTCGCGGAGGCCCCGGCGGGGGAGGCCCCCCTGCGCGCCCTGGGCCCGGAGAGCCTCTGGCGCGTGCTGGAACCCGGTCCCGGCCATCCACGGAGGCGCTATGAGCCCTGCCCCGAAGATCATTGACGCCCGCGGCCTGGCCTGCCCCCAGCCCGTGATCCTGGCCCGGAAGGCCCTGGCGGAGGGCGGCGCGCTGGAAGTGCTGGCCGACGACGGCGCCGCGCGGGAGAACCTGCTGAAGTTCGCCGCCTTCGCCGGCTGCGAGGCCGAGGCGGTGGCGGAGGAGGGCTGGGTGCGGGTGGTGTTCCGCCCCGCGGGGACCGCCTCGGGGGACCGCGCGCCGGGCCCGGCCCCCATCCCCGCCCTCCCCGCCTGCGCCGGGGCGGCCACGGTGCTGGTGGCCTCCGACGGCCTCGGCCAGGGGGACCCGGACCTGGGGCGGCTGCTCATGCGTGGCTTCATCTACACCCTCACCGAGGCCGAGGTCCCGCCCCTGCGGGTGATCCTCATGAACGCGGGCGTGAAGCTGGCCGTGGAGGGCTCCGACAGCCTCCCGAACCTGAGGCGCCTGGAGGAGCTGGGCGTGGAGGTGCTGGCCTGCGGGACCTGCCTCGACTACTTCAAGCTCACCCCGGCGGTGGGCCGGGTCACCAACATGTACGAGATCGCGGGACACCTGCTCCAGGGGCCGGCGATCCGGATCTGATCCCCGGAATGTCCTGGCCCCCCGGGGGGGGGCGGGTGTACAAGGGACGCGGAGGTGACCATGAACCCCCAGGACCGCGCCGCGCTGCTCATGTCGTACGCCTCGGGACCCCGGCGCCTGGCCCAGGCCCTGGAGGCGGTCCCCGCCCCGGCCCTGGACTTCGTCCCCGGGCCCGGCAAGTGGAGCATCCGCACCATCGTCCTCCACCTGGCGGAGAGCGATCTCCACGCCTACATCCGCGCCCGCACCATCATGGCCGAGCCGGGGGGGGCCGTGCTCGCGTACGACCAGGACGCCTGGGCCGCGAGCCTGGACGAGGGCTCCCAGCCCGTGGAGGAGGCCGTGGATCTCTTCCGCCTCCTGCGGGAGATGATCGCCCGTCAGCTCCGCTCCCTTCCCGAAACCGCCTGGGGCCAGCACATGGTCCATCCCCAACGGGGAAACGTCACCCTGGAGCAATGGCTGGCCATCTATGACGGGCACCTGGCCACCCACCTGGCGCAGATGGAACGCACCCTCGCCTCCTTCCGCGCTTGCTCCTGAGACCCCTTCGCAGCAATTAGACATTGGCCGAGAGGGGCCCTGAAAGTTACAATATTGGGTTTGCGTATTGGAGTTCGAACGATGCTCGGGCCCAGCCTCCTTCTCCTGCTCAGTGCCGTCCCCGGTGGACCGGCCGCTACGCCCTTGGCCGATCCCGTGGAGCTGCGGCTCTGTCCGGCCGTGGTCGTGGTCCTGGAGGATGGGCGCCGGACCGATGCCGAGGGACCGGCCGAGGCCCTCCCCGGCGACGAGGGGCCGGAGGTGGTGCCCCTCCTGAAAGCGACGGTCCTCCCTGCGCCCGAGACGACCAAGGAGCCTTGATGTCCCTGCAGGAAAAGTTCTCCACCCTCCAGTCCCGCTATGCCGAAGCCATGAAGGGCGGCGGACAGGCGCGCATCGATAAGCAGCACCAGGGCGGCAAGCTCACGGCCCGCGAACGGGTGGCCGCCTTCCTGGATGAAGGCTCCTTCGAGGAAGTGGATGCCCTGGCCCTGAACCCCACCCCCGGCCAGGACCCCATGCCGGGGGACGGCGTCGTCACGGGCTTCGGCCGGGTCGACGGCCGCCCCGTGGCCCTCTTCGCCCAGGACTTCACCGTCGTCGGCGGCTCCCTCTCCCTTACCCACGCCCGCAAGATCTGCAAGATCATGGACATGGCCCTCAAGGTCGGGTGCCCGGTCATCGGCTTCAACGATTCGGGCGGCGCCCGCATCCAGGAGGGCGTGAACTCCCTGGCCGGCTACGCGGAGATCTTCCTGCGCAACACCATGGCCTCGGGCGTGATCCCCCAGATCTCCCTCATCCTGGGCCCCTGCGCGGGCGGCGCGGTGTACAGCCCCGCCATCACCGACTTCATCACCATGGTGCGCAACACCAGCTACATGTTCGTGACGGGCCCCGAGGTCATCAAGGCGGTCACCCACGAGGACGTCACCAAGGAGGAGCTGGGCGGGGCCTCGGCCCACGGCTACAAGTCCGGCGTGGCCCACTTCGTGGTGCCCTCCGACCTGGCCGCCATGGCCCACACCCGGGAGCTGCTGAGCTTCCTGCCCTCCAACAACCTCCAGGAGGCCCCCCGCAGGGCCCCCCTCATGGAGATGCCCCTGGAGAACCCGGAGCTGGACGGCATCATCCCCGAGGATCCCAGCAAGCCCTACGACGTGCGCCAGATCATCAAGGGCGTGGTGGACGACGAGCACTTCTTCGAGGTGATGGAGGCCTACGCGGGCAACATCGTGGTTGGCTTCGCCCGCCTCGAGGGCCGCAGCGTGGGCATCGTGGCCAACCAGCCCGCGCACCTCGCCGGCGTGCTGGACATCGCCTCCAGCGAGAAGGGCGCGCGCTTCGTGCGCTTCTGCGACGCCTTCAACATCCCCCTCATCGTCTTCGAGGACGTGCCCGGCTTCCTCCCCGGCGTGAACCAGGAGCACGGCGGCCTCATCAAGAACGGCGCCAAGCTCCTCTACGCCTTCTGCGAGGCCACGGTCCCCAAGCTCACCATCATCACCCGCAAGGCCTACGGCGGCGCCTACATCGTCATGGCCTCGAAGCACATCCGCGCCGATTTCAACTTCGCCTACCCCACGGCCGAGATCGCCGTCATGGGCGCCGACGGCGCCGCCAACGTGCTCTACGCCAAGGAGATCGCCAAGGCCGAGGATCCCGTCGCCAAGCGCGCCGAGATCGTGGCGGACTACAACGAGAAGTTCGCCAACCCCTACGTGGCCGCCGGCCTGGGCTACGTGGACGAGGTCATCATGCCGCGGGAGACCCGCAAGAAGCTGCTGCGGGCCCTGAACCTCCTGGAGGGCAAGCGCGAGTCCATGCCCCCCAAGAAGCACGGCAACATCCCCCTGTAGCCGCCCATGGCGCAGCGGCCGCCTGACCAGCCCGGCCCCCTTCCGGATCTCTGGATGGCCCTCCTCTTCCAGGTGGGCACCGGGGTGGCCGTGGCGGCCGTGCTGGGCTGGATCCCCGGCCTCCGGCCCGGCTGGGCCCTGGTCAACCTCCTCGTCCTCCTCATCCTCTCCCGCCTGCTCACGGCCCTGGAAGGGGTGAGCCTGGCATCCCTGGGCCTGGCCTTCGGGCCCAGGTGGGCCCGGGAATTCGCCATGGGCCTGGGCATCGGGGCCGGGGTGATCCTGGGCTCCGCCCTCCTCCTGGCCCTGGCGGGGGGCGTGCGGTTCCGCCTCGGCGCCGGCCCCCTGGTCTGGCCCCTGCTCACCGGCGCCCTCTTCTACCTCCTGCCCGCCGTCAACGAGGAGCTGGCCTACCGCGGCTACAGCTTCCAGCGGGTGACGCGGCGACTGGGTGGCAAGGCGGCGCTCCTCCTCCTCTCCGTCCTCTTTGCCCTGGCCCACCGGGCCAATCCCAACCTGGGGGGCTCCGTGGCCTGGCTTTCCCTGGTGAACATCGGCCTGGCCGGCGTCCTCCTGGGCCTGGGCCAGCTGCGCACCGGAAGCCTCGCCCTGCCCATGGGCATCCACCTGGCCTGGAACTGGGCCCAGGGGCCCCTGCTGGGCTTCGGGGTCAGCGGCCACGCCGAACACGGCCTCCTGGTCCCCACCCTCGCCCAGAAGCCCCTGTGGCTGACGGGGGGCGCCTTCGGTCTGGAGGGCAGCATCCTGTGCTCGGCCATGGCCATCCTGGCCTGTTTCCTGGTCGCTCGGTACCGACCCAAAGCCTCGTAAACAAAGACTTGTGATCGTAGATAAAAATTTTCCCTGACTGAAAATTTTTTATTGATCCCGAGGTCCATTTATCCCACCATGATGGTGTCCGCGTCATTCCGTTGAAATCCAAACCCAGAGCCCGGCCCGCGGGCGCCGCGGGGGCTCTTTCCCCGTCGGGGGTGCGGCAGGCGCGCCGCCCCACCTTCCCTTTTCCGTCCGGAGGACCCATGTCCAACCAAGGCGTCTTGACCTCGCTCGACTCGCGCATCGCGGAGCTGGCGGAGAAGTACCTCCCCCTGGCCGCCGAGATGCTCAAGGAAGCCATCCGCATTCCCGCCGACTACGTCGACCGGCCCCTGGACCAGGGCGGCGATCCCGCCTGCGGCACCTCCAACCACGAGTTCCCCCGCCTGGACTACCTCCGCCGCAAGATCGTGGAGATCAAGGCCGTGCGCCGCGACGAGGACGCCTTCTTCGACGAGTTCGGCAACCTGGTGTGGTGGGTGGAGGATCCCAACGACGGCATCGAGCCCGGCAAGAAGAAGGTCATCTACATCGACGGCCACACCGACACGGTGAAGCCCCTGCGCGCCCAGTGGCGCGAGAAGGTGGGCGGCGTCGACTGCTTCGACGGCCTCATCGACGCCAACAGCGTGAACAAGGCCTTCCTGAAGAAGGAACTGGGCTACCTGCCCCCCGAGAGCGAGTGGAACCACCTGATCTTCGGCCGCGGCTCCGCGGACCAGCTGGGCGGCGTCGTCGCCGCCGCCATCGCCACCAAGATCCTGCTCGAGCTCGAGGGCGAGGGCGCGCTGAAGGGCGTCATCGTGCGCTCCTACGGCACGGCCTGCGAGGAGGACAACGACGGCGCCGGCCCCATGTACCTCGTGCGCAAGGTCTTCCCCACCGCCGGACCCGAGATCATCCCCGACGTCGTCATCCTCACCGACGGCTCCGGCTGCTCCAAGAACGGCGCCCTGGGCATCTACCGCGGCCAGCGCGGCCGCATGCAGATCGAGGTCACCGTCACGGGCAAGTCCTGCCACGGCTCCATGCCCTGGGAGGGCAAGAACCCCCTGGAATTCGGCGGCGCCATCCTGAAGGAGGCCGCCGAGAAGTACGACAAGCGCATCGGCTTCAAGGACGACACGTTCCTGGGCCACGGCACCCGCACCGCCAGCTGGGCCAGGCTCGACACCCCCAGCGACTGCGCCGTGCCCGAGAAGTTCACCTTCCGCTTCGACCGCCGCCTCACCATCGGCGAGACCCCCGAGCAGAGCTGCGCCGATGTCGAGGCCCTGGACGCCGTGGCCGCGGCCCGCGCCGCCGGCCTGCAGGTCGAGGTTTCCATCCCCACCTACACCGAGGCCAGCTGGAACGGCTACGTGCTCAACAACCCCCAGGTCTACCTGGGCTGGCTCACCCCCGAGGAGCACCCCGCGGTCCAGGCCGCCGTGGAAGCCTACGAGAAGGTCATCACCCCCCACGTGGACGGCAGGATCGGCACCGGCGGCTGCGTCACCAAGGAGGCCCGCGTGGACCGCTGGGTCTTCTCCACCGACGGCGTGGGCTTCCCCGTGCCCAAGGACGCCGTCATCCCCGGCGCCGAAGGCAAGAAGTGGGTGGTCAACGATGTCTACAAGCACCCCGCCATGATCGGGTTCGGCCCCGGCATCGAGCAGAACACCCACAAGATCGGCGAGTGCATCGACGAGCGGGAACTGCAGCACTGCGCCGCGTTCCTGGCCCGCTTCCCCACCGTCTACGCCGCCAAGTAGCAACGGCAAACCCCGGCCAGGCATCCCGAGGCACACAGGTTCCCCATGGAAAAAGCGTTCCGCCCCCTCCCCCTCGAAAGGCTAGCGTCCTGGATCTTCCGGGACCTGGACGCCCGTGAGACCGTCCTCGGGATCCCCAAGGCCAATATCCAGACCCCGTCGCCCCGCATGGCGACGCGCATGCTCGGGCACACCGTGGCCGCCCCCCTGGGGGTGGCCGCGGGTCCCCACACCCAGCTCGCCCAGAACATCCTGGCCAGCTGGCTCTGCGGCGCCCGCTTCATCGAGCTCAAGACCGTCCAGATCCTGGACGAGCTCGCCATCAGCCGGCCCTGCATCGACAGCGCCGACGAGACCTACAACTGCGAATGGAGCCAGGAGCTGAAGCTCGAGCAGAGCTTCGACGAGTACCTCAACGCCTGGGTCCTCGTGCACGCCCTGGCCCACCGCCTGGGCGTGGAGCCCGGCACCCACTTCGCCATGAGCGTGGGCTACAACCTGGAGGGCATCCAGAGCGAGCGCGTTCAGGCCTTCATCGCCAGCATGCGCGACGCCGGCGACGCCCTGGACCGCGCCGTGGATGCCGTGGCCAAGGCCTACCCCGCCGTTCGCGACCTGGCCATCCCCAGGGAGATCTCCAACCACATCACCCTCTCCACCATGCACGGGTGCCCCCCGGCGGAGATCGAGCGCATCGCCACCTTCCTCCTGAAGGACATGGGCGTCGACACCTGGGTGAAGCTGAACCCCACCCTCCTGGGCCCCGAGCGCCTGCGGGGGATCCTCAACGACACCCTGGGCTTCGACATCGAGGTGCCGGACGAGGCCTTCGGCCACGATCCCAAGTGGCCCGACGCCATGGCCATGGTGCGCAACCTGGCCGAGGTGGCCAAGGGCAGGTCCAACACCTTCGGCCTCAAGCTGAGCAACACCCTGGAGGTGGTGAACCACCGGCCCGTCTTCCCCACGAACGAGAAGATGATGTACATGTCCGGGCGGAGCCTCCACCCCCTGACCCTCACCCTGGCCCACCTGGTCACGGAAGAGCTGGACGGCTCCGTCCCCGTGAGCTTCTGCGGCGGCGCCACCGCCAGCAACTTCCCCGACCTGGTCGCCGACGGCCTCGGGCCCGTCACCACCTGCACGGACCTGCTCAAGCCCGGCGGATACGCGCGGCTCCAGCAGTACCTGGTGAACCTGGAGGACGCCATGGCGTCCACCGGCGCCACGGACCTGGAGAGCTTCGCCCAGGCCGTCTCCGGCGGCCACGGCCCCCGCTTCAACCTGGCCCGCCACGCCATCCGCGCCGTGGAGGACGAGGCCTACACCCGCCGGGCCCGGCCCCTGGTCTTCAAGGGCGACCGCGCCCTGGGCTCCTTCGACTGCATCGCCGCCCCCTGCCAGGAGGCCTGCCCCACCCACCAGAACATCCCCGACTACATGTGGCTGGTGGCCCACGGGCGGCCCGGCGAGGCCATGGATGTCATCCTGCGCACCAACCCCCAGCCCGGCATCACCGGCAGCGTGTGCGACCACGTGTGCACCGAGCGCTGCGTGCGCAACTTCTACGATTCCCCCCTGGCCATCCGCGAGATCAAGCGCTTCGCCTTCGAGAACGCCTCCCCCGAGCCCCCCAAGGCGGGCCCCGCCAAGGGCGTCAAGGTCGCCGTGGTGGGCGCCGGCCCCGCGGGCCTCTCCGCGGCCTACTTCCTGGCCCGCATGGGTTTCGAGCCCGTGGTCTTCGAGGCCCGGAACGAACCCGGCGGCATGGTGAGCGGGGTCATCCCCGGCTACCGCCTCACCCGGGAGGCCATGGAGGCCGA
Source organism: Holophaga sp. (assembly GCA_035298525.1). Classification (GTDB taxonomy): domain Bacteria; phylum Acidobacteriota; class Holophagae; order Holophagales; family Holophagaceae; genus Mesoterricola. The sequence continues at coordinate 7,934 of DATGXY010000073.1, forward strand.
CCTGGAGCGCCTGCGGGCCCTGGGCGTGGATATCCGCTTCGGCCGCGCCCTGGGCCGGGACTTCACCCTGGCCGAACTGCGCCGGGACCACCCCTACGTATTCCTGGGCGTCGGAGCCCAGAAGGGCAAGCGCCTGGGCATCCCCGGCGAGGACGCCGAGGGCGTGATGGACGCCCTGGCCTTCCTGGACAAGGTCCAGGCCGGGACCCCCATGGACCTGGGCCGGAACGTGCTCGTCATCGGCGGCGGCAACTCCGCCATGGACGCCGCCCGCAGCGCCCGGCGCCTGGCCGGGGGCGGAGAGGTCACCCTCGTCTACCGCCGCACCCGGGCCCAGATGCCCGCCGACCCCGCCGAGGTGGAGGACTGCATCGAGGAGGGCATCGGCCTGAAGGACCTGCTGGCCCCCGTCTCCGTGGAGACGAAGGAGGGCCGCGTCACCGGCCTCGTCTGCCAGCGCATGGCCCTGGGCGAGCGCGACGCCTCCGGCCGGCCCCGCCCCGTGCCCGTGGAGGGGGCCTTCGTCACCCTCCCCGCCGACACCATCATCCCCGCCATCAGCCAGGAGCCCGTGCTGGACTTCCTGGCGGGCCTCGACGTGCGCCGCCGCAAGGACGGCACCCTGGACGCGGACCCGAAGACGCGGGAGACCAGCGTCTCCGGCCTCTTCGCCGGCGGCGACGCCGTGCACGGTCCCGCCTCGGTCATCCAGGCCATCGCCGACGGGCGCGCCGCGGCCGAGACCATCGGACGCCGCCACGGGATCCTGCCCGCCACCGAGCCCCAGCTGGCCAAGGGCAATCCCACCGCGCGCTCCATGGAGAAGAAAAGCCGCACCACCGAGCGCCAGACCGTGCCCGTCCTGCCCGTGACCGAACGGGAGGGCTTCGCCGAGGTCATCCGCGCCTTCGGCGCCGAGGCCGCGGCCCTCGAGGCCAGCCGCTGCCTGGACTGCGACGACCTCTGCAGCCTCTGCGTCACCGTCTGCCCCAACCGCGCCAACGTGGCCTACGCCGTGGAGCCCTTCACGCTCCAGACCCCCGTCCTCGTGGCGAGGAACGGGCGCCTCGAGGCCGACGGCACCGCCGAATTCCAGGTGGCCCAGGCCGTCCAGACCTGCAACATCGGCGACTTCTGCAACGAGTGCGGCAATTGCGACACCTTCTGCCCCGCCGCCGGCGCCCCCTACAAGGACAAGCCCAAGTTCTGGATCGACCCCGAGGGCTACCGCGAGGCCAAGGGCGACGCCTTCCGCTTCGAGCCCCTGGAGGGCGGGGTGGCCCTGCGCGCCCGCCTTGGCGGCGTCGAGCACGCCCTGGACGTGGCCCACGGGGTGGCCGAGTACCGGACCGACCGGGTCCTGGCCCGCTTCAAGGCCCCCGGCTGGACCTTCCTGGGCGCCGAGCCCCGGGGCGTCCTGGCCGAAGGCGACCGCATCGATCTGGGGCCCTGCGCGACCCTCCTGGCCCTGCTCTACGCCCAGCCGGAACTGCCCTGCTGAAAAAATTTTCAGCCCATGGAAATTTTTTTGTTGACGGTCAGGTCCTCTATTCTAGAATCCAAGAAACCCGCTTCATTCCATTCCCAATCCACTCCCATGCATGCCCTGAGGGGCTGAACAACCGGAGATGATATGAGCACCACGCAAGGGGTCCACCCTGTCGATGAGATGCTGCCCCTGGGCAAGCTTTCCCTGCTGGGAATCCAGCACGTGCTGGTGATGTACGCCGGTGCGGTGGCGGTGCCGCTGATCGTGGGCGGCGCCCTCAAGCTCCCCAAGGACCAGCTGGCCCTCCTGATCAACGCCGATCTCTTCGCCTGCGGCGTCGTCACCCTCATCCAGGCCCTGGGCATCTGGCGCTTCGGCATCCGCCTCCCCGTGATGATGGGCGTGACCTTCGCGGCCGTGAGCCCCATGGTCGTCATGGCCCTTGATCCCACCATCGGCATCACCGGCATCTTCGGGGCCGTCATCGCGGCCGGCATTTTCGGCATCCTCGCGGCGCCGGTCATCAGCTGGCTCCTGCCGCTCTTCCCGCCCGTGGTGACGGGTTCCATCATCTCGGTCATCGGCATCTCCCTCATGCGCATCGGCATCAACTGGGCCGCCGGCGCCGCCGGACCCATGATGAAGGACGCCGCCACCGGCGCCATGGTGCCCAACCCCGCCTACGGCGCCCCCCTGCACCTGGCCGTGGCCGCCACCGTGCTCGTGGCCATCCTGCTCATCATCCGGTTCGTGAAGGGCTTCTTCGCCAACATCGCCGTGCTGCTGGGCATCGTCCTCGGCATGGTCATCGCCATCGGCCTCGGCAAGGTCAACTTCAGCGGCCTCAGCGCCCAGCCCTGGTTCGCCATCGTGAAGCCCTTCCAGTTCGGCATGCCCACCTTCAAGCTGGGCGCCGTCCTCACCATGTGCCTGGTCATGATCGTGGTGATGGTCGAGAGCCTGGGCATGTTCCTGGCCCTCTCCGAGATCACCGGCAAGAAGGTCAACCAGAAGGATCTCTCCGACGGCCTGCGCGTCGACGGCCTGGGCACCCTCATCGGCGGCATCTTCAACACCTTCCCCTACACCTCCTTCTCCCAGAACGTCGGCCTCGTGGGCGTCACGGGCGTTCGCAGCCGCTACGTCTGCGTCATGGGCGGCGCGATCCTGCTGGCCCTGGGCCTCATTCCCAAGCTGGCCTTCATCGTCGCCTCCGTGCCCCTCTTCGTCCTCGGCGGCGCCGGCATCGTGATGTTCGGCATGGTCGCGGCCACGGGCATCCGCATCCTCGGCGGCGTCGACTTCCAGAAGAACCGGCAGAACCTCTACATCGTCGCCATCAGCATCGGGTTCGGCATGATCCCCCTTGTCGCCGACAAGTTCTTCTCCAAGATGCCCAAGTCCATGGAGCCCCTCCTCGGTTCCGGCATCCTCCTGGCCTCCATCATGGCCATCGTCCTGAACGTCTACTTCAACCAGCTCAAGCGCGGCGACGAGGCCAAGCAGGAATCCGCCGGCGCCACCCACGGAAGCGAGGCCTGACCGGCCTCGAGGCGAAACACGAGTCATCATCCCAGGCAGTTCCCCCCCCAACCCGCGGGCCTCCCCTCACACAAGGTCCCGCAAACAAGGAGAAGCCAATGAAGAAACTCACCCTCGCCGCCCTGGCCCTCGTGGCCGTGGCCCCCCTGTCCGCCGCCAACTGGAGCGACACGTCCCTGACGATCCGCCGCGGCAACGACTACAAGGAGCCCGGGATCGCCGAATCCGTCGCCAAGACCTACGTGGCGTTCAGCCATGTCTCCGGCGACAACTACGGCGGCAACTTCTTCAACGTCGACATGATCAAGTCCGACGGCAACGATCCCATGAACTCCGAAGGCCCCGGCACCTCCGGCGGCGCCCAGGAGGTCTACTGCACCTACAAGCACAACTGGAGCCTCAGCAAGCTCTTCGGCAAGAAGATGGAGTTCGGGCCCGTCCGCGACGTCGAGTTCGTCGCCGGCTTCGACTATGCCGCCAAGAACACCCGCTTCGCCCCCGCCGTCTACAAGCTCATGGCCGGCCCCCAGTTCTCCTTCAAGGTCCCCGGCTTCCTCACCGTCGCCGCCCTCTACTACAAGGAGAAGAACCACAACTCCTTCGGCACGTTCAACCCCGTCGGCCACATGGACGTGACCTTCGATGCCACCTACCAGATCGCCGCCGCCTGGGGCATCAACGTGCCTCTCGGCTCCGTCTCCACGGTCGTGAAGGGCTTCGGCACCCTCACCGGCGCCAAGGGCAAGGACGGCTCCAACGTCGAGACCAAGCCCGAGACCCTGGTGAACCTGCACTGGATGTTCGACTTCAGCGAAGTCGTCGGCACCAAGAAGGGTTCCTGGCTCATCGGCCCCGGCGTGCAGTACTGGGACAACAAGTTCGGCGATCCCACCTACGAGAAGGACGCCGTCCGCCCCGCCGGCACCGTCGTGAACCCCAGGACCAAGACCCTGCAGTTCTCCATCGAATACCACTTCTAGCCTGAAACGACCCGGCGCGGGGCACCCCGCCCCGCGCCGCCCCATCCGAGGTTCCCCCATGACGCCATTCGTTTACCGGTGCACGGACTGCGGACGCACGTATTCCCGCCTTGAAGTCCGCTACCTGTGCCCGACGTGCGGGGAATCCTACCGCCCCGGCATCCCCCTGACGGGGGTGCTGGAGGCGGTCTTCGACTACGCCGCCATCCATGGCCGGTTCCAGAAGGAACGGCCGGACTGGAACCTCTTCTGCGCGGTCGAGGAGCAGTACCACCCCCCCCTCCCCGTGGGCAACACGCCCATGGCCAGGCTGGACCGCGCCGCGGCCGAACTGGGCCTCGGGGAGCTGTGGGTCAAGAACGACGGCCTGAACCCCAGCGGCAGCCTCAAGGACCGGGCATCCTTCCTGGTGGCGGCCGAGGCGCGGCGCCTGGACATCGACCTGATCGTGGCCGCCTCCACGGGCAACGCCGCCTCCGCCCTGGCCGCCGTGTGCGCCTCCACCGGGCAGAAGGCCCTTATCTTCGTGCCGGAGAAGGCCCCCAAGGCCAAGCTCGTCCAGATGGTGCTCTACGGCGCGACGGTGGTCCCCGTGAAGGGCACCTACGACGACGCCTTCAGGCTCTCCCTGGAATACACCGCGAAGCGCGGCGGACTCAACCGCAACACCGCCTACCACCCCCTCACCATCGAGGGCAAGAAGACGGCGGGCCTGGAGATCTGGGCCCAGGCGGGCTTCAAGGTTCCCGACGCCATCTTCGTCTCCGTGGGCGACGGCGTGATCCTGGGCGGCGTGGCCAAGGCCTTCGTCGACCTGAACCGGGCCGGGCTCATCGACCGCCTTCCCCGCCTCATCGGGATCCAGGCCGACACCTCCGACGCCATCCACCGGTACGTGGAAACGGGGGTATACTCCGACGCGGCCGATCCCACCACCCGGGCCGACTCCATCTCCGTGACCTGCCCCAGCAACGCCCACGGCGCACGGCGCGCCATCCTCGAGAGCGGCGGCCTGACCCTCACGGTCACCGACGAGGAGATCCTGTCCGCCCAGGCCGCGCTGGCCTCCCGCTCCGGCATCTTCACGGAGCCCGCGGGCGCCACGGCCTACGCCGGCCTCCTCAAGCTGCAGGCCTCCCCCCGGGCCCTGCCCGCGGGCGCCTCGGCGGTGATCCTCGCCACGGGCAACGGCCTCAAGGACGTGGAAGCCCCCCTTTCCCGCATCAGCATCCCCCCGGCGGTCGAGCCGGTCCTGGAGTCACTGCCCCTGTGAGAACCGCCATCCGCAACGGCCGCGTGGCCCTCGACGGAAGCCTCCTGGACGCCGATGTCCTGGTGGCCGACGGCAAGGTGGCGGCCGTGGGCGAGGTGGGCGGCGCGGACCGGGAGATCGACGCCGCAGGCTGCTACGTGCTGCCCGGATTCATGGACTTCCACACCCATGTGGACGACTGGATCGGGCGCTTCTACCTGGCCGACACCTACGCCACCGCCACCCGCACCGCCGTGGAGAACGGCATCACGACCCTCTGCACCTTCGTCACCCAGGATCCCAAGGGCGGCCTCCTGGAGGCGATGACGGCGGCCCGGGCCAAGGCGGCGGGGCATTCCCACGCGGACGTGCTCTGGCACCTGACCCCGACGACGTTCGCGGAGGCCGACCTGGCCTTCCTGGAGCGCCTCGTGGCCTCCGGCTACCGCACCCTCAAGCTCTACACCACGTACCGCCCCGCAGGCCTCTATGCCAGCTACGAGGTGCTGGACGCCCTCTTCCGGCGCCTGGGCCCCCTGGGGGCCTCCTTCCTCGTGCACTGCGAGGACGACGCCCTCATCGCCGCCGTGGACCGGTCCGCCCTGGATCTCTCCCTCGCCTCCTCCCACGCCCTCATGCGCCCCGGCGCCGCCGAGGCCGAGGCCGTCCGGCGGGTCCTGGAACTCTCCGCCGCCACGGGCGCTCCCGCCCACGTGGTGCACGTGTCCACGGTGGAGGGGGCCCGCCTCATCGTGGAGGGCAGGGACCGCGCCGACGTGACCTGCGAAACCTGCCCCCAGTACCTGGTCCTGGACGACAGCTGGCTGGCCCGGCCCGACGGCCACCGCTGGCTCTGCTCCCCCCCCCTCCGGGGCGACCGGGAGGCCTTCCGGACCCTGGCCCGCCAGGGGGCCTTCGATATGATCGCCACCGATCACTGCCCCTTCCGCCCCGAGGACAAGGACGCCTGGGATGGCCGGGACATCCGGCAGGTGCCCAACGGCCTCGCCGGCATCGGCGCCCTGCCCCACGTCACCTGGAAGATCTGGGAGGACGACCCCGACCGCTCGGCCTTGGGCCTCGCCACCCACCTGGCCTTCAACCCGGCCCGCCGGGCCGGGGTGGGTGACCGCAAGGGCGCCCTCCGGCCCGGCATGGACGGGGACGTGGTGGTGCTGGACCCCTCGGGTCCCGAGCGCCCCATCCGCTCCGCCGGGGTCCCCACCCCAGAGCCCTTCCTCGGCCTGACCACCCGCCTCCGCTTCCGCCACGTGCTGCTTCGGGGGAACATCGCCGCCCAGGACGGCCGCCTCCTGGAACCCGACGCTCCCGGGGGCTCACCCCTCCAGCCCGACCCCGAAACCCTTCCCACACCCTGATCCAGAGGAGGATCCCATGACCATCACCGAGAACCTCAAGGCCTTCCAGGGCCTCAACACCGACCTCTTCCACAAGGACTTCCTCCTCACCTGGGACCACTCCGAGGAGACCATCCGGGCCATCGTCACCCTGGCCGACACCTTCAAGCAGCTCCACAAGGCCGGCCACTCCTACCGCAGCTTCGACACGGGCCTGGCCATCTCCATCTTCCGCGACAACTCCACCCGCACCCGCTTCAGCTTCGCGAGCGCCGCCAACGCCATGGGCCTGGGCCTCTCCGACCTGGACGAGACCAAGAGCCAGATCGCCCACGGCGAGACCGTGCGCGAGACCGCCAACATGATCAGCTTCCTGACCGAGGTCATCGGCATCCGCGACGACATGTTCCTGGGCGAGGGCCACACCTACATGAAGGAGGTGGGCGACGCGCTCACCGACGGCACCGAGCAGGGCGTCCTCCACCGCCGCCCCTCCATCGTCAACCTGCAGTGCGACGTGGACCACCCCACCCAGTCCCTGGCCGACCTGGCCTGGCTGCGCCAGCACTTCGGCAGCCTCGAGAACCTGAAGGGCAAGAAGATCGCAATGACCTGGGCCTACAGCCCCAGCTACGGCAAGCCCCTCTCCGTGCCCCAGGGCATCATCGGCCTCATGAGCCGCTTCGGCATGGACGTGCGCCTGGCCTATCCCCAGGGCTACGACCTCATCGGCGACGTGGTCGACATGGCCGGCAAGCAGGCCCAGGCCTCCGGCGGGAAGTTCACCGTCAGCAACAGCATGGAAGAGGCCTTCGACGGCGCCGATATCGTCTACCCCAAGAGCTGGGCCCCCTACCACGTCATGGAGCGCCGCACCGAGATGCTCAAGGTCTCCGACAAGGAAGGGCTCCGCGAGCTCGAGAAGGAGTGCCTGGCCAACAACGCCCAGTACAAGAACTGGGAGTGCACCCGCGCCATGATGGACCGCACGGCCGACAAGAAGGCCCTCTACATGCACTGCCTGCCCGCCGATATCACCGATGTCAGCTGCAAGGCCGGCGAGGTCTCCGCCGAGGTGTTCGAGCAGTACCGCATCCCCACCTACCACGAGGCGAGCTACAAGCCCTTCGTCATCAGCGCCCTCATGTTCCTCACCCGCATCAAGGACCCCGGCGCCAAGCTCGAGCAGATCGTCCGCCGCGCCCAGAGTCTCAGCCTCTAGGCGGAAGGAGAAGCCATGTCCAGGATCATCAAGACCTACAACGAAGAAGTGGTGAAGCGCACCGCCAAGCGCTGCAAGGAGCGGGGCATCATCATCCCCACCTTCGAGCAGATGCGCCACCCCGGCACGGCCCCCGAGGCCGTGAAGGCCCGCCTGAAGAACGTGGGCCTGTGGGACGTGGACCCCGCCAACCTCTTCCGCATCACCTGGAAGAACGACCACGCCACGGGCCTCTTCGGCGGCCCCAACCACCTGGAGATCCCCTCCGTGATCACGGGCGTGAAGGCCCGCATCATCGGCCTGGTCGGCAAGTACTTCCCCACCGGGGCCCACAAGGTGGGCGCCGCCTTCGCCTGCCTCGTGCCCCGCCTCGTCTCCGGCGAGTTCGATCCCGACAAGCACAAGGCCGTATGGCCCTCCACGGGCAACTACTGCCGCGGCGGCGCCTTCGATTCCGCCGTGCTGGGCTGCACCGCCGTGGCAATCCTGCCCGAGAACATGAGCAAGGAGCGCTTCACCTGGCTGGCCGAGATCGGCAGCGAGGTGATCGCCACCCCCGGCTGCGAGAGCAACGTGAAGGAGATCTACGACAAGTGCTGGGAGCTGAAGGCCGATCCCATCCACATGATCTTCAACCAGTTCGAGGAGTTCGGTAACCCGGTCTGGCACTACAACGTCACGGGCCCTGCCATCGAGGAGGTCTACAACGCCATCCGCACCCCGAAGACGCGCCTGGCGGGCTACGCCAGCGCCACCGGCAGCGCGGGCACCATCGCGGCGGGCGACTACCTCAAGGCCCACCACCCCGGCGCCAAGGTGATCGCCACCGAGGCCCTGCAGTGCCCCACCCTGCTCATGAACGGCTTCGGCGACCACCGCATCGAAGGCATCGGCGACAAGCACGTGCCCTGGGTCCACAACGTCCGCAACACCGACGCCATCGCCGCCATCGACGACGAGGACTGCATGAGGATCCTGAGGCTCTTCAACGAGCCCGAGGGCCAGAAGTACCTCGCCGGCCTGGGCGTGTCGGAAGACGTCCTGCAGAAGCTGCCCCTCCTGGGCATCAGCGGCATCTGCAACATGCTGGCCGCCATCAAGGCCGCCAAGTACTGGGAGCTGGACGAGAACGATGTGGTCTTCACCATCTTCACGGACAGCTGCGACATGTACCGCAGCCGGCTGGAAGAGCAGACCGCCGAGCACGGCGCCTTCACGATCATGGACGCCGCCCGCAGCCACACCGGGAGCCTGGAACGCCAGGCCGTCGACCACTTCAAGGAGCTCTCCTTCCAGGACCGGAAGGCCGTGCACAACCTGAAGTACTACACGTGGGTCGAGCAGCAGGGGAAGACGTACGAGGAGATCTGCGCCCAGTGGAACCCCGAGTACTGGCGCGAGCTCTTCACCGAGGAGGCCGCTCACTTCGACCGCCTCATCACGCAGTTCAACGAGGAAGTGAGCAGGGCCTAGGCCCCCTCGCCCCGGTTCCTTCTCCACGACCCTCCGCGAGGCCTCCGGGCCTCCCGGGGGGTCGTGGAGAAATGAGGGCGTTCCGATCCCCACCAAACTAGAATCATTCTTCTGGACATCCCATGACCCAGCGCATCCTCATCGAGAACGGCACCCTGATCACCTTCGGCTCCCCCTGCAGGGTGCTGGAGGGTCATGACCTCCTCCTCCAGGACGGGGCCATCCGCCGCATCGCCCCCAAGGGGACCATCCCCGGCCCCTTCGACAAGATCCTGGACGCGGCCGGCAAGGTCGTCATGCCCGGCCTCGTCAACGCCCACATGCACTTCTACTCCACCCTCGTGCGGGGCCTGGGCAAGATGGCCCCCAGCCGGAACTTCCAGGAGGTGCTGGACAACCTCTGGTGGCGCCTGGACCGCAAGCTGAGCCTGGACGACGTGGAGGTCAGCGCCGAGGTCGTCCTCGCGGACGCCGTGCGCAAGGGCACCACGACCCTCGTGGACCACCACGCCAGCCCCTTCGCCGCCACCGGCTCCCTGGACCGCATCGCCGCGGCCGTGAAGCGCGCCGGCGCGCGCGCCTGCCTCTGCTACGAGGTCTCGGACCGGGACGGCGCCGCCATCTCCGAGGCGGG
>DATGXY010000074.1:0-20837 GCA_035298525.1 Holophaga sp.
GGGGGATGTGCGGAAATGGACCCGCTCCGCGCGCCAGCGCGCGCGCCACATGGCCGACGGGGCCGGCGAGGCCTGGGACGAGGCCAAGCATCGCGCCGGCCTGGCCGCCGTGGACATCAAGGACGGTTTCGGGGCCGCCGCCCAGGACCTGCGGGGCGCCAAGGCCCCGGTGGCCGATGATGCCCGGGTCTGACCTGCCCGTGGCCCGGGGCGTTTCCCCCGATGCCATCCCCTGATGGGGGCATGGCAAGGGGGCCCGCCCCGCTTCGCAAAGGTCGATGCCGTGTCCTGCCGCGAATCCAAGCTCGCCATCAAGCAACCGGGTCCTGCCCGCAAGCCCGCGGGGGGGGACAAGCCCAGCGCGGATCGGGAGCCCCCGTTCCCCATCGTGGGGATCGGCGCCTCCGCGGGGGGGCTGGCCGCCTTCGAGGCCTTCTTCTCGGGGCTTCCGGCGGATCAGGCGCCGGGCATGGCCTTTGTGCTGATCCAGCACCTGGCCCCCGATCACGAAAGCCTCCTGAGCGAACTTGTCCGCCGGTTCACCCGGATGACCGTTTACGAAGCCGCCGAGGGCATGGTGGTGGCGCGGGACAGCGTCTATGTGATCCCACCCAACTGCGACCTGGCGATCATCGGCGGCTCCCTGCATCTCCTGGAACCCTCCGCGCCCCGGGGCCAGCGCCTGCCCATCGACTTCTTCCTCCGCTCCCTGGCCCTGGACCAGGGGGAGCGGGCCATCTGCATCATCCTTTCGGGCACGGGCGGCGATGGCGCCCAGGGCCTCCGGGCCGTGAAGGGCGGGGGCGGCCTGGTCCTGGCCCAGGCCCCGGAATCCACGGAATTCGACGGGATGCCCAGGAGCGCCCTGGCCACGGGCCTGGTTGATTTCGAGCTGCCCCCGGAGCAGTTGGCGGAGCGGCTCCTGGCCTGCGTCCAGACGGCCAGCTTCGCCGCCCGGCTCCGGTCGCCCCGTCCCCGCATGGCCGAGGAGTTCGTGCGCAAGGTCGCCTTCCTCCTCCATGCCCGCACGGGCCACGATTTCTCCCAGTACAAGCCCAATACCCTCCAGCGGCGCATCGAGCGCAGGATGGCGGTCCACCGGGCCGGGTCCGTCCAGGACTACCTGGGGATCCTCCAGGCCACGCCGGAGGAGCTGGACGCCCTGTTCCGGGATCTCCTCATCGGGGTGACCGGGTTCTTCCGGGATCCCGAAATCTTCCGGGTCCTGGAGGAGGAGGTGGTGCCCAGGCTGTTCGAGGGCAGGGCCGATGGGGCCCCGGTGCGGGCCTGGTGCGCGGGCTGTTCCACCGGCGAGGAGGCCTATTCCCTGGCCATCCTCCTGCACGAGCACATGGAGCGGCTGCAGCGGCCCTTCACCGTCCAGGTGTTCGCCACGGACATCGACGCCCATGCCATTTCCCTGGCCCGGGGAGGGGTGTTCTCCCCTTCCGCCTCCGCGGGCCTCTCGGAGGACCGCCTCTCCCGGTACTTCACCCTCGAGCCCGACGGGAGCGGGTACCGCGCCGCCAAGGCCATCAGGGACCTGCTGATGTTCTCCGTGCAGGACCTGATCAAGGATCCCCCCTTCTCCCGCATCGATCTGCTCAGCTGCCGGAACCTGCTCATCTACATGGGGGCCGGGCTCCAGAAGAAGGTGATCCCCCTCTTCCACTACGCCCTCAATCCGGGCGGCTTCCTGTTCCAGGGGAGCTCGGAGACCGTGGGCGACTTCGGCCACCTCTTCGCGCCCATCGACCGGAAATCCAGGATCTTCCGGCGCCGGGAAGAGGCCCGGGGCGGCCTCCCGGACCCGGTGATCCCCCCCCCTGCGGGCGTGACGGCCCGGCCCGCGGCGCCGCCCCTCCGGGCCCCGCACAAGCCCTCCCTGCGGGAGATCACGGAACAGGCCCTGCTGGATCAGGTGGCCCCGGTGTGCGCCCTGGTGGACGCCCAGGGCGGGATCCTGTACCTGAGGGGCCGCTCGGGCCAGTTCCTGGAGCCCATGGCGGGGGTGACGGGGACCGGCAACATCCTGAAGATGGCCAGGGACGGCCTGCGGCGGGAACTGGCCACCGCCCTGCACAACGCGGCCCGGGACCGGCACCCCCGGGCCTTCACGGGGCTGCGGGTGGGCAGCGGGAGCGGGGCCCTCCGGGTGGATCTCGCCGTTTCCCCGGTCCGCCGCAAGAGCCCGGACCCGGAGCTGTACCTGGTGATCCTGGAACAGGCGAAAGCCTCGCGCGTGCAGGAGCCCCAGGCCGGGTCCTCCCTGGAAGCGGACGCGCTCCGGCTGGAGCTCCGGGCGAAGGAGGAGGTCCTTCGCGCCTCCAATGAGGAGCTGGAGACGGCCAACGAGGATCTGAAGTCCTCCATCGAGGAACTCCAGTCCCTGAACGAGGAGGTCCAATCGGCGAACGAGGAGCTGGAGACCTCCAAGGAGGAACTGCAGTCGGTCAACGAGGAGCTCACCACCGTCAACACCGAGCTCCAGGCCAAGGTCCTGGAGTCCTCGCGGGCGGTGAACGACATGAACAACCTGCTGGCCGGCACCGGGATCGGCACGATCTTCGTGGACAGCGATCTGCGGATCCTCCGGTTCACGCCCGCGGCCACGTCCATCATCAACCTGATCCCCACGGATGTGGGCCGGCCCGTGGGCCACGTGGTCACCAACCTCGTCGGCTACGACACCCTGCCCGCGGATACCCAGGCGGTGCTCGACACCCTGGTGCCCCTGGCCCTCGAGGTGCGGACCCGGGAGGGGCGCTGGTTCTCCATGCGGATCCAGCTCTACCGGACCCTGGAAAACGTGATCGAGGGGGCCGTGCTGACCTTCGTGGACATCACCGGGTTCAAGGGCGCCCACACCTCGCCGGTGGAGGCGGACCTGGACGGGCACCGGCCCTGAAGGAGGGCCCCGGCCCCCCGGGCCCGGGGCGGGGTTCCATCAGGATGGGGGGCAATCTCATCAGATTGATCGATGGGGGAAGGGGGGACGGCGCGGGATGCCGCCTGGGCTTCGTCCCGGGCGGGCGGGATCGGGGCACGGTCCCTGCATGGTCCGGAGGGATCCCGGAGGGGCCGCAAACGGCCGCCGCACGGGAACCCGGGAAGAAACCAGCCATGGTCATGCTCCTGCTCCTCCTCCTCACGGTGTTCCTCCTGGAAGTCCTGCCTGAACGTCCCCTCGATCCCTGGTGGAAGTACGTGCATCACGGGGGCCTTGCCCTTGTCGCCGCCGTGATGCTGGGGATGGCGCTCTTCGGGCGCACCTGATGGCGCGCCCGCTACCCACCCTCGCGCGCCGCCGGGGACGCGGCAGGGGTTCCGGGCGAACCCCCGGGAACCCCATCAACCTCAACCACCCCCCGGGCCGGGTCCCGGGTCAGGAGTTCCCATGTCCTACGTGCTGGAGACCGTGTGCATCGGGGTCCTCCTGGTGGTGGCCGTGTCGGTCGTTTCGCTCCTGGGGCAGGTCAAGCGCACGGCGGCGGGGCTGGAACGTTTCCTGACCGAATCCCGCCAGGACCTGGCCCGGATCGCCCAGGACATCCATGCCACGCGAGAGCGCCTGGACGGGTTGGCGTCCAGTGCCCAGGCGGCCCTGGACGATATCGGGTGCCTCACCCAGTCCCTGGGGCTGGCCGGGCGGACCCTGAAGGCCGTGGAGGTCTGGGCGCTGAAGCTGCTGGGCGGCCTCGGCCGGGGCTTCTTCCAGGGGTCCGGCCCCTGATGGGCGGGGCCTGGGCCCTGGCCAGCCCGATCCGAGGAGGCTCCCCATGGACATCACATCCCTTTCGAACCTCGGCCCCCCGTTGGGGCCTTTCCCCATCGGGGCGGGCCAGGCCCTCGCCCCGAACCGGACGCCAGAGCCGTCTGTCCAGGAAGCGGGGGCCGCGTCCCGCGCCGCCCCGGACCCCGCCGCCGTCACGGCCGGGGAGCAGGTCCGCCTGGCTGGTGATTCCGCCCTTCGGGTCCAGGAGGGCCTCCTGACGGCCATGCGGTCGGGGATCCGGGATCCCTCCCTGATCCTGGCGGGTCTGCCGCCGGGGAGCACCGGAACCCTGCTGGGAGGCGGGTGGGTCGGCGCCAATCCGGGCGCCGGGCCCTGGAACGCGGCCCTGGTGGCCTATTTCTTCGGGATCCGAGTCGTGCCCCGGGTCTCGGGGGCGGCGGGTCTCCGGCAGACGGCGGACGGGGGCCGGGAAAGCCCCGAAGGTGCGGCCGCGCTGATGGCCTACGGGCACCTGCACGGCCCCCATGGGCCCCGGGCCGTCGTCCTGGACGCCTCGTTCAGGGCCGTGGCGGGCATCGTGGATCTGCTGGACTGAGGCCCGGCCCTGGCCGGGGCGTGCCCCGGCGCACCCGGACGGGATGGGTTGCCGGCAGGCGCGGGTCCCAGGGGAAGGCGGGGGCCAGGAGGGCCTCCACGGCGTCCATGAAACCGGTGAAGGCGGCGATGGCCCGGGCGCGGAAGTCGGGATGGAAACGGAGGCACACCCGGCCCGCGTGCCTCTGGATGGCCCGCCACTGGGCCAGCAACCGGGTCCGCCCGGCCAGGTCGTCGCCGGCCAGGGCCCCGAGGCGCCCCACCAGGGTCTGCTGGAGCCTGGCCAGGCCGGACTTGAACGCTTCCAGGGCCAGGAGCCGGTCCGTGATGGTGATGTAGTGGTGCCCCTTCACCGCCATGGCGATGATTTCCGAGACCATGCCCGGCCTGCGCCCGAGCGCCCGGAAGAGGTACGCCAGGTAGTCGAATCCATAGCGGGAAAAGGTCTGGCGCAGGAGGGAATGCAGACAGGCCCGCACTTCCATGGCCCGGACCCGGCGGCAGGAGGCCTGGGTCCGGGGCATGCGGTCCAGGAGTTGAAGACACCGGGCGAAATAGCGGTGAGGCGTGTAGATGTCCTTCAGGACCTGGAGGTACCCCTCCTGAAGCAGGTCCGGATCCATGACGGGGCGGAAGTTGAGCTTGGCATCATGGGTGTTGTTTCCGCTGCCCAGGGGGTCCACCAGGCGTCCTTCCGCCTTCAGGCGCCGGTGCAGGCGCGTTCCGGGCAGGGCGGTCAGGAGGCCCACCATAGCCGTTGGGATACCGGCCTTCTCGATGAACTCCGCCTGCCGGTCGAAGATATCGGCCTTGTCCCCGTCGAAACCCACGATGAAGCCACCGGCCACTTCCAGCCCCTTGGCCTGGATGGCATGGACCGCCGCGAGCAGATCGGTGCCGGTGTTGGGCGTCTTCTGGGCCGCCTCCAACGTGGCCCGGTCCGGGGTTTCGAGGCCCACGAAGACCATGTTGAAACCCGCCCGGACCATGCTTTCCATGAGGGCGGGGTCCGCCGCCAGATCCAGGCTCGCCTCGGTGAAGAACGTGAAGGGGAAGCCATGGGCCGTTTGCCAGCTGGCGAGGGCCGGCAGCAGCCTGCGGACATCGGGGCGATTGCCAATGAAATTGTCATCGACGATGAAAAGGGATCCCTGCCAGCCCAGGGCCTCCAGGCGATCCAGTTCCCGCAGGAACTGGGCCGGGGCCTTGGTGCGCGGCTGATGGCCGAAGAGCTCGACGATATCGCAGAACTCGCAGTGGTGGGGGCAGCCGCGGGAATACTGAAGGGCCCCGCCCGTGTAGCGGAGGGGATCGATGAGGTCGTACCGGGGCGGGGGGGTGGCGTCCAGGGGAGGGTGGCCGGGATCCCCGTACAGACGCCTGGGAATGCCCTCCTCCAGGTCCCGCAGGAAGGGCGGCAGGTTCACCTCCGCCTCGCCCAGGACGAAGGAGGCGACCCCGGTGATCGCGGCATGGCAGCTGGTGGGGTAGGGCCCTCCCGCCACCACCGGGATCCCGGCCCCCTGGCAAAGATCCACCACCCCGTCGAAGGATTCCCGCTGGGCGAGCATGGCGGAAAGGAAGACCAGGTCCACGCCCGCCAGATCCCTGGGGCCCAGGGGCTCCACGTTCATGTCCAGGACCCGCAGGTCCCAGTCCGGGGGCAGCATCGCCGCGACGGTGAGCAGGCCCAGGGGGGGCAGGGTGGCCTTCCGCCCGAGGAAGGGCAGGGTGTAGCGCATGCCCCAGTACGTGGGCGGGAACTCCGGGTATACGAGCAGGGCGCGGGTGGCCATGGGTCTCTCTCCTGATCCCCCGCGGGGGCCCGGGATCGGCCCCTCCGGGGGGACCCGATCCATGGCAGGAACCATGCCGGGCCGCGGGGTCAGGCGGGGGGGAGCTTGGCCGGAGGCCGCCCGGGTCCTTCCGTGCCCTCCTTGTAGGCCTTCAGCTTGCGGTAGAGGGTGGCGGTGCCGATGTTGAGCTGGGTGGCGGTGCGGGTCTGATTGCCGCCGTTCACCTCCAGGGCGGAGAGGATGTATTCCCTTTCCACCTCCTCCAGGGGCTTGACCTGGCCGGGGATGAGGGTGGGCGGAGCTACGGCCGACCTCACGTCCTCCGGCAGGTCCTCCAGTTCCACATGGCCGCCCAGGGTCATGGCCGCCGCCCGTTCCATGGCGTTCTCCAGTTCCCGGACATTGCCCGGCCAGGGGTAGCGCAGGAGGTGGTCGGCCACGGCGGTGGAGAACCCCGAGATCCTGCGGTTCATGGCGATGGCCGAATTGGCCAGGAAGACCCGGCCCAGGGGCAGGATGTCCTCCGCCCGCTCCCTGAGCGGGGGGACGTGCAACTCCACCACCTTCAGGCGGTAATAGAGATCCTGGCGGAAGGCGCCCTCGGCCACGGCCAGGGCCAGGTCCTTGTTGGTGGCGGCCACGACGCGCACATCGAAGCGGCGCACCTTGTTCTCGCCCACCCGGCGGATCTCCCGTTCTTGGATGGCCCGCAGCAGCTTGACCTGCATGGCCGGGCTGATATCCCCCACTTCGTCCAGGAGCAGGGTGCCATGGTTGGCGGCCTCGAAGAGGCCCGGCCGGTCCTGGGTGGCGCCGGTGAAGGAGCCGCGGGCGTGGCCGAACAGCTCGCTTTCCAGGAGGCTCTCCGCCACCGCGCCGCAGTTCACCGCGATGAAGGGGCCGGCGCAGCGGGGGGAGGACTCGTGCACGAGCCGGGCGATGCGCTCCTTGCCGCAACCGCTTTCCCCGGTGATGAGCACGGTGGAATCCACCGCCGCCACCCGCCGGGCCAGGTCCAGCACCCGGCGCATGGCGGGGCTCCGGGCGACGATGCCCAGGACCGGATCCTCCAGGCCCGTGGCGGCCTGGTCCAGGACGCGGGCATGGTGCCGGAGCTTCTTCTCCGCCTTCTTCAAGGTCTCCGTCACCCGGCTGAGGGACACGTCGAGACATTCCTTCAGGCGGTCGGCTTTGAAGAACCGGAGCTCTTCGGCCCGCTCATCTCCCCATTCCTCCCGGGTGCGCCCGAACAGGTGGCAGGCCGCATCCCCCATGCCGAGGCAGCGGTCCTCCAGCACGAAGATTTCCCGGTGGGTGACCTGGCTGAGGAATCCGCTGATCAGGCCGCAGATGCTCCAGCACAGGGGGGCGTCGCCCTTGCCGAAGTGGAGCAGGTGCTGCTCGGCTTCGTACGAGGCCAGGATGGCCATGCCGTTGCGGGAGAGCGGGTCCTGTTCCGGATCGGGCAGGCTGAAGAGGCCCGAAAGCACATGCAGGCGCATCCCCGCCTGGCGCCATTGCCCGGGATCTTCCAGCCTGAAGTCGGCCTCCATGGCTTCGGCCATGCGCCAGCCGTGGGCGAAGCCGAACTGGGTCAGGACGGTGCGGGCGGCGCTGAAGCCGAAGTTCTCCACCAGGTACTTGCGCAGGAGTCCGAGGGCCACCGCATCCAGGAGGATCGCCCGGCGCCCCGCGAACCGGATGATGCCCCCCTCCGGATCCAGATCGAGGAGTTCCTTGTGGTCCAGGTCCTTCGCGTGCATCGGTCTTCACGACCTTTCATCTTGAAGGGGAGCATAGTTCACTTTGAAGGGGATGTCGCCCTTCTTTTTTCCTCCTGGATGGAATTATGGACGAAAAATGGAGCTAGTTCCGGTTCGGCGAAAAAGGCTGTTCCAGGCGTCTGGAAGAGCGGAAAATCAAGTGCGCGATCCCTCTGCTCAGGTTCGTCCGGTCCTCACGCCGCCCATGCCGGCGTCCCCTCGGTCGTTAGGCTGGATTCTGCCCCTTGGACCCTCCCTTTTTTCAGGCCGTCCTGGGGAGGGGGCTGGCCCCAGGCTGGAGGGACCGGGCGGCCCTGGAAGGTGGGTCGATTGATTGAATTCATACATATGAAATAAAATTCCAAAAAGAGGAACAAGCTTCCATCCACCCGGGGAATCGCCCCGGGGGCGCTGGAGGGGAGGGGCGGGGATCAGGGAATCTGGACGTGGCTGGACCGGTCCCCCCGGTTCCTTCCGCTCTCCCAGTACTGGGGCCGGCCGTAGTAGTCGTACAGATGCTCCTCGTACTGGCGGTTGATGGGGGCGCCGGGGTCCCAATCGGGGCTCTCCTTGATTTCGCGCCGGGTGAGCTCGAGGCGGATGGCGTGCTCCTCCCAGCTGATGCCCGAGGCCCAATGGGGTGATACGAGCACTTTCCGCCCGACCCACCAGGTCATCGTGTCCACCACCAGGTAGCGGATCGCCCAGGTCTGGTCGTCGACGATGAAATCCTCCACATGGCCGATCCGGGCGTCGGTGCCCTGGACGTGGTACCCGCGGATCTCCTTCGCGCTCCGGAGATGCACATCGTCCGGGGTTTCCTCCCCATCCGCCTGATCCTCCCCGAACTGCGGCGGCGGGCCGGGGGTCCTCCAGATCCCCGAACTGCCCCAGTAGTCCGGGTAGCCGTAGTAGCGGAACTGCTCCAGTTCCCGCTGGCGGGAGACGGGCTTGGCCGTGTCCGTGCCCGGGCTGTTCCGGATGCGCTCCCGGGTCAGATCCAGGTGGAAGCTGTGGGTGGACCAGTCCACCCTCCCGAAGGCCAGGGGGGAGATGAGCACCTCCCGGCTATCCATGAAGCCTCCGGTGCGAACCACCAGGTGGCGGACGCCCCATTGTTCGTCGTCCATGAGGAAGTCCGCGACCTTCCCCACGTCTCCGTCCCTGGCCTGGACGGTGTAATCCTCGAGCGCCTTCAGGCTGCGCAGCATGGCGGCACCTCCTTTTCCGGTCCGGTACCCACGCATGAATCGGGCCATGCCCGGAAGCGGCGGCGGAATGCGGGCATGGCGCCGTGCCGCCGGGAGCTTCCTGGCCTTTGGCCCGGGTTGTGCTTGGGTCTTTCTTCGTTCAAGGGACTCCGGGCCCATCTCCCGGGCCGAGCGCGCCCCTGCCGCATCCGGAAGCGGGTGGATGGCCGCCAGGTCCCCGCCGCGCGTCGTCCCATCCCTCCCATCGCCCCCCGGGGCCAACCAGGAATCCAACCCATGAGATTTTCCCGCTTCAACCCCGCCTCGCTGCGGGTCCTTCCGGCCATCCTGGCCGTGGCCGGCGCCCCGGCCCTTGTCGCCGCCGAACCGGACGCCCGGATCGAGGACGCCATCCGGGGCAGTTACAACTTCACGACCTACCTCAAGGAGGAACCCATCAAGGTCCAGTGCACCGATGGGGTGGTGAGGCTTTCCGGCTCCGTGGCCGAGGAATACCACCGCTTCCTGGCGGAGCACACGGCCCAGGGCGTCGCGGGGGTCAAGCGGGTGGATAACCAGATCACGGTGATGGGGCGGCAGCCCGCCTCCGGATCCGACGACTGGGTGACGATGAAGGTCAAGTCCACCCTGGCCTTCCACCGGCATGTGAGCGCCAGCGGCACCAACGTCCAGACCTCGAACGGGGTCGTGACCCTGACGGGGACCGTCGATTCGGCCGCGGAGAAGGCATTGACGGCCGAATACGCCAAGGACGTGGACGGGGTCAAGGAGGTGATCAACAACCTGACCGTCGGCAAGGAGGCTTCCTCCCGGGAAAGCCTCGGCCGGACCATCGACGACACCTCCATCACGGCCCAGATCAAGACCTCGCTCCTGTTCCACAAGTCGGTGCGGTCCCTGGCCACCAAGATCATCACCAAGGCCGGGCGCGTCTCCATCCACGGCCAGGCCAAGACCGAGGCCGAAAAGGCCCTGGTGGGCCGGATCGCGGCGGGCATCAAAGGGGTGAGGCACGTGAGCAACCACATGACGGTGGCCAAATCCTGAATGGCGCCCCGGGCTCCCTGTCGCCCCCCATCTCCGGCAGCCCCGGAAGGAGGTCCATCATGAAACGGAATGCCGGGGCCTTCCTGGACCCCCAGACCCTCAGGCAGCGGGCGGAGGCCCGCCACCGGGAGAACCTGGCCGCGGGCCCGGGGGAGGCCGGGGGGGAAACCGAGGCCACCTACCACGAACTGAAGGTGCACCAGATCGAGCTGGAGATGCAGAACGAGGAGCTGCGCCGCGTCCAGGCCCGCCTCAGCGTGTCCCGGGCCCGGTACTTCGATCTCTACGATGGCGCCCCGGTGGGCTACTGCACCCTGAACCAGGCGGGTGAGGTGCTGGAGGCGAACCGCTCCGCCCTGGCCCTGCTGGGGATCGGCCGCAGGGATATCCTCACCCGGCCCATCACCCAGTTCATCCTCCCCGCGGACCAGGACACCTACTACCTGCACCGGAAGCGCTTCCGGCAATCCGAAGGCCCCCATTCCTGCGAACTGCGGATGGTCCGGCGGGGAGGGGGGGATGTGTGGGTGCAACTGACCGCCGTGGAGGTGCCGGCCACGCTCCAGGCTTCCGGCGACGAGGCGGGGGACATGGGAAGCATCCGCCTCGTCCTCAACGACATCCGTGAACTGAAGGCGTCGGAGGAGGCGCGGAACGATCTCGCCCTGAAGCTGGAGCGGTCCCGGCGCCTGGAGTCCATCGGTCTGCTTTCGGCGGGGATCGCCCATGTCTTCAACAACCTGCTCACGGTGATCCTGGGCAACGCGGGGAGCGGCAGCCTGGTGGCGGAGCAGAACCCCGAGCTGCTGCGGATCTTCCGGGGCATCGAAACCGCCGCCCTCCGTGCCGCCGACCTCACCCGCCAGCTCCTGGCCTATGCGGGCAAGGCGCGGTGGCACCTGGAGGATGTGGACCTGAACACGGTGGTGAAGGAGGCCGCCGAGGTGCTCTCGGCCTCCCTGCCCGAGCCCCTGACCCTGGACCTGGATCTGGGGGAGCGGGTGCCCTTCTGGCGTGGCGATTCCACC
This sequence comes from Holophaga sp., assembly GCA_035298525.1. Lineage (GTDB taxonomy): Bacteria > Acidobacteriota > Holophagae > Holophagales > Holophagaceae > Mesoterricola. Next base: position 11,176 of record DATGXY010000074.1, read on the forward strand.
CAGATCACCCAGGTGCTGCTCAACCTGGTGATGAACGCCTTCGAGGCCTTTCCCGTGGGGAAGGCCGGCCGGATCCGCCTCCGGACCCGGAGCGTGGGGCTTCCGGATGGGGCGGGCGAAGCGGGTGCCTGGGTCCTCCCGGCCGCTCCCGGCCGCTATGCCCTGGTGGAGGTCGGGGACGACGGCGCCGGGATGGCGCCCACGGCGCTCCAGCATGCCTTCGAACCCTTCGTCACCACCAAGTTCACCGGCCGCGGGCTGGGGCTGGCGGTGGTCCACGGGATCCTGAGCAGCCATGGCGGCAGCCTTTGGGTCCAGACGAGCCCGGGCCGGGGTTCCACGTTCCGGGTCTACCTGCCGGCCATGGCCGAGCCCCGCTCCGAACCGGTCTGGGAGGGATTGCCCGCCTGGCGTGGGGCCGGCACGGTCCTGGTGGTGGATCCGGATCGGGAGAGCCGCCAAGCGGTCATCGCCATGGTGCGGCGCTTCGGCTTCAACGCCAAGGGCGCCGGCGGAGGCCTGGAGGCGATGGAGGTGTTCCGGGCCGGCCCGGGGAGCCTGGCCGCCGTCCTCCTGGACCACGATCTCCTGGGCACCAGTCCGGGCACCGTGCTGAGGTGGATGCGGGAGGTGGACGCCGCCGTGCCCGTCTTCCTCACCTCCCCCCACGGATCCATGGAATCGGCCCCCTGGATGGCCGACCTGAAGGGCCGCCTGGGCAAGCCCCTCCGTCCGGCCGAACTGCTCGCGGCGTTCATGAAGCACCTGCCGCCGGCTTCCCCCTGACTTCTAGGCGAGGAAAAGCACCCGCTCCTGGTCCACGCAGGCCGCGGCGTAGAGGAACATGGCGGCGGACCAGGTCTGCCAGTCCTGGCCGGAGGGCGCTCCGGTCTGGGCCTTGAACCATTCGTTGAAGCCGTACGTCACCTCCGCCTCCCGGGCGGGCTTGACCAGATCGGCCAGCTGGTTCAGCCGCTCCTCGGCCAGGCGCTGGCGGCCGGTGGACACGAGGGCGGCCACGTAGAAACCGCATACGAAGGGCCAGATGCCGCCATTGTGGTAGTCCCCGGGCTGGTTGAAGAGGGCGTAGCGGGGGCGCCAGTCGGAGTCCGTGGGCAGCACGTAGGGGAAAAAGCAGGGGGGCAGGGGCAGGGCCAGCTCGTGGTGCTGCCGCATGGTCTCGCACTCGCTTTCGATCCAGGCCACCATCTTCTGGGCCCGGGAGGGGGGGGCCAGGCCGGTGAGGATGGCCAGGCTGTTGCCCAGGAGATCGCACCGTTCGTCCCGCAGCATCTTGTACGACCACAGGGCATAGGTGGAGCGGCCCCGGATGGAGAGGCCCTCCACCGGATGACGGGCATCCACCTGGTCGTCCGGTCCGTTCACGGCGGCCTGCAGTTCCCGGGCCCGGTCCTCGAAGCCCAGCTGCCTGAGGTACCCGTACACCAGGGCGTTCACGTAGAGCCCGTGGCCCAGGACCCAATGTTCGTCCCGCCAGTCGCTGGTGGGCAGCTGGGTCACCATGACGCGGTCATCCGTCGTCTGGTATTCCATCCAGGTCAGGGCCTTCCGGGCGGAGGCCTCCAGATAGGCGGGGTCCCCGGCCTCCCGGCGCAGGATGCCCACGATGAGGAGGAAAAGGGGGGTGGTATCGCTGGCCCCCCGGTCGCCGGGGTCGTGCACCAGGGAGGGGATGGCGCCCCGTTCGCTCTGGTTCTCGGCCAGGCGGGCCATCACGGACCGCAGGGAGGCCAGGAGCTCGGGATGCCCCGAGGCGAGGATCCCCAGGGCGGAAATGAGCAGGTCCCGGGTGTAGGGCTCCGGGTAGCCCCACCCCGCCGTCCGGGGCAGGCCCTGGAAGGGGCCCGAGGCGTTGTGCAGGAGGACGCGGAGGGCCGCGTCCCGGGCCTCCTGGATGCGCGGGCGGTCGAGCCGGGTCATGGGGCCTCCAGATGCTTCCCGAGGATCGTCAGCAGATGGTGGGCCACCACCCGGTAATCGAAGCGCGCCACGACCCGGGCCCGTCCGGCGCTGCCCATGCGCTCCCGCAGGGTGGGGTCGTTGAGGAGCCGGCGCAGGGCCGTGGCGATATCGGCGACGCTGGCGCGGTGGTCCGCCGCCCGGGGGCGGTCGAAGTGCACGATGTGTCCCGGGGGATAGCCGGCCTCGGGCCCCAGCACCGCCTGGGTGATGGTGTTCGTGTGGGCCACCCGGGCCAGGAAGGCGGTCTCCCCCTCCACCAGGGTGTCCCGCATGGCCATGGCGGCGATGCCGATCACGGGCCGGCCGCAGGCGCCGGCCTCCACCTGGGGCATGCCGAACCCTTCCAGGCGGGAAGGGGCGGCGTACACGTCGCAGGCGGCCATGAGGTAGGGCATGGCGTCCCGGGAGACCCGCTGGGTGGAGAAGATCACCCGGTCCTCCAGGCCCAGGCTCCGGGCCAGGTCCAGGTCCAGGCGGTTCTGGGCCTCGGTCCGGGGCTGGGGCCAGACCTTGCACACGTACCGGAAGTCCGGCACCTCGTCCCGCACCAGGGCCAGGGCCTTCATGACCTCCCGGCCCCCCTTGGAGGCGGCGTCGCCGCCCACGGTCAGCACCAGCAGCTGGTCCGGAGAGACGCCCAGGGCGCTCCGCATGGCCCGCACCTTGGGATCCTCCCGGTTCCGGGGGGCGAAGGCGTCCGTGTCGCAGCCCACGGGCAGCACCACCATGTGATCGCCCCGGATGCCGTCCCGCTCGAAGGTCTCCTTCACCCAGGCGGCCGTCACGAGGATCAGGGGCAGCACGTTGAGCTCCTGGCGGTAGTTGGCCACGTAGCCGTCGGCGAGGAGCCAGGGGACGGCCGTCACGCCGAAGCGCTGGGGGTGGCCCACGATCTCCGGGTAATCACCCCAGAACCCCACGCCGATCACCACGTCCGGCTTGAACCAGCGGTAGTGCCATTCCTTCTCCAGATCCGACCTGAGGTGGGCCGCCCGGACTTCCACGCCCAGTTCCCGCAGGCCCCGGTGGAGGAGGTCCCCCTGGGTGGCCAGCCCCCCGGGGGCGGGCGGATAGTCGTACAGGACCAGGATCTTCATTTCAGGCGTCCTTTCCCGTGGGGCCGCTGGCCGGATCAGGGGCTCCGAAGGGTTGGAAGGCCTCCACACGGGGCGTGGCGCGCACCTCCCAGCCCTCCTCCGGGAAGTTGTAGACCTCCTTCAGCAGGCGGCGCTTCGCCTCCCAGATGGCCTGGGGCAGCTCCAGGCGGATGGGGGCTTCCGCCTCCGCCCTGGGGAGGTAGGCTCCGCCGCCGTCCTCGTAGGCGAAGGTCCAAAGGGACGGCGCCCTGAGCACCCCCTCTTTCCAGAGGGTCCAGACGGCCCCCCAGGTCTCCTCGTGCCGGCGGTGGCGGGTGTACTCGCCCCCGGCGGCGTGGGTGAGGATCCGTCCGTAGTCCCTGTGGGGCAGGAGGGCCAGGATGTGGGCCCGCACCGCTTCCGGAGGAAGGGGCTGCTGGCCGGGCCCATCGTCCAGGGTGCCCATGGCCCCCTGGGCCCCGAGGCTTTCCAGGGCCCGATGGAAGCGGGGCGCCCGGTCCGCGTCCCCGCCCCGGCACAGGCACGCCACGAAAACCGACCAGTCAGGCTTGAGGAGGAGGAGCCCCCCGCACCACAGGATCTCGTCATCCGGATGGGCCACGATCACGGCCACCCGCCGGAGCGGGGCCCCGGACGCTTCCGCCCATTCCGGGGGGGGCCTCAAGGCCGCGCCCCGGGAGGATGGCCCGGCGCCACTTCAAAGCCTGCCGGTGATGACGAGGACGAGGACGACCATCAGGAGGAGGCCCAGGCTGCCGCTGGGCACATAGCCCCATCGGCGGCTGTGGGGCCAGGCCGGGACCGCCCCCAGGAGGAGGAGGACGAGGAGGACGATCAGGATCGCGCCCACGGGCCCTCCCCCTTGGCCTGCATGGCGAAGCGTTCCACGTTCAGGCGCGCCCGGTCCACCTTCGCCGGGAAATGGGCCGCGGTGCAATCCAGACAGATCCCGTTCGCGTAGGTTTCGCGGCCCTGCTGCCTGCGGTCCGGTTCCCAGGTCCTCCCCGTCCAGATGCGGCTGCACCAGGAACATCGGGAGGAGATGAGGGCGTGTCGTGAATCCCACATGGCTGATCCTTTCGGAGATGAAAGAGGCGGGGGGATGGGGGGGCCCGGGCCGGTCCCCGGGAACTTCCGGAGGATGCGGATGCCCCGGCCGATCCCCCGGAAGGGACAGGGCAAGTTCCGGGCCACCCGGGGGCTTCCCGCCCGGACCCGGCCCCGGGTCGGGGCCGGTCCTGGTTCACGGCGGGCCGCCACCGGTCCCTCGATCATTCTGGAAGGGCGGGCCCTCCATTCGATCGGGTCCCCCGGGATTTGGGGTGGCCCTCGGGGGGGAAATATGATGAATTGGTCACATGGACAGCCAAGCATTTCGACGACTAGGCCATGAAATGGTCGACTGGATTGCGGACTACCGGGAACGGATGGGTGAGCTGCCGGTCATGAGTCCCCTGGCGCCCGGGGATGTGAAAAAGCTTCTGCCCAGCGAGCCGCCCCTGGCCCCCCAGGGCCTGGAGGGGATCACCCGGGACCTGGACCGCGTCGTCCTGCCGGGCATCACCCACTGGAACCACCCGGGCTTCTTCGCGTACTTCCCCTCCAATTCGGACCTGGCCTCGGTGCTGGCCGACCTGGCCTGCGCGGGCCTGGGGGCCCAGGGAATGAGCTGGCAGACGAGCCCCGCCGCCACGGAGGTGGAAGAGACCGTCATGGAATGGCTGCGCCAGATGCTGGGCCTGGGGCCCGAATTCACGGGCGTCATCCAGGACACGGCCTCCACCTCGACCTTCTGCGCCCTCCTCTGCGCCCGGGAATGGTCCAGCGCCTTCGGGCAGGCGAGGGGAGGCATGCAGGCGGAGGAGGCCCCCCTGGTGGTGTACGCCTCCGACCAGGCCCATTCCAGCATCGAGAAGGCGGCGCTCCTGGCGGGCTTCGGCAAGGACAACCTGCGCCTCATCGCCACCGACGCCGATCACGCCCTGCGCCTGGACCTGCTGGAAAAGGCCATCCAGGACGATCTGGCCGCCGGCCGCCGCCCCTGCGCCATGGTGGCCGCCATCGGCACCACCGCCACCACGGCCGTGGATCCCCTGGAGGGGATGGGCCGCCTTTCCGCGGACTACGGCGTCTGGCTCCACGTGGACGCCGCCATGGCCGGCACGGCCATGATCTGCCCCGAGGCGAGGTGGATGTGGAAGGGCATCGAGGAGGCGGACTCCCTCGTGCTGAACCCCCACAAGTGGATGGGCACCGGTTTCGATCTTTCCGCGTACTTCGTGAAGGATCCCGAGCATCTGATCCGGGTGATGAGCACCAACCCCAGCTACCTGCACACGGCCCAGGACGGCCAGGTGAAGAACCTGAGGGACTGGGGCATCCCCCTGGGCCGGCGCTTCCGGGCCCTCAAGCTCTGGTTCCTCCTCAAGGACCAGGGCGTGGAGGGGCTCCAGGCCCGGATCCGCCGGGACCTGGCCAACGCGCAGTGGCTCAAGGCCCAGGTGGAGGCCGCAGGCGGGTGGGAGCTGCTGGCCCCCGTGCACCTCCAGACCGTGTGCGTGCGCCACGTGCCCGCAGGCGTGGAGGACGAGGAGGCCCTCAAGGCCCACAACCTGGCCCTGGTGGCCCAGGTGAACAAGGCCGGGCGCCACTACCTGACCCCCGCCGTCCTCAAGGGCCGCCAGATCATCCGCATCTCCATCGGCAGCGCGGCCACGGAGCTCTCCCACGTGGAGGGCCTCTGGAACGCCCTCCTGGACGCCGCCGCCGCGGTCTAGCCGTGGACGCCCCCATCTCCGTCAAGCGGTTCCTGGAGCAGGTGAAGGCCCGGATGGAGCCGGCCTTCTCCGCCGCGACCCTCCTGGGGGAGGTCTCCAATGTGCGGGACGCGGGCCGGCACTGGTACTTCACCCTCAAGGAGGAGGGCGCGGCCCTCCAGTGCGCCGTGTGGGCCTCCCAGCAGCGCTTCCTGGCCCACGCGCCCCGGAACGGGGACCGGGTGGTCGTCAAGGGCTCCCTCAACCTCTACGTGGCCGGCGGCAGCCTCACCCTTTCCGTCACCCACTGCGAGAAGGCCGGCCAGGGCGACCTCATGGAACGCCTGCGGCGCCTGGAGGCGGACCTGCGGGCCCAGGGCCTCTTCGACCGGCCCCGGCGGGACCTCCCCCGGTTCCCCCGCCGTCTGGGCGTGGTGGCCGCCCCGGGGGGGGCCGCCCTGCGGGATGTGCTCCAGGTGACCCAGCGCCGGGCCCCGGGCGTGGATATCCTCGTGGCCCCCGCCGCGGCCCAGGGGGAGCGGGCCCCGGCCGAGAACCTGGCGGCCCTGCTGGAGCTCCAGGAACCCATGTGGGGCTGCGACGCCATCCTCCTGGTGCGGGGCGGGGGCAGCGCCGAGGATCTGTGGTCCTACAACGATCCCGACCTGGTGCGGGCCGTGGCGGAATGCCGCCTGCCCATCGTCACGGGGGTCGGCCACGAGATCGATACGACCCTGGTGGATCTGGCCGCCGACCGGCGGGCCGCGACCCCCAGCCAGGCGGCAGAGCTGGCCACCCCGGACCGGGAGGCCCTGGCCAGCGAACTGTCCCGGCGTTCGGCGCGCCTGGTGGATCGCATGGCCTGGCGCCTTCGGGGCCTGGAAACGACCCTCAATCTCCTGGCGGATAGCACCGGCATGCGGGCCGTGCCCGAGCGGATCGCCCGGGGCGGGGAGCGGCTGGAGGCCCTGAGGCACCGGCTGGGGCGCGCCCTGCCCGGGGCCTCGCCCCGCCTGGAACGCCTGGTCCAGCGCCTGCATCTGGCCCATCCCGCCGCCCGGCTTCAGGAGAAGGGCGGGGGGCTGGACCTGCTCCGGCTTCGCCTGGCCCGGGCGGGGCGGGATCTGGCGCCCTTCCGGGAAACGCGGCTCCGGGGCCTGGGGGAGCGCCTGGGGCCGGCCGCCGAAGGGCTGCTCCGGCGCCAGGCCCATCGCCTGGAACTCCTGGAGGCCCGGCTGGGCGCCCTGGATCCCCGGGGGCCCCTGGAACGGGGCTTCACCCTCGTGAAGGACGCCCAGGGCCGGGTCCTCACCCGTCCCGGCCAGGCCCCGGCCGGCACCCGGGTGGAACTGGTGTGGAAGGACGGGAGCCGCCGGGCCGACCTGGTGGATTAGGAGCCGGGCTGGCGGGTTGTCGGTTGTTGCCGGGAAGACATTTCCCGTTTATAACTGAGACCGCGATTCAATCCAAAGGCCGACCGAATGGCCAGCTTTTCCCTTCAGTTGCAACCCCCATGGCTGGACGCGCAGCGAACCCGGGTTGGGCGCTACGTGCTGGGCCCGCCCCTGGGCAAGGGGGGCATGGGGGAGGTGGTGGAGGCCTGGGACATGGTGCTCTGCCGCACGGTGGCCCTGAAGTTCCTGCGCAACATGGAGCCCACGGCCGTCATCCGCTTCATGCACGAGGCCCAGATCCAGGCCCGGGTGGTCCATCCCAACATCTGCCGCATCTACGACGTGGAGGCCTCGGAGGGCACGGTCAAGATCGCCATGCAGTTGGTGCGGGGGCCCAGCCTGGAGGCGGCGGCGGGGACCCTGGGCACGGCCGAACTGGCGGAACTCATGGCCCAGGTGGCCGAGGCGGTGCACGCGGCCCACCAGCTCAATCTCATCCACCGGGATCTCAAGCCCAGCAATATCCTCCTGGAACAGGACGCGGCGGGACGGTGGACCCCCTTCATCTGCGATTTCGGCCTGGCCATCTCCCTGGACGAACCGGCCCTCACGGCCACCAATGGGGTCATCGGGACCCCGGCCTACATGGCCCCGGAACAGTACAACGGGGAGCGGCGGCGCATCGGGCCCCCCACGGATGTCTTCGGCCTGGGCGGCACCCTGTACTTCGCCCTGGTGGGCCAGCCGCCGGGGTCCAATCTGATGCCCGGCGCCTCCCTGTCCCCCAAGGCCCTGCCTTCCCGCGTTCCCCCGGCCCTGGGGCGGATCCTGCAACGCTGCCTGGAACCCCGGCCCGAGGACCGCTACCCCACGGCGGAGGCCCTGGCCAAGGATCTGCGCCGCTTCCTGCTGGGGGACGCCGTGGAGGCGCCGGCCCGGGGCCCCTGGTCCCGGCGGTGGCGGCGCAGCCGCCGCCTGGCGCGGGTGGTCCTGGGCGGCCTGGCGGGTGCCGCCGCCCTGGCGGGGGCGCTGGCCCTGGCGAACCTGATCCAGGGGAGGCGCTTGGACGCGCGCATGGCGGGCCTGCGGGAGATCGCCCTGGATATGGCCAGCCAGGAACAATCCATCCGCATGGAGCGCATGCTGCCCGCCCACGATCTGGGTCCGGCCCGGGCCCGGGCCCGCACGGCCCTGGCCCGGATGCGGGAGCGCATGGCGGGCCTGGGCCCCAAGGACCGGGGCTTCGGCCACTGGGCCCTCGCCCGGGTCCTCCTCGTCCTGGGGGAGGCGGGGCCGGCCCGGGAGGAAGCGGACCGGGCCTGGGCCGCGGGCTTCCGCGTGCCGGACGTGGCCTACCTCCAGGCCTGCGCCCTGGGGCTCGCGAGCCTCCAGGGCGCCGGCGGGGAGGAGGCGGCTCGCCGGCTGGATGATTTCGTGAAGCGGGCCGAGGGGCAGGACCCTGGGCTGGACGCCCTGTGCACGGGCCTGACGGCCTACCTGCGCCGGGATTTCCCGGCGGCCCTTGAGGCCTTCCGGCTCGCCGTGGCCTTCCGGCCCTGGGACGCAAATGCGGCCAGCCTCGCCCTCCGGTGCCAGGGGGCCCTTGCCGAGCAGCAGGCCGGAAGCGGGGACCTGGAGGGGGCCTTGGCCCGCTTCCAGGAGGCCCGGGCCCTGGCCCGCAAGAGCGAAGCCCTCTTCCCCAGCGATCCCGGCGTGCGCCACCAGCATCTGGATCTGGCCCTGGGGGAGGCCTTCCTGCTGCGCGACCGGGGCGCCCTGGACGCCCCCGCCCTGGACGCCCTGGCCACCCTGGGCGAGCGGGCCCTGGATCTGGACCGGGAGGATCCGGCCCTGCTGGAGGCCTGGCTCCAGGTGCGCTTCCTGGAGATCCTCCAGGCGGATGGCGGTCATCGGGATGCCCGGCGGCCCCTGGACGGCGCGCTCCTCTTCCTGGGCACCCGCTTGAAGGAACCCCTGCCGCCGGGCCTCCGGGAAGCCCGCATGTGCATCCTCTGGATGGAAGCCCAGCGGGTCGCCCAGCGGGGCGAGGACCCCGGCCCGGTGCTGGCGGAGGCCTTCAAGGACCTGGGCCCCCCGCCGCCCACTGGATGGGACTGGGGGGCCGAGATGCTCGTCTTCCGGGGCCGGGTGGAGGCCGCCCGCGGCCGGGATCCCCGGTCCGCCCTGGCCGAGGCCCTGGACCGGCTCAAGCCCAGGCTGGCCTTCCGTTCCGACTGGCAGGCCCAGGAAACGGCGGGGAAAGCCTGGCTGGCCCAGGCCGAATGGGAGGCCCCCCACGGGGCCGATCCGGGGGCCAGCTTGGCGCAGGCCCTCCGCTGTCTGGACGCGGCCCTCCTGGTCAATCCCCGCTCCCCCTCGCTGCGGGCCCTGGGGGAACGGGCCCGGAGCCTGGCCCCCCGCCAGGCCCGGGG
>DATGXY010000075.1:0-20076 GCA_035298525.1 Holophaga sp.
CGCGCCAGCTGCTTGGGGGTGCCCAGGCGCCGGGAGGCCCCCGCCGCCAGGAGGATGGCGGGAAGGGGGGCCGGGGAGGTTGTGACCGATGCCACATCCGCTCCGGGGGCGACCTGGGCCCCCATCCTAGGCCCCTCCGCGGGCCGCGCGGCGCACGGCCCCCCGCACCCGGGAGAGGGTGCCGCAGTGGCAGCGGCTGGCCTCGAAGGCCCGATCGATGTCGCGGTCCGAGGGATCGGGATTCCCCCGCAGCAGGCCCGCCGCCGCCAGGACCATGGCGGGCCGGCACGCCCCGCAGGGGGCCACGTCCTCCAGGAACCAGGCCCGCTGCAGGCGGATCCGCTCGGCGCCAAGGCCTTCCACGGTGGTCACGGCGCGGCCCTCGGCCTCCGCCGCCGTCACCTGGCAGCTGCGCGCGGGGACCCCGTCCAGGAGCACCGCGCAGGCCCCGCAGACCCCCGTGCCGCACCCGAAGGGGGTCCCCGTGAGGCGCAGATCCTCCCGCAGGACCCGCAAAAGCGGGACATCGGGCCCGACCTGGAGCGTTCGGGCCCGTCCATTGACGATGAGGCGGATGGGCGGCATGGGCGTCCCCGCGGGGAAAGTTGCGATGAACAGCATAGGGCCTTGGGGGTATGATCCATCCAGGAACTTATGCGGAGATCTTGATGTTCGTCCTGCCCCTTTCCCTCGTCCTGGCCACCGCGGTGGCCCAAGCCCAGCAGCCGCTCTCGCCCGCTGCCGCCGGCCTGGTGTCCAGTGAGTACGCCTTCGCGGCCAAGGCCGCGGCGGATGGCACCCGGGCGGCCTTCCTGGCCAACCTCCATCCCTCCGCCACGTACTACATCCCCCGCCCCGTGAACGGCGTGGCCTACTTCAAGACCCAGCTGGAATTCGACACCCTCCTCGCCTGGTACCCCACCAAGGCCGAGGTGTCCGCCGCCGGCGACCTGGGCTACACCACCGGCCCCTGGACCTTCCGCTTCAACAAGAACGACAAGACCTCCGATCCCTCCGCCTACGGCTGGTACATCTCCCTGTGGGGCCGCGAGGCCGGCGGGCCCTGGAAGGTGCTCCTGGATATCGGCATCAGCACCCCCGATCCCAAGGACCTCGCCGCCCAGCCCACCCCCCTTCCCGATCCCAAGGCCGCCGCCCCCGCCGCCACCGGCTCCCCCCGGCCCGGCGCCGAGCTCGAGGCCCTGGAGGCCGCCTTCAGCAGCGCTTCCGCCAGCAACATCACCAAGGCCTACGCCACGTACGTGGACGACAACACCCGCCTCTACCACGCCGGCCGCTTCCCCCTGGAGGGCTCCAAGAACCTCCAGCGCTACCTGGACCCTTGGCCCGTCTCCTTCAAGGTGGAGGGTTCCGTCCTTTCCAGCAGCGGCGACCTGGGCATGACCCGCGGCATCCTCACCCGCACCGAGAACCCCGGCAAGCCCGACGCCAAGACCGTCACCGCCCAGTACGTGCACATCTGGCGCAAGGCGGGCGGCTCCTGGAAGCTGGCCATCGAGGTCGAGGGCCTGCCCGAGAAGAAGTAGGGACGAACCCGGCCCCGCCATCCGGCCCCCGCAAGGGGGCCGGGTTGTTTCCGGCCCGGTGCGGATTGGCATGACCGTCGCACGGGTACCCCGATCTGTCGGGAGTCCGTCGTGCGCGCCATCCGCCTGTTCCTCCTTGGTTTGCTCCTGGCCACGGGCCTGGCGGCCCCGGCCCAGGCGCCCCCTCCCGGCACCTCGGAGCAGGCCCTCAAGGAAGCCTACGTCCCCGATGACGGGAAACCGACGCAGGGCCGGACCGAGGCTCCGCCCTCGGGCTGGCGGGCCCTTGGCTCCATGTTCCTGGTCCTGGGCCTGGCCGGGGGCGGCCTCTACGCCTTCCGCAAGTGGGGGGCCAAGCGCCTGCCCGGCAGCGGCGGTTCCCGCCTTGCCGTTGAGGAGACCCTGGCCCTGGGCGACCGGCGCTTCGTGTCCATCCTCCGGGCCGACGACGAGAAATTCCTCGTATCCCTGGGCCCCCAGGGCGTCTCCCTCATCGCCCGCCTGGATAGCGTGGAGGCCCCCGCCCCCACGGACTTCAGCGAGGCCCTGGCCCGGGAGACGGAGATCAGCACCCCCATGCCCGTGCGGGACGTGGAGGCCCTCATGCGCGGGGAGCGATGATGCGCCGCGTCTGGACCTTCCTGCTCCTGGCCGCCCTCGCCGGCGTCGCCCTCCACGCCCAGCAGGCCCCGGCCGCCCTGCCCACGGTGACGGTGGACTTCGGCAAGACCCCCCAGGGCCCCGCCCTCTCCTCCACCCTCCAGGCGGTGCTCCTCCTCACCGTCCTCACCCTGGCCCCCACCATCCTCATGACCATGACCTGCTTCATCCGCATGGTCATCGTCCTGGGCTTCATGCGCCAGGGCATGGGCACGGCCAACACCCCCAGCAACCAGGTGCTCATCAGCCTGGCCCTGGTCCTCACCTTCTTCGTGATGGCCCCGGTGGGCCGGGAGATCAACCAGACGGTTCTCCAGCCCCTGAACCGCAACGAGCTGACGGTGGACCAGGCCATGGACCGAACGGCGGCCCCCCTCAAGGTGTTCATGCTCAAGCACACCCGGAAGAAGGACATCAGCCTCTTCCTGGGCATCGCCAAGGCCCCCATGCCCAAGACCAAGGCCGACGTGCCCATGGAGGTCCTGGTGCCGGCCTTCCTCATCAGCGAGCTGAAGACCGCCTTCGAGATCGGCTTCATGATCTTCCTGCCCTTCCTCATCGTGGACATGGTGGTGGCCTCCATCCTCCTGTCCATGGGCATGATGATGCTGCCCCCCGTGGTCATCTCCCTGCCCTTCAAGATCCTGCTCTTCGTGCTGGTGGACGGCTGGTACCTGATCGTGGGCAGCCTGGTGCGCGGCTTCGCGTGAGGACGATGACATGAACGAGATGATCATCATCGATATCGCCAAGGACGCCCTCCGCACCGCCCTCCTCGTGGCCGGCCCCGCCCTCGTGGTCTCCATGATCGTGGGCCTGGCCATCTCCATCTTCCAGGTGGTGACGAGCCTGCAGGACCAGACCGTCGCCTTCGTGCCCAAGGTCGTGGCCGTCATGGCCACCGTCGTGCTCTGCTTCCCCTGGATGATGCGGCTCCTGGTGGGCTTCACCCAGCGCATGTTCACCGACTTCAACCACGTCGTGAAGGGTCTCAACTGATGGAAGGCGCCCTCGCCAGCCCCGCCTTCTGGGTCTTTTCCCAGGCCCGGATCCTGGCGTTCATGCTGGTGCTGACCCGCCTGGGGGGCATGATGGCCACCCTGCCCGGCTTCGGCCAGGCCCGGCTGAGCCTCCAGGTGCGCGTGATCACCGTGGTGGTGCTGGCCCTGGTGCTCACGCCCACGGTACCCCGGCCCCCGGCGGACCTGGACGGCATGTGGACCCTCACCGCCGTGATGGCCACCGAGCTCGCCGCGGGCCTCATCCTGGGCCTCTCCGTGGCCTGGATCGTGGAAATGGTGGCCTTCGCGGGGCAGCTCATGGACACCCAGATGGGCTTCTCCTTCGTGCAGTTCCTGGACCCCGTCACGGCCCGCCCCGCCTCCATCTCCGGCGCCCTCCTCAGCCAGCTGGTGCTCGTGCTGCTCCTGGTGTCGGGCCTCCACCACCAGATGATCCGCGCCTTCGTGGAGAGCTACCGCCTCCTTCCCGTGGGCCAGGCCGTCTCCGTGGACCCCCAGCTGGTGATCGCCAAGGTGGGCATGATCCTCGTGCGCGGCTTCCAGCTCTCCTTCCCCGTCCTCTTCGCCCTCTTCCTCATCGACTTCGTGGCCGGCATCTCGGGCAAGTTCATGCCCCAGCTCCAGCTCATCACCCTCACCTTCCCCCTCAAGATCGCCTTCGGCCTCATCATCCTGGGCTTCGTGATCCGCGAGTTCGGGCCCTGGCTGGGCCCCTTCCTGACGGACGCCCCGAGGGAGGCCCTGCGCCTGCTGGTGGCCCATGGCTGATCCTTCACGCACCGAGAAGGCGACACCCAAACGAAGGCAGAAGGCCCGGAAGGAGGGCTCCGTCCTCCGGGTCCAGGACCTGGACGCCACGGTGATGCTCTGGTCCAACTTCTTCCTCTTCATCGCCCTGGGCGCCAGCACCATGGCCGGGCTCTCCACGGTCATGTCCTTCCTCCTGCGCAAGGCGGGGCAGCCCGGGCTCGTGGCCGAGGGCAACCTCCACGCCCTGGCCATGGACGTGCTCACCCTGATCCTGAAGGTCCTGGGGCCCTTCCTGGGGGCCAACTTCCTCCTGGCCCTGGGCAACCAGATCGCCCAGCACGGCCTGGAGATCCACCCCGAGCTCCTGGTGCCCAAGTTCGCCAAGCTCAACCCCGCGGCCGGCTTCAAGAAGCTCTTCTCCCCCCAGAGCGCCGTCAACCTGCTCAAGAGCGTGGCCAAGTTCGCCATCGTGGCCATCGTGGCCTACCTGGTGGTGCGGCCCCGCATCCCCATGATCATGGCCACCATGACCTACCCCATGGCCCAGGCCATGGAGTTCTTCCGGGAGACCCTCTTCCTCCTGTACCGGGACATCATGCTCGTCATGCTCGTGCTGGCCGGGGCCGACTACCTGTACCAGCGCCACGCCTACGAGAAGGGCATCCGCATGACCAAGCAGGAGGTCAAGGACGAGCAGAAGGACGCCGAGGGCAACCCCGAGATCAAGAGCAAGCAGCGCTCCCTCATCTTCGCCGCCGCCATGCGGCGCATCCTCACCAAGGTGCCCAAGGCCTCCGTCGTCATCACGAACCCCACCCACTTCGCCGTGGCCCTCCAGTACGACGCGGGCACCCCCGCCCCCGTCCTGGTGGCCAAGGGCGTGGACCACCTGGCCCTGAAGATCCGGGAGCGGGCGAAGGAGGCCGGGGTGCCCATCGTGGAGAACCCGCCCCTGGCCCGCGCCATCTACCACAACGTGGAACTGGACAGCCCCATTCCCGGGGAGCTGTACCAGGCCGTGGCCCAGGTCCTCGCCTATGTCTACCGCATCAAGGGGGCGGCATGATAAATAAAGATATAATCCCCCATTGAACTTGGGTTTCCTTCCTTCCCGGCCGAAACGTTCGTTAGCCCCCTGGTGAACCCCGTGCCCCCGCCCATCATCCCCCCCCACCTCCCGCCCCAGCGCCTCCTCCTGGTGGACGACGATCTCGTCCTCCTGGAGACGCTGCAGGAGCTGCTCGCCGCGGAAGGGTTCCTGGTGACCGCCGCCAGCAGCGGGGAGGAGGCCGACGCCCTCATCGCCCAGACCCAGCCCCCCTACGACCTGGTCCTCACGGACCTGGTCATGCCCGGCAAGACCGGCATGGACGTGCTGAAGGCCTCCCTGGCCCACAATCCCAGCTGCACCGTCCTGGTCCTCAGCGGCTACGGCACCGTGCGGGAGGCCACCGAGGCCATGGACCGGGGCGCCTACGGCATGGTGAACAAGCCCCTCCAGCTGGAGGCCTTCCGCCAGACCCTGCGCCGGATCGTGGAGCGCATCCAGCTCATCGGCGAACGGGACCAGCTGCGCGCCCGCGTGCAGGAGCTGGAGGAGCGCATCGGGCGCCTGGAGGCCATCCAGGGCCGCATGGAGATGCTGGCCCAGCGCATGGGCCCGGGCACCCCGGAGGCGGGGCACCTGGCCCTCCTCAAGGACCTGCGGGCGCGGGGCATCCTGGACGAGGCCCACTACGAGGCCGCCCGCAAGGCCCTGGTGGCGGGGATCCGGTGAAACGGTTCCTGGCGGTCCTCCTGGGCGCGGCCCTGGCCGCCGGGGTGGGCCACGGAGGGGAGACCAAGGGGCGCATGACGGATGAGCAGGCGGAAGCCCTGGCCCGGAAGGCCATGGCCTCCTCCGATGTGGCCTTCCAGCGCCAGGCCCTCAGCCAGCTGGACAGCTACCACTTCAAGAGCTCCCTGGCCAAGGAGCGGGAGACCGTGCTCTTCGCCCAGGGCATGCTCCAGGACCGCATGGGGGACATCGCCCGGGCCGCCGTCACCTTCCACAAGCTGGAAAGCGCCTGGCCCCAGTCCTCCTACCTGCCCGAAGCCCAGATCGTCATGGCCCAGGCCGCCCTGGACCGCAACCGCCACAAGGAGGCGGAAAGCCGCCTCCACAAGGCCATGGCGAGTGAACTGCCGGCCGAATCCATGCGCCGGGCCCAGGAGCTGATGCTCTGGTGCCTGGCGGACCAGGGCCGCGCCGCGGAAGGCGCCGCCATCGTCAAGGCCCTCAAGCCCCTGGGCACCGCCAAGCCCAGCGAGAAGGGCCTCGTGGGCATCATGGAAGCCCTTTGCGCACAGGAGATGCGCTCCGACGCCGAGGGCACCCTGGCCGATTACAAGCGCCTCTATCCCAAGGGCACGTACCTGAGCCGCATGAACCTGGGCTGGGGCCGCCTGCTTGGCAGTACGGGTGATTCCCGCAACGCCGCCAAGGTCTTCCAGAAGCTCATCCAGGACAAGCCCTACTCCCCCGAGGCGGACGAGGCCCGCATGGGCCTGGCCACCCTCCTCTCGGACGGCAGCCTGCCACCCAAGGACGCCGAGGGCTACCCCGACGCCCAGGCCCTCCTGGCCCGGGTGAAGAAGACCGGCGCCAAGGACGAGGCCACCCGCAAGACCCTCATGGTGAACCTGCGCATCGCCGTGAAGGAGCGCCACTGGGCCACGGCCCTGGAGACCGTGGCCCAGTACCGGGCCACCCACCCCAGCGCCGGCGAGGCCAAGCCCGCCGAGGAACTGCGGGTGGAGGCGGCGAGGGGCCTGGTCCAGGAGGCCCTGGAAAAGAAGGAAGTCACCCGCATCCTGCCCCACCTGGACGGGGAGACCCTCCTGGCCCTCAGCCCCGCCCAGCGCCAGGACATCGCCCGATCCCTGGCCGCCAAGGGCCTCCCAGAGGCCGCCCAGGCCGTGGCGAAGGCGGCGCCGTCCAAGGAGCAGCCCGCCATCGCCCGCGCCGCCCTGGAGGCCGTGGCCCCCGGCGCGGCCCCCCAGGGCACCCTGGCCCTCCTGCCGGCGAAGGGGGAGGGCCCCCAGGAAAGCCTCCTGCGGGCCCAGGCCGCCGTGAGCCTCCGCCAGTGGCCCGAGGCGAAGGCCGCCCTCGCCCGGGCCAAGGCCGGCCCCGAGCGCATCCAGGCCCTCGTCCTCTACCTCACCCGGCCCCTGGACGAAGGCGAGAAGCCCGAGGCCCGGGCCCGGGAAACGGAGACCTGGCTGGCCAAGGCCGCCGAGAAGCCCGACGTACGTGAACCCCTCCTCCTCCTGGCCGCCGATCGCCGGGCCCGGGAAGGCCACTGGAAGGAAGCCCTGGCTCTCTACCCCGCCACCCCCTCCGAACCGAACCGCGCCTGGGTGGCCCTCATGCGGGCCACCTGCCAGGCCCGCCTGGGCCAGACCGCCCAGGCCGCCGCCACCCTCAAGGAGGCCAAGGACCTGCCGGGCTTCAAGGCCGAGCGGGAGAGCCTGGGACGGCAACTGGGGATCTGAGCGGGTTGGCGATCCCGTTCCCAGCCCTGTTGTCAGAGCGAGCGCCAGGCAGGTGATGTCATCCGGATCCTTTCCGCGCGGCCAGCAACCAGCCACGAAAGCACCTTCTATGGAGGTGATCAGCCATGAAACCAGAGTACGATCTTGCAAAAATGCGGTCGCGCAAGAACCCCTATGCCTCCAAGCTCAAGAGGCCAGTCACGATTCGCCTTTCGGATGATGTGGTCACCTCCTTCAAGGCCATGGCCGCAGAGGCCGGGGTTCCCTACCAAAGCCTGATCAACCTTTATCTTCGGGACTGCGTGGCCCAGCATCGGAAGGTTCAGATAGCCTGGCCAAGTGGGTCGTAGGCCTTGATGGCGACCCTCCAGGGGCGCCGCCTCCCGTTCGGAAGGGGCTTTTCGCCTTCATCGGGAACCAGAGGGTCTACTTGATGACGCCCGGATAACTGAACCCGGGTATGCGGCTTTCCTCAAGGGCGGCGTACAACGAGGCAGCGTCTTCGGTGGTCCGCTTGCATAGCCACGCGATCGAACGCGGGCCCCGAAGGGGAGCCAACCACGCCGCGCGCGCACGCCTGCCCCCACACGCGCCAGCCATGGGGGCCGCTCAGGAGGGAGCGTCAGCCCCCCCGTTCAGTCGAACCGCTGCCCGGGAAAGATCGCCTCGATCCACTCCGCCTTCGGCAGCTCGGGGGCCCCTGGCCTGCCGGGCTGGGTCTTGAAGCGGCGGTGCATCCAGAACCACCACCGGGGGTCCCGGCGGATCTCCGCGTCCAGGCGGCTCGCCATCATCTGGGTGGCGGTCCAGGCGTCCCGCTCCAGGTCGCCGGTCTGGGGGGCCTTGAAGCCGGGCTCCACGGCCACGGTGATGGTCCCGTCCGGCTCGGGCCAGCTGCGGAGCTGGACGATGGGCAGATCGAACTTCACGGCCAGGAGACCGGCGGAGGAGAAGGTGGAGGCCCAGCGGCCCAGGAAGCGCACGAAGACGCCCATGCCCAGGGCGTCCTGGTCCAGAAGGAAGCCGATGCCCTTGCCCCGGCGCAGGGCCTGGATGGCGCCCCGGTAGGCCCCGGCCTTGAGGATGACCTCGTTGCCGAAGCGGCCCCGGTAGGCCCTCAGCTTGGCGTCCAGGAGGGGGTTGGGGAGGGCCCGCCCGATGACGGAGATGTGGCGGCCCCTGGCGCTGAGGGCCAGGGCCAGGGCCTCCCAGTTGCCGTAGTGGCCGGTGAGGACGATGAAGCCCTTCCCCGTGGCCAGGGCGGCGTCGTAGTGCTCCAGGCCCCGCACCCGCACGCGGCGGAGGAGCTCCTCCTCGTCCATGTTGAACAGGCGCACGCCGGAGAGGAACAGGGCGCCGAAGTGCTCGAAGCATTCCAGGGTGAGCCTGCGCACCTGGTCCTCGGACAGGCCGAGATCCGTCTGGCGGATGTTCTCCCGCACCACCCGGCGGTGCCTGGCGTCCAGGGCGTGGAAGAGGCGTCCCACGCCCCTGCCCAGGGTCTGGAGGGTGCCCCAGGGCATGCGGCCCAGGATGCCCTCGGCCACCTCGAAGGCGAGGGCGGCGGTCTTGTCCTTGAAGGTGGGGCTGGCTTCCATCTTGCTCCCGTCAGGGGTCCAGGTTACACGCCGGCGGCGTCCTCGGGGCCATCCAGGTAGCCGGGGTCCTCGAGCTCCACCAGTTCGCCCCGGGCCATGGCCTCGCGCCGGGCCTCGTCCAGGCCGGCCTCGGCCCACCGGGGATCGGTGCGCCCGTTGAAGAAGTGGAGGGAGGGCTCGCCCTCCTCGAAGGCCTCCCGCGTGGCCCAGAGGTGCACCCAGCCGATGTGGTTGACCCGCGCGAAGACCTTCATGTCAGCTCCTGTACGTGGCCCGGATGGCCTTCACCACCGCGCCGGCGTAACGCTCGCGGAAGACCGGGTCCTTCAGGTTCTCCACGTCCTCCTCGTTGGTGAGGTTGACCACCTCCACGAGGACCTTGGCGGCCGCGACGTTGTAGCGGATGACGGCGGGCACGTAGGCCTTGCCCGCCCTCTGGATCACGTTGCGGATGGGCCGGTTGGCGTGGACGGGCACCTCGTCCTCGCGCAGGGCCCGCAGGAGGGCCTCGGAGAAGAGCCGGCTCCGGGCCTCGCCCTGCAGCCGCTCCCGGGGCGAGAAGCGCACCCGGGACCCTTCGCGCATCTCCTTGACCCGCGCGGCGCGGCGGTCGCCCAGGGCGAAGGAGGCGGGGACGCCCGTGGCGCCCGGCACGTACACCATGGTCCCGCGCGCGGTGGGGTGGAGGCTGTCGGCGTGGAAGCTGATGAAGAGGGTCTTGCGGGCGTCCCCGGTGCGGGCGAAGGACGAGAAGAGGTCGTTGGCCAGCACCCAGCGCAGGTGCACGCTCACGGCCGTGGGGGATTCGCCGTCGTTGGCGAAGGGGGGGGTGGTGAGGATCTCGGCCTGGGAGCTGGGGGCCTTGATGGCCTCCCGCACGTTGAAGCCCAGGCCGGGGTAGCGGATGGTGCTGGAGACGACCGCGTCCGTGTCCCGCTCCAGGATGCGGCGCACCCGCATGGCGATGTCGTAGACGAAGTCCGATTCCCAGACGCCGTTGGCGGCGGCGCCCTTGTCCACGCCGCCGTGGCCGGCGTCAAGGACGATGCGCAGGCCCTTGAGCTTGGGGCCGGCGTCCACCCGCGAGGTGCGCCGCACTTCGGCGCGGACTTCGCGCTCCTCGGCCAGGGCCGTGGTGCCCTCGGGCTGGAAGGGGTCGGCCAGGTACTCCACGGGGATGCGCACCTGCTGACCGGGCTGGATGCCCCGCACATCCGCGATGCCGCTGCGCCGGGCGATGACCAGGGCCAGGTCGTTCACGCCCTTGGGATCCACCCGGTCCGTGTAGCGCATGACGACGCTGGAGTAGAGCGTCTCGCCCTTGCGCATGCGGTAGGCGGCGTACCGGCCCTGGGCGTCCTCCTGGAAGGTGAGGAGGGCGCGGTAGGCGCCCACCCGGGCCTCGTCCTCCAGATCGTCCTCGGGCTGGCTGCGGTCCACCCGGATCTCGCCGGTGCCGCCCAGTTCGCGGGAGAGGAGGGCCCGGGGGACCACCCACGTGTCACCCGCCCGCAGCTTCTCGGGGCTGCCGGGGTTGGCGGCCTGGAGCTTGTCGTAGTGCTGACCGTGCCCCACGAAGAGGGCGCTCATGAGCCACACGGACTCCAGCTCGGGCCAGCGCACCTGGTGGCGCACGCCGGAGACCAGCCAGCGGTCCTCGGGGAAGAGGGCCTTCAGGGCCCACACCTTGCCCTCGGGGGTGAGTTCCTGGAAGGGGGCCCAGGCGCCGGAGCGCTCGGCCAGGATGCGCTTGGGCAGGTGGGCGGCCTCCACCTGGACGCCCTGCCTGAACACCAGCTGGATGCGGGCATGGCCGCCGCCGGGCAGCTTGGCCCGCACCTCCGCCGTCCCCGGCGCCGCCAGGGCGACGAGGGCGGCGGGGGCCGCGAAGGCGAGGACCCTCAGTCCTCCCATGGCGCCTCTGCGCCCTGGGCGAGGCCCTGGCGGATCCATTCCTTCAGGGTCTCCTCCAGGGCCTGGGGATCCTGGGCCCGCACCTCCAGGAAGGCCTGGAAGCGGCGCTCCAGGTGGGCGGTGCCCTCCTCCATGAGGAAGAGGCGATCGGCCACCCGGCCCTGGGGATCCTTGGCCTGGGTGGGGGGCAGCTTGAGGGTGCTGATCTCCAGGCCGGCGGCCCCCAGGGTGAAGGTCCACTCCATGTCCCCGGAAAGGAGGCGCACCTTGGCCTTGGCCGGGCGCATGCCCCGGGAGAGGGCTTCGAAGGCCTCCCGGCTCTCGGCCGGGTTGCCCTTGCGCAGGCTCAGTTCCTTCACATCGCCCCGCTCGGTGACCAGCTGCATGGCATCATCCACGAAGCAGGCGGACTGGTCCCCGTCCAGGCCGCTGGTGCCGCCTTCCACGAGGCCGCGCCACCAGAGCCACAGCAGGAACTCCTCGCCGAGGAAGCGTCCCTGTTCAATGAGTTCCATGGGCTTCATGCGTTCTCCAGCATCAGGTCGAGGGGATCGAGGGCCATGAGGGATTCCACCGGCAGGTGGGGCAGCATCCGGCCGGCCAGGAGCAGGGGGGCCAGGGGCTGCAGCTCGAGGCCGAAGGACTTGATGAACAGGCCCACGAGGGCGCTCTGGGCCTTGCTGGAGGACGCCGTCGTCCACAGCATGCCCCCCTTCAGGTCCCAGGCCACCTCGAAGACCTTGGGGGCCGGCAGCACCTTCCGGAGCAGATCGGCCTTCACCTCGTCGGCGAGGGAGATGCGGGCCTCCTTGCCCACGAAGGCCAGGTCCTTCTCCTTCATGAGGCTCTGCAGGCGCAGATCCGTCTGGGCCTTCAGGAGGGCCGGGGGCACCCGGCGCACGTCCATGCGCAGGCCGAAGACGGCGAAGCGCTCCTGCATCACCCATTCCCGCTCGGGCGGGGTGACCAGGAGGTTGCGCCAGTCGCACCAGCCCACGCGCTCCTCCTCGAGGCCGTCCTCGAAGGGGCGGAAGGCGTCCTGGGCCAGGCCTTCCAGGAGGTCGTCCTCGCTGGGCACGGGACCCAGGACCAGGAAGCGCCTCAGTGACAGGGTTCCTTGAAGCAGGCTCATGCGTTTCCCCGTAGGTGCCGGCTGATGCGGTCGAGGATCGGCCGCATCGGCTGGGTGGTGGTGACGCCCGGTTGATCTTCCGCGGGGGCTCCGCCTTCGGCGGGATCCTCCACGCGGACCGCCTCGGCGGGACCGGGGGGCGGGAGACCTGGATCGTCCAGGTCGATGAGGAGGCCGGTGACATTATCCCGGCCCCCGCGGCGGAGGGCCTCCTCCGCCAGGGCGGCCAGGGTGGGCCCCGCGCCCAGGCCCTGGGCCAGGATCTCGCCGATGCGCTCGTCGGGAACCTCCCCGTGGAGGCCATCCGTGCAAAGCAGCACGCGGTCCCCGCGCCGGAGGGGGATCCGCCCCAGCACGGCCTGGATGGGGATGGGCGCGCCCAGGGCCTGGGTGATCATGTTGCGCTGGGGGTGGACCCGGGCCTCCTCGGGGGTGAGGGTGCCCTTGGCCACCATCTCGTTCACGAGGGTCTGATCCCGGGTGGCCAGCACGAGGCCGCCGTTCCGGTGCACGTAGGCGCGGCTGTCCCCCACCTGGGCCAGGTAGGCGTGGCCCTTCCAGATGACGGCCGCGGTGAGGGTGGAGCCCATGCCGCGGCTGGCGCGCTCCGCGGCCGCGTAGCGCAGGACGGCGCTGGAGGCCTCCTCCACGGACACGCGCAGGGCCTTCAGGAGGCCGGCCTCGGAGGCCTCGGCCTCGGGGACGCGTCCCCAGTGGCTGAAGAGGTTCACGGAAATGGAGGCCAGGCCCTCCCGGGAGGCGATTTCCCCGGAGGCGGCGCCCCCCATGCCATCGGCGACGGCGGCCAGGATCCCCGCCCTGCAGGCGCTGGGCATGGGCGCCAAGCCATTGATTAGAGGCTCATCGCCATCCAGGGCGCTCACCAGGTAGGCGTCTTCGTTGTTTTTGCGCACCCGCCCCACGTGGGTGATGGCAGCATAGTCGATGAGCATGAAGAAAGGATTCCTGCTGGGGGTGGCCACAAACGGACACCCGAGTGGCCTTCCGGTTCCGGAGATGGTTCCATGGTACCAGGAACCGGCCTCCCGCCCCCTCCGGGTTCTCTTCAGATCCAGCCAGGAGTCAGACCTTGTCGCCCCAGATCCCCGCCCTCCCGGCCCACGCCGGCTCCCTCACCCCCTTCCAGATGGCGGTGGGGCTCGTGCTGGCCCTCTTCGTGCTCTTCGTGGCCTACAAGATCGGCAAGGTGATCCTGCGCGTGGTGGCCGGGCTGCTTTTTCTCGGCCTCGCGGGCTACGGCATCTGGTACCTTTTTCTCAGGTAGATTCAATTCCCCCTCCCTTCCCTAGGAGCAAGCATGGCTGCCATCTCCTGCCCCAATTGCGGCGCTGATCTCACCGTCCCCCAGAGTGTCCGGATCGCCGAGTACCACTTCGGCCGTCTGGAGAAGGTCGACCAGGCCCCCATGGAAGGCCCCGGCTTCAAGTACCACTTCGAGCAGCCGGACACTTACACCATCCTCTGCAACACCTGCAAGCGCCTCGTGCGCACCCTGCCCATCGGCAAGTAGCCGGTTCCACCACCCAAAGGAAAGGGGGCCTCGCGGCCCCCTTCCCTTTGGGTCTTCCGCTCACTAATTCTTGAGGATGCGGGGGGTGATGAAGACGAGCAGTTCGTCGTTGCTGTCCTGGTTGATCTTGTTCCGGAAGAGGAAGCCGATCAGGGGCAGGTCCTTGAGGAAGGGCACGCCGGTGCTGGACTGGTTGTTGTTGGTCTTGTAGACGCCGCCCATGATGGCGGTGCCGCCGTCCTTCACCAGCACCTGGGTCTCCACCATCTTGCGGGTGATGGTGGGGGTGGAACCGACCAGGCGTCCGAAGTCCGCGTCCGCCTTCTCCACCTTGATATCCATGATGATGGTGCCGTCGTTGGTGATCTGGGGCGTGACGTCCAGTTCCAGGTTGGCGTCGGCGAAGGCCACGGTGATGGCGCCGGTGGCGGAGCCGGTCTGCTGGGCGGGGTACGGGATCTTGGCGCCCGACAGGACCTTGGCCTTCTTGTTGTTCTGGGTGACGACCTTGGGGGAGGACACGATCTTGACCACGCCCTGCTTCTCCAGGGCCTGGAGGATCACGTTCACGCTCACGCGGTTGCTGAGGAAGGAGACCCAGAACTCGCCGGCGGCGCTCTGGATATCGGTCACGCCGGTGGCGCCGGGGGTGAAGGCCACGGCCGCGGCGTGGCCGCCGGGGGTCGCCAGGTTGTTGATGCTGTTCCAGCTCTGGCCGTTGTACGAGCCCCAGGTGGCGGAGGTGCCGTCGCTCTTGGTGATGGCGGCCTGGGAGGTGTTGGTGGTCGGCCACTTGACGCCGAAGTCCCGTTCCCAGTTCTTGGAGGCCTCCACGACCCGGGCCTCGATCTGCACCTGCTGGATCTGCACGTCCAGCTGGGCGATGAGGTCGTCGATGACGGGGAGGTTGCGGGGCAGGTCCGTGATGATCAGGGTGTTGGTGCGCTCGTCGATGATGATGCTGCCGCGCTTGGTGAGCATCTTCTCGAGGATGGCTCTCGCCTCGCCGGCCTTGGCGAAGGACAGGGGCCGCGTGATGCTCTGGACGTCGCCGGCCAGGGACTTGGCGTCCTCAAGGCGCTTGCGGTCCTCCTCCTCCTTCTGGAGCTTGTCGATCTTGGCGACGCGGATGACGCCGTTGCTGATCTCCTTGCCCAGGCCCGCGTTCTTCAGGACGAGGTCCAGGACCTGGTCCCAGGGGGTGTCGGTGAACTTGACGGTGAGGGAGCCCTGCACGTCCTGGTCGGCGATCAGGTTCAGGTGGGCCACGTCGGCGATGATGCGCAGGAAGCTGGTGAGGTCCGTGCCCACCACGTCGATGCTCATCTTGGCGCCCGTGTAGCGGGAGCCGGCGTCGCCCAGGGTGCGGCCGGAGCGGGACTCGGGCCGGGCGGGGGCCTTCTCCTGCACGACGGCGGGGAGGGCGGTCTGGACGGCGAGGGTGGGCAGGGCCTGGAAGGGCGCGGCCACCGCGGGAAGCGGATCGAGCTTGGGAGCGGCGGCGACCTTGGGGGCCTCCGGGGCGGCGGCCTTGGGCTCCTCCACCACGTAGGTGCGCTCGGGAGCCGGGGCGGAAGCCACGGCCAGGGAGGCGCCCTGGGGCTGGGAGACGACGGCGGCGGCCCGCTCGGGAAGGGGGGCGGCGACATCCGGCGCGTTCACGCGGGCGACGACGGCCTCGGTTTCCACGGGAGGCGCGACGGGGGCGGCGGGAGCCACGCCCAGACTGGCGCGCACGGCGCCCTGCCC
Source organism: Holophaga sp. (assembly GCA_035298525.1). GTDB lineage: Bacteria > Acidobacteriota > Holophagae > Holophagales > Holophagaceae > Mesoterricola. The sequence goes on from DATGXY010000075.1 coordinate 15,438, forward strand.
CGCGGCCAGGCGGATGGTCACGCCCGTGCCATCATGGGCCACGTCCGCCTGGGTCCCGGGGGCCACTTCCAGCACGACGCGCGTGACGGGGGCGGGGTTCAGGGCGAACTGGGCCATGCGGGACTTGAGCACCTGGTCGCCGTGGAGGGCGAGCAGATCCTTCTTGCCGACCTTGGTGCCCCGGATCACGCCGGGGAGGTCCACGACGATGCGGGCCGGGTTGGGCAGCACCTGCACCTGGGGCACGCCGTTGAACCCGGGAATGGCCAGCTTGAGGACCCGGTCGGGCCCCGCCAGGAAGGTGGCGCTCTCGAGGGTGGCGGCGGCGGCGGCGGCGGCACCTGCGTCAGGAAGGGCTCCGCTGAGAGATCCGGACTGGATCCCCGCCAGAACCACGCCCCCTGCGACCAGCAAGGAACTCAGGCGAGCATTCATCGTTTACCCTCCTCACGTTTGAACGTCTTGACGACGGTTCGGAAGACTTTCTTGTTGCTGGTAGCGGGGTCCCACTGGTGGAACGTGACGGACTTCTCGCCCACCGAGACCAGTTCCCCGTCCCGGAAGGGGTGGCCGACGGGAAGCCAGCGCACGATGCCGCGGCTGTCGGTGACGATGGCCATGGGCTTGCCGCCGATGACCACCACACCCTTGACGCCGATATCGTCCACCAGGTCCCCCTTGCTGCGCGAATCGGCATCGGAGGGGGCGGTGAAGGGGTCGCGCTGGAGGGCGGGACGGTAGGGGTAGGCCCGGGCGGCGATCAGGTCGTCCGGGTTGATGCCCTGGTTGGCGCTGAGGGTCGGCGTGGGGGGCGCATCCGCGCGACCCTTGCCGTCCGGCGCACCCTGGGCGCCCAGCTGGAGGCCGAGTGCCAGGGCGGGAAGGATGATTGCGAGCCGTGCCATGGTGTCAGTCTCCCGTCTCTTTCTTGGAGGGCTTGGGCGCGGGCGCCGGGGCCTTCGCCGGCGCGGGTGCCGCCTGCCCGCTGTTCGGGTTGTAGACAAAGGCGCTCACGCGGCAGGTGACGGAGATGGGGTAAAGGCTGTTGCCCCCTTCCCGCTTCATGGTCAAGTCGCTGAGGTTGATGATCTTCTCGTAGCCCGAAATGAGGGAGGCGAACTGGCCGAGGCTGTGGTAGCCGGCCTTGAAGGTGAAGGCCACCGGGTACTCGGTGTAGTAGTCCTTGGCCTGGGGGCCCTGGAGGGAGAAGGAGACCTGCTCGATGCCGGCGGTGTCCGCGAGCTTCTTGATGCGGTAGGGCAGCTCGCCCCGGTCCGCGTCCGTGGGCATGATCTTGATGAGCTCCTCGATGACCTTCTCCTGCTCGGCCACCTCCGCCTTGAGCTTCTCGTAGTTGGCCTTGAGGGCGTAGCCCTTGGCCACTTCCGCCCGGAGTCCCTCGTTGGCCACCTTCAGGCCCTTCAACTCGTCCCGCATCCCCTGGAGGAAGAAGACGATGAGGATGGCCAGGAGAAGGCCGGCCAGGCCTCCGATCAACAGCTGTTTCTGGAGTTGGGAGTTCATAGGCTACCTCAGGCCGAATTCTTCAGATCGCACGAGATGGTGAATTCGACATTGCGCCCGTTCCTGTTGGCGGCCGGGTAGTTCACGTTCGAGAACCACTTGGTGCGCTCCATGAGCCGGTTCCTGAACTGGTTGATGGCCTCGAAGCTGGAGCTTTCGCCCTTGATGCTGACCGCCCGGCCCTTGAGGGAGATTTCCTTGAACCAGACATCATCCGGCAGGGAATTGGCCAGCTCTTCCAGGAAGTGCACGGGCAGCTGCTGGAAGGACTTGAGGGTCATCATCACTTCTTTTTTCTTCTCCAGCATCTCCTTTTGGGCCCGGAACTTCTTCTCGAGCTCCATGTACTTCTGCAGTTCGGCCTTCGTCTTCTCGAGGTCGGCCTTCAAGCGGATCTCGTGCTGGATCTTGTTATTGAGCCAGACATAGTAGACGCCGGCGGAGCACGTGATGGCCAGCCCGAAGAGCACCCCCGCGATGGGGAGGCTGGGCCGGCCAGCGGCTGCCGTCTCCACGAAGACGGGGGCCGCGGGTTCGGGCTTCTCGCCCTTCTTCCCCGCCGCCTGGGCGAGGGAATCTCCCAGAAGGTTGATCTTGATCATCGGTCCCCCACCTGGCGCAGGGCCAAACCGACCGCAATGGCGGCGGTGCAGCCGACTCCGTTGATGACCGCGGGATCCAGGCTCCGTTCATCCATTTCCAGGAGCTGGAACGGATTGAGCCGGTCGACCGACACCCTCAGGCGGTCCCCGAGGATTTCGGGGAGCTTGCCCACCTTGGCGCTGCCGCCGGCGAGGAGCACCCGGTCGAGCCGGTCCACCTTGAAGCTGGACCGGAAGAAGTCGATGGTGCGGCCGAGCTCGTCCGCGAAGCTGTCGGAGATGGCCGCCAGGGAAGGCTCCACGTCCTCGGGCGTGCGGCCCTCGGCGGAAATGCCCTCCTTGAGGAGTTCAGCCGCCTCCCGGCTGACGCCCCAGTCCTCCATGATCTTGTCCGTGAACCGGTGGCCGCCCCAGGCGATATCCCGCCAGAAGAGGGACTTGCGGCCCACCAGCATGGTCAGGTTGGTGAACTGGGCCCCGATGTTCACCAGGGCGACCACCTCGTCGCGGCCCCCTGGCGGATTGTTGACTTCATAGGCGTTCTGGAGGGCGAACACGTCCACGTCCACGAGGACCGACCGGGCGCCGGCCATGGCCACGCAGCCGATGTAGGCCTCGATCTTGTCCTTGCGGCAGGCCACCAGGACGACGTCCATGTTCCCTTCCTGGGGCCTTTCCTCCAGGACGGCGAAGTCCAGGGCGTAGGCGTCCAGGCCCTGGCCGGCGGGGAAGAAGCTTTCGGCCTCCCACCGCACCGATTCCGCCAGTTCCGTGGGGCTCATGAGCGGGAAGGTCACTTTCTTGACCATCACCTGCTGGCCCGCCACGGATATGGCCACGTCCCGGGCCTTGATCTTCTGCTCCGTGAGCACCTGGCGGATGGCGGCCGCCACGGCGTTGCTGTCCATGATGTCGCCGTCGACGATCGCGTCGAAGGGCAGCGGTGCGATGCCGAGCTTCTGGAGCCGATATCGCTGGCTCCCGCCCTTGCCCACCAACTGCAGCTCACAGACCTTCACGGAACTGGATCCGATATCCAGGCCCACCAGCTGATTTTTTTTGCCACCGAAAAGACCCACTTGGAGCCTCGCTTTAGTAGATTTGGCGTTTCAGTTTAACCCTCGCCGACCTGCGGTCAACCGAATGTTGCATACCTTCAAAGGTTATCGGGCTCGAAAGCCACGATGACGACCGTGATGTTATCCTCGCCCCCGTTGGCCATGGCCTTGGAGATGAGGCTCCCTGCCGCTTCCTCCATATCAGTGGAATTCTGGACGATATTCCAGATTTCCTCATCTTGAACCATTCCTGACAGTCCATCGGAGCAAAGCAAGATCCGGTCCAACTCGGCCACCCGGAGCTCCCGGACTGAAATATCCAGGTCCCCCCCATTGCCCAGGGCCTGGGTGATGACGTTCCGGAAGGGATGCCGGCGGGCCTCCTCGGGGGTGAGGATGCCATTGGCGACCTGTTCGGCGACCCAGGAGTGGTCCTGGGTGACCTGCTGTATCCCGTCTTTATTCAACAGATAAGCCCTACTGTCCCCCACGTGGACCAGTGTGACGGTTTCGCCGTTTACCAGGCAGGCCACGACCGTGGACCCCATGGATTCCCGCTCGGGATTGGTGCGGATATCGTTGAGGATCCCCTGGTCGGCCAGGAGAAGGGCCGCCTTCAGGCGGTTCCCGTCGAAGGGGAGGCTCGGGTCGTAGTCCACCGGCCAGGTGTGGTCCGGCTCCACGGTGTGGGTGATGAACTGGCCCACCTTGTCCACGACGATCTGGCTGGCGACTTCCCCGGCGGCGTGGCCCCCGAGGCCGTCGGCGACGACGAACAGCCCCAGTTCGGGATCCACGAGGAAGTTGTCTTCGTTGTGCTTCCTCACGCACCCCACTTCCGTCCGACCCGCAGCGACGACCCGCATCCTCATCCCCTTTTGAAAAGCCTGGACAGCTTGTCCTTCGTCCCCTCGACGAGGGCGGTCCACTGCTCGCCCAGTCCGGCCTGGGCCTCCTTGGCGGCAACCTTGCCGGATCCGCCCTTGGCGCCCGCCCGGGCCTGCTCCCCCCCCTTCCGGAAGATCGGGTGCTTGGGCGCGAGATTGTAGGCGACCTCCCAGAGGCGGGTCGCCCGGGTCTGCATGCCCAGGGTCTGGAAGGCCTGGGCCAGCAGGATGGTGGAATCCACGTCCTTGGGATTCAGGCGGATGGCCGTCTCCAGGGCCTTGACCTTGGTGCGCACGTCCCGCTGGAGCACGTCCAGGACCTTGGCGTGGAACGCGTGGAACTCCCCCCGCTGGGAATCCAGGCGGATGGCGTACGTGATGAGGGCCAGGGACCGGTCGAAGGCCCGCCCTTCGAAGGCGCCCCGGGCATCGTTGAACCAGTCGTCGGGCGATTTGGCGGGGGCGCCGGGGGCGGGCACCACCGGCACCTCGGCCTGGACGACGCGCACCGGCTCGGATTCGGGCTCCGGCACCGGCTCCTTCGGGGGTTCCTCCCGGCGAGCCGTAT
>DATGXY010000076.1:0-13746 GCA_035298525.1 Holophaga sp.
CCCATCGGGCTGGATGGGCCTGGCGGGATCCACCCTCATGGTCTACGCCCTCGCCTCCCTGGAAACCCTCCTTTCCACCAGCGCCATCGACAAGCTGGCCGGGGGCCCCCGCCACGACCCGGATCAGGAGCTCATCGGCCAGGGCCTGGGCAACCTCGCCGCCGCCCTCTTCGGCGGCATCCCCATCACGGGGGTGATCGCCCGCTCCGCCCTGAACGTCCAGGCCGGCGCCCGCACCCGGAGATCGGCCCTCGTCCATGCGGCGGTCCTCCTGCTGGCCGTGTACGGCCTTTCCGGCCTCATGGCCCGCATCCCCCTGGCCGTCCTGGCCGGCGTCCTCCTCACGGTGGCCCTGCGCATGATGGATCCCCTGGAGTTCCTGGGCCTCTACCGCTCCGCCCGGACGGACGCCCTCGTTTACGCCATCACCTTCCTGGTGATCGTCTTCGTGGATCTCATCCTGGGCATCCAGGCGGGACTGGGGGCGGCCCTGGCCATCCTGGCCCTGAGGGCCGGGCGCGCGGGCTCCCGGCAGGCCCTGGAGGAACACGACGGGACCGCCGTCGCCTCCATCGAAGGGCCCCTCACCTTCCTCGCCTCCCCGGGGCTGGAATCCCTCCGGAAAAGGATCGAGGACCTGGGGCCGGACCGTCCCATCGTGCTGGATCTCTCCCGCCTGACCCTCCTGGACACCACGGGGAAAAGCCGGCTCCTGGACCTGGCCCGCGCCCTCCGGGACCGCAGGGGACCCTACGTGATCAAGGGCCTGCCCCCGCAGGGGCTCCGGATCCTGGCGGCCCAGGAGGCCCTGGGCGACCTGGCCGGGCACCTGGCCTTCACGGAGGCGGAAGTGGTCCGGGGCCTGGGGGGGGATGGCCCGGGACGAGGAATCGATCGCCTGGTGGCCGGAGTGGAAAGGTTCCGCACGGACTTCGTGGGCTCGACCCGGGAACTCTTCAGGAGCCTGGAAGGCGGCCAGCAACCCCATACCTTCTTCATCACCTGCGCCGATAGCCGCATCAATCCCAATCTCATCACCTCCACGGAGCCCGGAGAACTGTTCATCGTGCGGAACGTGGGCAATCACATTCCGGCCTTCGGGCAGGGGCCCGCCACCTCCGAAGGCGCGGCGGTGGAATTCGCCATCAGCGTCCTGGGGATCCGGCAGATCGTCGTGTGCGGCCACACGGGATGCGGGGCCATCAAGGCCGTCCTGGCCGGCGGGTGCGAGGCCGGCTGTCCCTGCCTTTCCGCCTGGATTGAATCCTTCGACGCCCTTCCGGATGGCCCCCAGGCCACCGCCGATCGGGTCGCCCGGGCCAATGTCCTGGCCCAGTTGGAGCACCTGCGCACCTATCCCGCCGTCCGGGAAGGATTGACGGCGGGTCGCCTCAAACTGGCCGCCTGGTTTTACGATATCGGCTCGGCGGAAGTGGAGGCGTGGAACGAAACGAGCCGGATGTCCGAGCGGGTCGGTCTCCGCAGGCATCTGGCGAAAGCGGGGGTGCAGTTCCAGGCTCCCTGACGGGACCGCGGGGCGGGGCCCCGCGGCCGCGATCCAGTCCCCCCGGGCCCAGCCCATGGGAATCATGGCCGCATCCCCAGCCAAGGGCCGCCCGTCCATGGGCAGGCATGGGCCCGGCCGTCCCCCCGAACGTCCCGCACCTTCGGATTCAAGAAACCGGAGGGCCGTCCCGCACGAGCGCACCCCGGCCTCCGGGGAGCGGAGGGGCCGCGCACCTCTTGGACTTTCAATGATTAAACCTGGCGACCGGGCGTGACGATGAATGAGGCATCTGTTCATAGGAAGGAACAATGTCTCGATTCATCCCTTTCCTTGCCCTGTCGCTGGTCGTGTGCCCCCTCGTTTCGGAAACCCCCCAGAAAGCCTCGGCCGCCGTGCGCCTCAAGGCCCTGGAACAGGAGGCGGCCAAACTCCGGCGGGAGATCCTCCTCCGCACCCAGCACGAGGGGGCCGAGGGCGCCTCCCCCGCCGCCGCCCTGGAAGCCCTGAAGGAGGGCAACGAGCGTTTCGTCAAAGGCCTCCGGATCCGCTCCCAGCTGGGAGCGGGGGACCCGGCCACTCGGGAGGCCCTGGCCAAGGGGCAGGCCCCCTTCGCCGTCATCGTCACCTGCAGTGACAGCCGGCTGGCCGATAACTTCATCTTCGACCAGGAACTGGGCCGGCTCTTCACCATCCGCGAGGCGGGCAACTGCCCCGACCTCCAGGGCCTGGCCAGCGTCGAGTACGCGGTGGAGCACCTGGGCTCCGTCCTCGTCGTCGTCCTTGGCCACGAGTCCTGCGGGGCCGTGAAGGCGGTCTTCGAATCCGGCCCCAAGCCCCTGCCGGGGAACCTCTGGAGCCTCCAGGCCGCCATGGCCGGGCTCCTGGAAAGCGTCCACCGGGACACCGAGGAACCCCTCTCCCTCCACCTCTCGCACCTGGCCGAGAGCAACGCCAGGCGCCAGGCCGAGGGCATCGTGGCCAGGAGCGCCATCGTCAAGGAACTCTGCGCCAAGGGGAAGATCACGGTCCTGCCCGCCATGTACGACCTGGCCTCCGGCAGGGTCCGCTTCCTCCCCGCCATCCCGGCCGGCGAGGCCCCGGCGGGGGAGGAGAAGCACCACTGAGGCCCGGAAGCGGACCTCGGTCACATTCCGGAATAAAACCATGTCCCTCCGGGGATGAATGGAGCGATCATGGGTGGTGAAAATCCGACCACCCTGGTGAGCCAGCGGGCCTGAACAGGAACGTTTCCATCCAACGTCCCGCCGTCCGCCTTTCGCCCAAGCATCCCGGAGGCTGCATGCGTATCCCGTCCGTACCGTACCTGGCCACGGCCCTGTGTCTGGCCCTGGCCTCCGGGGGAGCCCTCCTGGCGGAGCCCGTCACGGCCCTGCAGGCCCAGGCGGCCGCCCAGGCGTGGCTCCAGCGCACCCCCGCCCCCCTGGGCGCGAATCTGGGCGGCCAGGTGGCCGAGGTGGTGACCCACGCGGACGCCGCCGGCCGGAGCCTCTTCCACGAGGTGCGCCTGGCCGGGGGCGGCTTCGTCATCCTGGCGGCGGATGACCGCATCGATCCCGTGGTGGCCCTGTGCGAAGGCGAAGCCCTGGCGGCCGGCCCCGAGAGCCACCTGGATCTCATGCTGCGCAAGGACATGAAGGCCCGGCTGGCCCGGGTGGAATCCTTCGGCAAAGGCCCCGGCCTCCCCGAGGACCTGGGCCGGGCCGAAGGCCGCTGGCGGGACCTCCTCTTCCCCTCCACCATCGACACCCACGTGGCCACCGTCAGCGATGTGCGGGTCTCGCCCCTGGTGCAGAGCACCTGGAACCAGGCCAAGGCCAATAACCAATACACCTACAACTACTACACCCCCAACCACTACGTCTGCGGCTGCGTGGCCACGGCCATGGCGCAGCTCATGCGCTTCCACCAGTGGCCCACCGCCGCCATCGGCGCCAAGAGCTTCAAGGTGACGGTGGACGGGGCCTCCCAGACCCTCGTCACCCGGGGCGGCGACGGGCTCGGCGGCGCCTACGTGTGGTCCAGCATGCCCCTCACCCCCACGTCGGCCACGACGGTCGCCGAGCGGCAGATGATCGGCTCCCTCACCTACGACGCGGGCCTGGCCGTGAACATGAGCTACGCCGCGGATGGATCCGGGGCCAACAGCCACACGGCGGCAACCCAGCTCAAGGCCACCTTCAAGTACGCCAACGTCATGTTCGGATACACGGGCGGAGAACTGACGGGCAACGGGCTCGAAGCCATGGTCATCCCCAACCTGGACGCGGGCCATCCCGTGATGTTCGGCATCACCGGCGACGCCGGGGGCCACTCCATCGTGTGCGACGGGTACGGCTACACCGGCAACACCCGCTACTACCACCTGAACCTGGGCTGGGGCGGGGCCGACAACGCCTGGTACGCCCTTCCGGACATCGATTCGTCCACCTCCTTCAATCTGATCGACGAGTGCCTCTACAACGTCTTCCCCTCGGGCGCCGGCGAGATCCTCAGCGGCCGGGTCACGGACGGCTCGGGCAACCCCGTCTCCGGCGTCACCGTCACCGACGGCACCCTCACCGCCACCACGGGGGCCACGGGCATCTACGCCCTCAAGGGCGCGGCCACGGGCATCAAGACCATCACCGCCACCAAGACCGGCGCCACCTACCCCACCGCGGTCCGCATCATGGGCGCCTCCGTGGACTACGGGGACCCCGGCAACATCCACGGCGTGGACCTGGTGCAGAACGGGGGCGCGACCCCCGTCATCACCCCCGTCCCCGTCTCCACGGAGGTGAAGCTGGGCGGTTCCGTCACCTTCACCGCCGGCGCCACGGGCCAGGGCCCCCTGCACTTCGCCTGGACGAAGAACGGCTCCGCCGTCGGCACGGACTCCCCCGCCTGCACCCTCACCGGCGCCACCCTCGCCGACGACCAGGCCGCCATCGGCCTCCGGGTCTCCGGGGCCCAGGGCTCCGCCGACGCGGCCCCCGCCACCCTCAGCGTCGTCCGCCTCTTCAACGGCACCTTCGAGCACGGCCAGAACGGCTGGGATCTCTGGTCCGCCGGCGTCGTCCTGGGGGCCGGCTACTACGACCAGGTGGATCCCCACGCCGGCAAGTTCTATCTCTGCATCGGCGACTGGGCCTCCTCCTGCACCGACCACGCCATGCAGGACGTGGAACTGCCCGCCACCGGCAGCCTGGGCCTCTCCTTCTGGATGGGCATCCGCAACGGCACCTCCACCCCCGCCACCGCCGCCAATATCTTCAAGGTGAAGGTCCTGAGCACCACCGGCACCACCCTGGCCACCCTCATGAGCGCCGATAACACCGCGGCCGAGGTGGTCAACGGCAAGGCCGTGTGGAAGGCCTACGGCCCCTACGACCTCACGCCCTGGAAGGGCCAGACCATCCGCCTGCGCCTGGAGTCCTACCAGCCCGGGGGCGACAAGACCGGCACCGTCTTCGCCATCGACGACCTGGCCCTCCTGGTCTCCCAGGGCCCCAGGGCCGCCATGACCGCCACCCCCCTCACCGTGGTGACCGGGGCCCAGGTGCCCTTCACCGCCACGGTCACGGGCCAGGCCTCCGACAACCGCGTGGACTGGAGCGTCAACAACGGCGGCGGCACCTTCAATCCCGCGCGCACCGCCGGGGACGGTTCGGCCACCACCACCTTCACCGCCGGGTCCACCCCCGGCGCCTACACCGTCACCGCCACCCCGGTGGAGACGGGCACCGCCGCCACCCGGCCCGTGACCCTGGTGGCCCCGGACACCGTCACCGTGGGCCTCGTGCCCAGCGCCACCCTCGTGGACCGCTCCCAGCCCGTGAACCTCACCGCCTCCGTGGGCAGCCTCACCGACGGCACCGTGGCCTGGACCTGCAGCGGCGGCGCCTTCACTACCCAGGGCGGCACCACCGCCACCTGGAGCAGCGCCACCGCGGGCACCTTCACCCTCACCGCCACCAGCAACGGCGCCCCCACCCGCGCCGCCTCCGTGCAGGTGAACGTGGTGGACCTGGGCGCCGTGAGCCTGGCCCTGACCCCCGCCAGCGCCATCCTCCGGCCCGGCGGCACCTGCCTCTTCACCTGCACCGGCGACCTGGGCCTGGGCGTGGACTGGAGCCTCACCTCCCCCGCCGGCCACGTGGACGCCGGGCTCGGCACCACCGTCACCGTCCCCGCCACGGTGCCCCTGGCCACCGCCACCTACACCCTCACCGCCACCCACAAGGTGGCCACAACCCGCACCGCCACCGCCACCATCACCGTCAAGGGCGTCGACCTCAACGGGGACGGGGCGGCGGACCCCCGGGATCTGCTCACCCTCGCCGCCGAGTGGGGCAAGTCCGCGGCCAGCCCCGCCAACTTCAAGGGATCGGGCACGGTGGACGACACCGACCTGGGGACCCTCCTGGACCAGATCAAGTGAGCGCGGAGACAACCATGAAGCTCAAGCACGCCTTCCTTCCCGCCCTCCTCTGCGCCCTGGCCGCCTGCGGCGGGGGCGGCGGGGCCTCCGGTCCCAAGACCGCCACGGCCCTCGCCTACACCGACCCGACCACGGGCACGTACCAGCTGAAGAAGAACGCGGCCCTCAGCTCGGGCTCCCACCTCGTGCTGGAAGTGTGGGGCCCCGCCTCCGCCACCGGGTCCGGGGTCACGGTGGCCTTCACCCTGGGCGGGACCGCCGCGGCCTGGTCCAATGTCTCGGCCTCGGACGCCGCGGGCACCTACATCGCCAACGGCACCGCCTTCAACCTGGGGACCGGCACCCCCATCCTCAAGGCCAAGCTCAGCGGCGCCTCCCTCCTGGGCACCGTGGCCGAGAAGGGCGTGGCCTCCCCCAAGACCCTGGACAAGGCCCTGGTGCGCATCGCCCTGGACCTGAAGCCCGGCGTCACCGCCGGGGCCACGGCCACCCTCACCCCCGACGCGGCCAAATGCCAGGTGCTGAACCCCGACGGGACCCTTTCGCCCATCGCCATCACCGCCGCCACCCTCACGGCGAACTGAACGGAAGGCACCGGAGCCCGGCCCGCTGAAGGAAGGCCCGCCCTCAGGGGCGGGCCTTCGTCCCCTTCAGGTGGTCGGCGATGGCCCGGCTCACCTGGCCCATGAGGGCGTTGGGGATGGGCACCGTGAGGTTGTACTGGAGGATGCGCCAGGCCCCGTCCCGGCGCGCCAGCACCCCGGAGCCCCGGCAGGGCCCCATGCTGGGCGTGTCCAGGTCCTCGTCGAACCAGGCCATGTCCCCGGAGAGGGCGATGCTGCGGCGCACGGCCTTGAAGGACCAGGCCCGCCCCTTGGCGAAGTGGGGGTGGGCGTAGGCCCGGAAGGCGGCCTTGTCCCACCGCTCCGTGGCGTCCGTCCCCAGGAATACCGCACCCTCGGCCATGTGGCCGAAGTACCGTTCCTCATCCGCCTGGGCCGCGGCGAGATGCCAGTCGTCCAACACGGCGGCCACCGCGGCTTCGGGGGTGACGGCGGGCGGCGCGGCCACCAGGGCGGGCACGAGGAGGAAAGGGATCATGGCGGCTCCGGGGAATGCCCCAGGGTAGCGCCGGAAAGGCCGCCTTGCCGCACGCGGCCAGCCTCAGCCCGGGCGCGTGCGGTAGCCCACCCCCGGCACCGTGAGGAGCAGACTGGGGTGCCTGGGATCATCCGCCAGTTTCCGCCGCAGGCGGGAGACCAGCACATCCACGCTGCGGCTGCAGACCGTGGCGCCCAGGGGATTGATGACCTCGGAGAGGTCCGAGCGACCCAGCACCCGGCCCCGGGCCCCCACCAGGGCGACGAGGAGATCGTACTCGCCCCGGGTCAGGTCCACCTCCCGCCCCTCGGCGTCCAGGACCCTGCGCCCCGGGGTGTCCAGGTGGTAGGCGCCCAGAGCCAGGGCGCCCCGGGCCGGTCCGCCGCAGCGCCGGTCCAGGTTCTGGACCCGCACCAGCAGTTCCCGGGGATCGTAAGGCTTGTCCAGCCCATCGTCCGCCCCCGCCTGGAGGGCCCGGAGCCGGTCCCCGGGCCGGCTCGCGAGGATGAGCAGGGGCACCCCGGCGTGGATGAGATCCCGCGCGAACCCCAGGCCATCGCCTTCGGGCAGGTCCAGGTCCAGAATGACCAGACGGGGGGCATCCCGGCGCGCGCAAGTTCGCCCCTCCGCCAAGTTGCAGGCCTCCACCACCCGGAAGGAAGCCTGGCGCAGATACGCCGCCAGCAGCACGCGCTGCGCGGATTCGTCCTCGATCAGCAGGAGGGGCGCGGACGGGTTCATGGGGGTATCGGTTTACAACCCATTATCTTCCCGTTTGCAGATTATTCATATCTGATTCCCAGCTTTGCCTTGATACCCACTTCTACAGACTGCAATGCATTGACCGGGAGGTAGATGTGAATATTAATTACAAGTGGTCTTTGCTCATTCTTGCCTGCTTGTCCCTGGGGCTCGGCTGCGGAGGTGGCGGGGGTTCCGCCAGCGGGGGAGGCGGCACGAACGGCGGCACGAGCCTGACCATCGCCTCCGTGTACGAGAAGACGATCGCCTCCCTGCGGGCGGGCCATCCGGACACGGACGGGGACGGCATCCCCGACGACGTGGAGACGACCATCCTCCACACCGACCCCTACGCCGTGGACACCGACAAGGACGGCATTCCCGACAACGTGGAGGTCTTCGGCGTGAAGGCCTGGACCGCGGCGGACCTGGTCTCGGACGCCAACAAGGACGGCGTCATCGCCGCCCTGCAGCAGGACGACAACGGGGACGGCGTCAACGACGGCGACCTGGTGGACACGGACGGGGACGGCATCCCCGACTACATGGAGCTCTACGGCTACACCTGGGACACCCTGACCGGCAAGCCCAAGCTCTGGAACGGGGACCACGCGGTGCGCTACTTCAAGTCCGACCCCTACCAGCGCTCCACGGACCAGGATCCCTTCGACGACCTCACCGAGGCCTCGGGCGCCAACATGGACGTGTCCGTCAAGTCCCCGGGCGACCTCCCCATGGTGCCGGCCCTGCCGGAGATCGTGGTGCGCCTGGAGGGCTACCGGGTCACCCTCAAGAAGCAGATCACCGTGACCCAGGGCCGCACCATCGAGGACGGCACCACCTGGGACAGCACCACCACCGCCACCCACTCCCGCACCCGGGAGGACAACTGGGAGGTGGGCGTCACCGCGAGCGCCGAATTCAGCTTCCCCGGGGTGAAGGCCTCGGTGGAGGTCCACGCCAACTACGGGGGCAGCATCTCCAACACCAACGAGACCAGCAACGCGGTCTCCCAGGGGGGTTCCCGGGTGACCGCCCAGGAATGGTCCCAGGCCACCACCACCGACCCGACCCAGGCCGCCGAGATCAAGCTCTTCCTCAAGGTCTACAACCAGGGCACGGCCTGTGCGAGCAACGTGGTGCCCACCCTCGCCCTGCGCATCGGCGGCCACAACATCGCCACCTTCCAGCCGGGCCAGAGCCAGATCAACCTGCTGGAGCCCGCGGGCACCTACCCCTCCACCCCCGGCGTCTTCTGGGTCGTGGACACCACCCAGAACGGCACGCCCATCTACCTGACCCTCAACGAGCTGAGGGCCCTGGAAAGCGGCGCCCCCGTGAGCCTGACCATGACCCAGATGGCCGCGGACGTCATGCGCATGAACAAGACCACCGGCGCCTACGAGAGCCTGGGCGACTGGAACGAGTACATGGTCCGCTGCAGGGCCGTGTGCGCCGACCTCTACTTCGACGTGGGCGACGGCACCTTCGTGCACAGCCTGGTCTACGCCGACCGCCGTCCCACGGCGCCCCGGGTCACCCTGGGCGATGCCTTCCTGTGGGGCGTCGGGGGGTACGTCAACGACGGCCTGGGCTTCGCCTACCAGGACCTGGCGGGCATGCAGAAGGCCATGAAGCTGGACAACTGGACCATCTGCCTGGACGGGGGCACCTTCGCGGCCAACGGGTTGGTGAAGGGCGAGGCGCTGCCGGCGGGCTACAACATCTTCGACATGCGCCTGAACCCCAATTCCGTGATCATCGCCCGGGCCCCCAGGCCCGTGGTGCCCAACGGCAGCACCATCGAGTCCGACATCTTCTACGCCTACTACGACAGCGGCTCGGGCAGCGTGAACGCCGTCGTGGACGACTACAACGGCGTCACGAAGGTGGAGTTCATCGACGGCAAGGGCAACGCCCGGACCATGAACCGCGACCTGGTGGGTTCGGACTTCTTCGTGTACTACCCCCTGGCCGACTACGCCTCGTACCCCAACGGCTACGCCTTCACGGGCACCGAGCAGATCCGGGTCACCAACATCAAGGGAACCGTGCGGGACCGGCCCCTCTCCGGCATCTACGTGCCCCCGGAACCGGTGAAGCCCACCATCGAATGGGCCGTCATCGACGACGTGACCATCGCCGGGAACCCCTTCCTGGAGACCCAGATCACCGAGGGCGTCAACGCCCCCGTCGACTGGGTCAAGCTCTTCTTCCCCGACGACCCGTCGTACCCCGTCATCGAGCTCGGCAAGGTTGTGGACGACTACAAGCGGCCCTACGTCTGGACCTGCTCCCTGAAGGACGTGACGCCCTCCGTCTGGCCCCGGATGGTGCTCGTGGCCCACACCGAGAAGGGCCTGTACACGGAGAAGAAGGGCGGCTTCAGCGTCGAGCGCCCCTACAACATGGGCGAGCAGTACATCAACGCCTACTACGGCTGGTACTGGGACGACGACTGGTCCCAGAACACCCTGGACCTGGATACCAACCTCATCGGCGGCTTCGGCTGGGAGGAGGGCGACGGGGTCCCGTGGCCCGCGGCCAACTACGAGCTGTTCACCTGGTGGCAGGGCGAGTGGAAGCTCTTCATGTGGGGCATCCCCTCCGTCCCGGTCACCGACCTGCCCTACGATCAGATCACCAAGGCCCACGCCGCCGAATACCTGAAGGATGTCACCACCACCGGCGCCCAGTACGCCATCAAGCTCGGGGACACCTTCGTGGTCCGCACCAGCGCGGGCCGGCTGGCCAAGGTGCGCATCACCGACTACGCCCCCTATGACCCGTCCGGGGCCTACAATCGGGCCATCTGGGTCCGGGTCAAGTACATGGTCTTCAAGAACGCCACCGACTGAGGGGAGCCCCGGGCGACCGGGGCCCTACCCCGCCTTCCTCATGCGGGCCATCAACCGCTTGGCCCCCAGGACCCCGACCAGCACCCCCGCGCCCGTCACCAGGCCCACGGCCAGGTCCGCGGCCAGGGGAACCAGGACTCCCAGGGGCCAGGCCGGCGCGTGGGGGGCCAGGTGCAACCCATGGCTGATGATGCCCCCGCCCACCAGGAACATGGCCAGGGTCCCCGCCAGGGCCAGGGCCTTCATGAGCAGGGGGGCGGCCTTGAGGAGGGCCGCCCCCGCCAGGCGGGGCAGACGCCCGCGGCGGCCCGCCAGGAGGAGGCCCAGGTCGTCCAGTTTCACGATGCAGGCCACGAGGCCGTACACGCCGGCGGTCATGAGGGCGCCCACCCCCGCCAGCACCACCAGCCGCGTGATGAAGGGGGCCTGGGCCACGGTGCCCAGGGTGATGGCCACGATCTCCGCCGACAGGATGAAATCCGTGCGCACGGCGCCCTGGATCTTCTCCCGTTCGTGGGCGGCCGGGTCCACCGGAGGGGCCTCCGCCGGGGGCGCCTCCCCCGGATGGGGGAGGAAGCGGTGGGCCACCTTCTCGAACCCCTCGTAGCAGAGGTAGGCGCCGCCGGCCATGAGCAGCGGGGTCACCAGGAAGGGCGCGAGGGCGCTGATGGCCAGGGCCGCGGGCACCAGGATCAGCTTGTTGCGGGCCGAGCCCTTGGCCACGGCCCACACCACGGGGAGTTCCCGGTCCGCCCGGACCCCCCCCACCTGGTGGGCGTTCAGGGCCAGATCATCCCCCAGCACGCCGGTGGTCTTCCGGGCGGCGACCTTGGTGAGCAGGGCCACATCGTCCAGGATGGAGGCGATATCGTCGATGAGGGCGAAAAGGCTGGTGCCGGCCATGCAGGGTCTCCGGAAGGGCGCGGATCCCAGTCTGCCATGGCCCGGGCCCCACTCACCGCCGGGGAAAAACGGGCCGAACGTTCGGGAATCCAGTGGGGCCGCGCCTCGGGGGCACCCTGGATCCGCGACGTCTGCGGAAAACCCACCCGGTCGCCCCCCTGTTGCCCTTGAGGGAGACCCAACCCTGGGAGTGCCCTCAAAAATGTGCAGGCCCCCAGGCTGGCGGAACGGCGGGGGATGGCCCGGAACAGGGCCCCTCCCCCCGCGGAGGAGGATCAGTCGATGGGATAAGCCTCACGCTGGGGACCTTCCCCCAGGACACCCATCCAGAAGATCGCGAGCAGGAGCAGAATCGGGCCGTACATTGAATCCTCCATGCCAATGGCGCCCGGAAAAGCCGGCGCCCGGCATGTTCCAGCTTCTTCCACCCCTGCCCTGACCACCATGGGGAATGGCCGAATCCAGCCTTCGTCAAATCCGAAGGCTCAAAGTGCTAGGATCGGCTCATGCGATTCGATCTCATGGACCTTCGCTTGTTCCTTCGCGTCGCGGAGGCCGGCAGCATCACCCATGGGGCCACCCAGGCCAACCTGGCCCTGCCCAGCGCCAGCGCCCGACTGCGCGCCATGGAGGAAATGATCGGCCTGCCCCTCCTGGCCCGGAAGGCCCGGGGGGTGGAGCTGACCCCCGCCGGTTCGGCCCTCGTTCACCATGCCCGCATCATCCTGCGCCAGGTGGACCAGATGCAGGGGGAAATGGGCGAGTACGCCCGGGGCTTCAAGACCCAGGTGCGCCTCCTGGCCAACACCTCCGCCATGAACGGCCTCCTGCCGGAGCGGCTCGCCCCCTTCCTGGCGGACCACCCCAATGTGGAGGTGGACCTGAAGGAGCGCCCCAGCAAGGTCATCGTCCAGGCCGTGGCCGCGGAGTACGCGGACCTGGGCATCGTCTCCGACGCCGTGGACGCCGGTGGCCTGGAGCGCCGCCCCTTCGCCGTGGACCACCTCCTCGTGGCCGTGGCCGCCGACCACCCCCTGGCCCGCCTCAAGCGCGTGGCCTTCCAGGACACCCTGGCCGAGCCCTGGGTGGGCCTCCCCCAGGGCAACCCCCTCCAGGAGCTCCTGCGGGAGCACGCCGTCCGCGCCGGCCAGGCCCCCGCCTTCCGTGTGCGGGTCCCAACCTTCGAGGCCATGGGCCAGATGGTGCAGTGGGGCGTGGGCCTGGGCTTCATGCCCGAGACCGCCGCCCGCAAATGCAGCAGGTCCCTCACCCTCCGCGCCCTCCCCCTGGCCGAGCCCTGGGCCACCCGCGGCCTCTCCCTCTGCATGCGCAGCTACGCGGACCTGGGCGTGAAGGTGCGGGAGCTGGTGGATCGGCTGGGGGAGCCGGGAACCGTACAGTGAAACGCCCCGAGGCAGGGGCGAAATAAAAAACACCAAAATCTCTTTTAACAATACTTACAGCCTTTTCTCAAAGCGAATCTTTTAAATTTCCTTTAACCCGAAACCCTTGATTCGGACGCCCCTCTCCGCCCTGGTGCCTGGGAAGGCCGAAGAAGCGCAGGAAAGGAGTCATCCATTCATGGAAGATGAATATCCAAGGGGGATACCAGAAGGAGGGACTTATGCGACCAGGGCTACTCATTGAGATAGCGGAACGGCGAACATCCCCAGGCGGGACGCGAACAATGCTTGGCCGCATGGCAGCGGCCTTTAGCTCCATTCCGCTGATCGTTATGCTTGCATAACAAAATCCGGGGAACACAAACCTTAATCCCAGAAGAACTGTGGTGTCTACCTATCCAGTTCTGAGACAATTCTGCAATCTACCCTTGTCTCAGAAATCCAGTTTGGCCCTCTACCCACTCGGGGGGGTGCCACAAAGGCTAAAAGTCTAGTAGGAATCCCGATCATCGGGGCCCTCATCAGCGCAGATTAAATTTTTACAAGACACACAAAATCAGTTATTTGGTTTTTCTTTAGCAAAGACACCTCCCAGGCCTCATCAACCTAGTGTTTGCACCTCAAGATTCCAAGAAAAGCTATTTGGAGTAACGTAAGCGTTCAGGCCCCCTTGCGGGGGCCTGACGCTTTCCCAGCCGAATTTCTCGAGCGTTATGAACTATTCGCTGGTACTCGGCTCCCAGGTTGATCACGCTGGAGGAATGGAGAGCGAAGTCCAAAGGCTGACCCGGC
>DATGXY010000077.1:0-16834 GCA_035298525.1 Holophaga sp.
CAGGCGGACGGGTGCCCCCATTTCACCCCTTGGGAACGGCGGCTTCGGCGGGCTTCTCCGCCGGCTTGTCGGCAGGCTTGGCTTGCGGGTTGGGCACCACGCCCAGGTCCACCGAGGCCCAGAGCCCCATCACCTGGGGCATCTCGGGGGCCTTGAGCTTCGCCGGATCCCAGCTGCGGTCCACCTTCAGGATGAAGGGATTGGCCCTGGAGGACATCCAGGAGGGGTCGTCCACGATCACGTAGACGGTGTTGGGCATGTCGTTGGGGTTCTTGTAGGTGACCTCGGGGTTGCCCGTGGGGATGAGGTTCTGGAGCATCCCTTCCCGCAGCTGGCCCCAGCGGTCCACCATGGAGAGCCGGAACCAGCCCTCGTTGGTGTGGTGCAGCCGCACGTGGATGCTCTCGCCGGCGGGCACGGTGAAGCCGTAGGCCCTCCAGCCGGCGGGGAAGATGGAGACGCCCGTGATCTCCGTCAAGTCCTTGCACGGGGTCACGGGGATGAAGCCCTTGCGGGCCATGTGCTGGATCTCGGCCATGATGTCCCGCTTGCGCCAGAACTCGCCGTCGGGATACATCGGGGCCCGGGGCGTGGCCCGGGGGAGGAAGACGGCGGGGTTGAGGGGCTTGGGGACCCCGGAGGGCCGGGTCGACGGGGCGAAGTGGCCCACCTGGGAGTCCTGGGTGACGCCGGGGACCCGGCGCAGGGGGCGCGCCGGCGCTTCGCCCTGGGGACGTCCCCGGTCGAAGGTGGCGGCGGGCACGGGGGTGGGGCCCACCCGGGGGACCGGAACGGGGTCCGTGGTGGGGCGGCCACCGTCGGGCTTGGGCGGCCCGGCCTGCAGGACCGCGGCGGTTGCGAGGGCGAGGACGAGGGGCGTGCGCATCGGGGCTCCGTTTCCGGCGCCCGGGGTACCGTGGATGGGCAGGCGCCTGCACCTAAAGATCGTCCGCGCGGGGGGATGGTTGAGCCCCATTCGAAGGTATCCTGGAAGGGATCGATCGGGAGCGGCACGGTGTTCGGAAAGATACAGCATATCCATTTCGTGGGAATCGGCGGGATCGGCATGTCCGGCATCGCGGAGGTCCTGGTCAACCTGGGCTACCGGGTCAGCGGCTCCGACCTGAAGGAGAGCGCGGTCACCCAGCGCCTGGAGGCCATGGGGGTGGAGGTCCACGTGGGACACGATGCAAAATGCATCGAGAACGCCCAGGTCGTGGTGATTTCCAGCGCCGTGAAGGGGGACAACCCCGAGGTGGTCGCCGCCCGGGCCTCCAAGGTGCCCGTCATCCCCCGGGGCGAGATGCTGGCGGAGCTGATGCGCATGAAGTACGGCATCGCCGTGGCCGGCTCCCACGGGAAGACCACCACCACCAGCATGATCGCCCAGGTCCTCAGCCAGGGCGGCATCGACCCCACCATCGTCATCGGCGGCAAGCTGGGCGCCATCGGCAGCAACGCCAAGCTGGGCAAGGGGCCCTTCCTGGTGGCCGAGGCCGACGAGAGCGACGGCTCCTTCCTCCTGCTCAGCCCCACCATCGGCGTCATCACCAACGTGGACCGGGAGCACCTGGACCACTACAAGGACCTGGCCGAGATCATGGACGCCTTCGCCACGTTCGGGAACAAGATCCCCTTCTACGGCTCGGTCTTCGTGTGCATGGACGACCCCAACGTGGCCTCCCTGCGCCCCCGTCTCAAGCGCCAGGTGCGCACCTACGGCACCAATCCCCAGGTGGACGTGCGTGCGACCGACATCCGCATGGACGGCTGGCGGTCCCACTTCCGGGTGCGGGCCATGGGCGAGGATCTGGGCGAGTTCTCCATCGGCGTCCCCGGGCACCACATGGTGCTCAACGCCCTGGCCACCATCGGCGTGGCCCTGGAACTGGGGGTGGAGCGGGAGGTCGTCCGGGCCAGCCTGGCCAGCTTCACGGGGGCCGACCGGCGCTTCCAGAAGAAGGGCGAGCGGGACGGCGTCATCGTCATCGACGACTACGGCCACCACCCCACCGAGATCGCCGCGACCCTGGCCGCGGCCCGCAAGGGCTTCCCCGAGCGGCGCATCCTCGTGGCCTTCCAGCCCCACCGCTACACCCGCACGAGCGCTCTCCTGGAGGAGTTCGGCCGGGCCTTCTTCGACGCGGACGCGGTGCTGGTGACGGACATCTACGCCGCCAGCGAGCCGCCCATCCCTGGCCTGACCGGTAACTCGGTCGTTGAAGCCATCCTGGCCCACGGCCAGCGGGAGGCCCGGTACGTGCCCCGGGTGGAGGACCTGCCCGGCGTCCTCGCCGGCCTGGCCAAGGAGGGGGACCTCATCGTCACCATGGGGGCCGGCACCATCACCACCGTGGGGCCCGCCTTCCTGGGCCGGACCTGAGACCGGGTCGCTGAACGAAGGAAGGGCCGCCCGGGGGCGGCCCTTCCTTCATTCGGGTGTGAGGCCTACTTCTTGGCCAGGTGGGCGGCCAGGGCCTTGTAGTCGGGCTCACCGTCCTTCATGTGAGCCTTGGAGAACTGCCCGGCCTCGTTGAGGTCCTTCTTGCCCATGGCGGTGTGGCAGGTGGTGCACTTGGCGTCGGCGATGCCGGCGGCCTTGGCCTTGGCGACCCAGGGGGCCTTGGCGCTGGCGGGGACGGCGAGAACGAAGACCGCGGCGGCGGCGAGGAGGATGGAACGGCGCATGGTGCCTCCGATGAAAAGCGCCCGGGAGGGCGGTGGGTGTTGACCCGGGGGTTCAAGGATAGACGCAACCCGGAGGGGTGGGTCTACTTAACAAGCTATCAACATTGATGCCAATTTCTCCCGGGATTCCGGAGTCCGTCAATCCGAAAATAATATTTTCCGTTACAACTTTTCCGTGAATAAAATTTTCCATCGTTCACAATGGAAACCGATCCCCAATCAGGCAACGGAGCAACCATGCGCGTCGGCTGGCTCACCAGGCTGAAGAACGTCAAGATGCCCCACACCCTCGTGGTGGTGGAGGCCCTCGTCCTCCTCGTGCTGGTCCTCTCCTGGATCATCCCGTCGGGGGTCTTCGACCGGGTGCCCCTCAACGGGCGCATGGTGCCCGATCCCGCCACCTACCACGTCATCGAGAAGATCCGCCTGAGCCCGGCCATGCTCGTGCTGGCCCCCCTGCGGGGCTTCATGGACGGGGGCCTCCTCATCGCCTTCCTCCTGGTCATCGGCGGGGCCTTCAACGTCCTCAACGAGACCGGGGCGGTGGAGGTGGGCATCAAGCGGCTCACCCGGGCCATCGCCGCCCGGCCCACCCTCGAGTTCCTGATGATCCCCGTGCTGATGACGGTCTTCTCGGCCGCGGGCAGCATCTTCGGCCTGGGCGAGGAACTGATCCCCTTCGTGGTGATCTTCATCCCGTTGGCGCGCAGCCTGGGCTACGACTCCATCGTGGGCGTGTGCATCCCCTTCCTGGGCGCGGCGGCGGGCTTCGCCGCGGCCTTCCTGAACCCCTTCACCGTGGGCGTGGCCCAGAAGATCGCGGGCCTGCCGGTGAATTCCGGCCTGGGCTACCGCATCTTCACGTGGGTGGTGGGCACCGCCGTCATGATCGCCTACGTGATGATCTACGCCCGCAAGGTCAAGCGCGACCCCTCCGCCAGCCCCGTGAAGGAGCTGGACGACGAGCGGGGCCCCGTGGACCACACCCCCGGCGCCGGGGACGCCTGGACCCCCCGCCACGTGGCCGTGCTCTCCCTCTTCATGGGCTTCCTGGTGCTGCTCGTCTACGGCATCATGCGCCTGGACTGGGACATGGACGCCATGGGCGCCATGTTCCTGGCCATGGGCATCGTCCTGGGCGTGGCCTCGGGCATGGGCTCCAGCCGCATCGCCCAGTCCTTCGTGGCCGGCGCCAAGGACATGGTGGGGGTCGTCTTCATCGTGGCCTGCGCCCGGGCCCTCCTGGTCATCGCCAACGACGCCAAGATCCTGGACACGGTCCTCTTCCACAGCAAGAACCTCATGAGCATCCTGCCGAGAGCGATCATCCCCCAGACCATGTTCCTCATCCAGACGGTGATCAACTTCTTCATCCACTCGGGCACCGCCCAGGCCGCCCTCACCATGCCCATCATGGCCCCCCTAGGCGACCTGGTGGGGGTCACGCGCCAGACCTCGGTGTACGCCTTCCAGCTCTGCGAGTTCGTGAACCCCATCCTGCCCACCTCCGCGGTGACCATGGGCGTGCTGGGCGCCGCCAAGATACCCTGGGAAAAGTGGGCCGCCTGGTTCCTGCCCCTCCTGGGGATCCTGGTGCTGCTGGCCCTGCTGCTCCTCATCCCGCCCATGCTCTTCCATTACGGACCCTTCTGACAGGACCGCCCATGCGCGCCGCCGCCGCCCTCCTCGCCGCCCTCCCCGTCGCGGCCCAGGCCCTGCTGCCGGGCCGGGACTACCGCGGGGACATCCCCCGGCCGGAGGCGGGCGCGGCGTACACATCGGACGCCGGCCTCGCCGCCGCCCTGGCGAATCTCCAGGGCGCCCGGGACCGGGTGCGGGCCTTCACCTACCATGTCACGGAGGAGGGGCGCCCCCAGGTGCTCCTGGCCATCTCCAGCCCCGGGAACATCAGCCGCCTGGACGCCCTGAAGGCCGCCAACGCCCGCCTGGCGGATCCCCGGGGCCTGGCCCCCGCCGAGGCGGCGGATCTGGCCGCCCGCAACCCCGTCTTCGTGTGGCTGGGCTTCTCCGTGCACGGCAACGAAGCCGCGGGCACGGAGGCCGCCCTGCAGGTGGCCTGGCACTTCGCCGCCAGCCGGGATCCGGAGACCCTCGCCCAGCTTTCGGGCGCCGTCCTCCTCCTGGACGTGACCCAGAACCCGGATGGCCGCGCCCGCCACCTCCAGGCGGTGGCCGAGGTCCTCCAGGGCGCCAACCCCGCCGATCCCCAGGACGCCCAGAACACCATGCGCTGGCCCTCGGGGCGCTTCAACCACCGGCTCTTCGACCTGAACCGGGACTGGGCCTGGCAGACCCAGGCCGAGACCCGGGCCCGCACGGCCCAGTTCCTGGCCTGGAACCCCCAGGTGCTGGCCGACTTCCACGAGATGATGCCGGAGCAGAACTACTTCTTCCCCCCCGGCATGGCCCCCGTGCACCAGGCCCTGAGCCCCGCCTTCGGCGGCGGCTGGCAGCGCACCTTTGGCGAGGCCCTGGGCGCCGCCTTCGACAAGGCCGGCTGGCGCCACTTCAGCCGGGAGGTCTTCGATCTCTTCTACCCCAGCTACGGCGATTCCTGGGGCAGCTTCCAGGGGGCCGTGGGCATGACCTACGAGTGCCCCAACCCCGGGGGCCTGGCCTACCTGCGCAAGGACGGCGAGCTCCTGACCCTGGAGAGCCGCGTCCGCCGTCACGTGACCGCGGCCCTGGCCACGGTGGCCGTGGCCTCCAGCCGCCGGGCCGACCTCCTCCGGGACTGGGTGAAGGCCCGCCAGGACCAGGCCGCCAAGGGCGACAAGGCCGGCGCCTTCCTCGTGGCCCCCGGCGACGACCCGGGCCGGGCCCGGGCCCTGGTGGACCTGCTGCGCCGCAACGGCATCGAGGTTCACCGCACCGCCGCCCCCGTGGACACGGCGGGCCTGGAGCCCATCCTGCCCGGCGCCCGGGGGCCCGCCCCTGCCGGCAGCTGGATCGTGCCCCTGGATCAGCCCCGGGCCTCCCTGGCCGTCGCCCTCCTGGAGCGCAGCGCCGCCTTCGGCGCCAAGCCCAGCTATGACGCCACCGCCTGGAGCCTGCCCCTGGCCTTCAACGTGCCCGCCTGGCGCGCCCCCGTGCGCCCCCGGGTGGCCCTGGACCCGAAGCCCGAAGCCTTGGCCGAGTCCCTGCCCGCCGCCGCCTACGGCTACGCCGTCCTTTCCGGGGCCGAGGGCCGGGACCGCATCCTCGCCGCCCTCCTGGGCCAGGGCTTCCGGGGCGCCGCCCTGCCCGAGCCCGTCCAGGTCCACGGCCGCACCTTGCCCGCCGGCACCGCCGTCTTCCCCGCCTTCCGGAATCCGGGCCTGGAGGCCCGCCTCCGGGACCTGGCGGCCCGGAACCCCGGCTGCGTCGTCCCCCTGGAAAGCGCCGCCGTGGACGAGGGGCCGGACCTGGCCTCCCCCAAGGCCCTCACCCTCAAGGCCCCGCGCGTGGCTGTGGTGATGGACGCCCCCGCCGATCCCACCTCCGCGGGCGCCATCATGCACACCCTCCGGGAGGCCGGCCTCCCCTTCACCCAGCTCCGGGCCTCGCGCCTGGCGGGGGCCGACCTGCGCCGCTACACCCACGTGATCCTCCCCGACGACCACGGCCTGGGCCGCAACTGGATGCAGGTCCTGGGGTCCGCGGGCGTGGCCCGGCTCAAGGCCCACGGCGCCGACGGCGGCGTCCTGGTGGCCCTCCAGGGCGGCGCGGCCTTCGCGGCCCGGGCCGGGCTCACCGACGCCGGCGTGTCCTTCCTCTCCCGCAGGGACGAGGAGGCCCGCCTCAAGGAGAAGGATCCCAAGCGCGAGGCCGCCGCCCCCCCCGTGGAGGACCGGGTCGTCCCCTGGTCCCAGCGGGACGACAAGGCCCTCCAGGAGACGATCCCCGGGGCCATGCTCAAGGCCGAGGTGGACCTCACCCACCCCCTGGGCTGGGGCCTTGGCACCGCCCAGGGCGCCGTGCTGGACTCCAGCGATCCCGTCCTGGACCTGAGCCCCGGCGGCGAGAACCCCCTGCGCTTCGGCAAGGGTCCCCTGGTGCTCTCGGGCCTTGCGCCCAAGGCCATGGAGGCCCGCCTCCAGCAGACCGCCTGGGCCCTGCGCGAGCGCAAGGGCAAGGGGGCCGTGATCCTCTTCGCGGGGGACCCCGTCCACCGGGGCTGCGCCCCCTTCACCACCCGGGCCTTCATGAACGCCCTCTTCTTCGGGGCCTACGCCCCCGCGGACGAGGATGAATAGGGCGCCCTCCCCGGTTAAGGTGGAGGAGGGAGCAGGACCGATGGAAGGCAGGCACATCGTCATCGCCGTCACGGGAGCCACGGGTTCGGGCTTCGGCGCCGCCGTGGTGCGCCGCCTCGCCGCGAATCCCGCCGTGGACCGGGTCTCCCTGCTCCTCTCGGCCACGGGCCGGCGCTGTCTCATGGACGAGTGCGGGCTCAGGGCCGACGACCTCGTCGCCCTCTCCCCCAAGGTGCGCCTCCTGGACGAGCGCAACGTGGGGGCCGACATCTCCAGCGGCAGCCACCTCCACGACGGCATGGCCGTCGTGCCCTGCAGCGCCGGGGCCCTGGGCCGCATCGCCGCGGGCACCAGCGAGGGCCTCGTGAGCCGCGCCGCCGACGTGTGCCTCAAGGAGCGCCGGCCCCTGGTGCTCTGCCTGCGCGAGACGCCCCTGAACCGCATCCACCTGGAGAACATGCTCCGGGTCCACGACGCCGGGGCCACCGTGATGCCCCTCATGCCGGGCTACTACCACCACCCCCAAAGCATCGGGGACCTGTACGAATCCTTCGCCACCCGGGTGCTGGACCAGCTGGGCCTGCGCGAATCCGATCCCCGGCGCTGGAAGGGCTGATGGAACTGCCCCTGCCGCCGCTGCCCTGCCTCCCGCCCTTCTGGGCCCGGGGGGGCCACCTCCAGACCCTGGCGGCCCAGTACCTGCCCACCCCCCACCAGGAACTGCCCTGGGAGCGCTTCCGCCTCGTCCTCGCCGACGGCGACGCCCTGGCCCTCCAGGCCCTGCGGGGCCCCAGCGGCCTCGTCGTCGCCCTCTTCCACGGCCTGGGCGGCAGCGTGGAGGGCCACTACATGCGGCGCGCCGCGGCCCTCTTCCACGCCGCCGGGCACACCGTGGTCGCCGTGAACCACCGGGGCGCCGGCGCCGGCAGGGGCCTCGCCCAGGGCATCTACCACAGCGGGGCCACCCCCGACATGGCCGCCGTGCTGGACCTGTGCCGCGAGCGGTACCAGGGCGCGCGCCTGGTGGTGGTGGGCTTCTCCATCAGCGCCAATATCGCCCTCCTCCTGGCCGGGCGGGACCACCACCTGGCCCAGCCCGACGCCGTCCTGGCCGTGAACCCCCCGGCGGACCTGGACGCCTGCTCCCGGCGCCTCGTCACGGGTTTCTCCCGGGCCTACGATCAGTACTTCCTGCGCCGCCTGGGCCGGGAAGTGGCGGGCCGCCCCGGCGCCGAAAACCTGGGCCGCCTGCGCACCCTCCGGGACTTCGACGCGGCCTACACGGCCCCCCGGGCGGGCTTCCCCAGCCGGGCCGAATACTATGCCGGCTGTTCCTGCGGCCCCCACCTGGCGGGGATCCAGGTGCCCACCGTCATCCTCACCTCCGTGGACGATCCCTTCGCCCCCGGCTCCGACGTGCAGCGCTTCCCCCGATCGGCCCAGGTGCACCTGCACGTGGAACGCACGGGGGGCCACATGGGCTACGTGGCCCGGAACGTGCCCGGCCGCCGCTGGCTGGACCACGCCCTGGCCCACTACGTGGGGGCCCTGGCCGCGCGCTAGGCCTGGGGCGCCTCCTCCTCGGCCGGCAGTTCCTTCACCAGCAGGGTGAGGGGCCGCACCAGACTGAACAGCCCCAGCCCGAGGGCCATGAAGGCGCCCAGGAGCAGGGTGAAGATCGCGGCCACGAAGGCGCCGATGAAGGGGGAGGCCGCGAGGCCGGCCAGGCCCGTGATGGGCTGTTGGTTCCAGGTCACCGTGGAGGCGCCGAAGAGGGCCCCCACGCCCATGAGGAGCGAGAAGGGCACCAGGAAGCCGAACATTCCGATGGCGGCCAGCTTGAAGATGGACCCAGCAGTCAGGCGCTGGACGGTGATTTCACGGAACACGGGACCTCCGGGGGGCGAGATTCAGCCAAGCAGTCGCATGGCCAGCAGTGGCAGGAAAACAAGCAGGGCCAGGCCGGCGGAGAGCAGGTTGCCCTTGGCCGGATTGAAATCCGCCCAGATGACGGACCAGGGCATCCGGGCCGCGAACCGGCCGATGACGATATCGAAGCCGGCCATGAAGACCGCCAGCCCCGCCCCCAGACCCAGGAGGGAAGGGGTGGCCCGCAGGCCCAGGGAGGGAACCAGGGCCAGGCAGGTGGCGAAGGCCAACAGGGACGCCGTCACGATGGAGACCCGGTGGGCCCGGGCCTTGCCGATGCGGGGCACGAGCCAGCGCATGCGCGCGATGCCGTGGAGGGTCTCCACGCCCGCCAGGAGCAGGCAGAGGCAGGCGATGCGGAGGGCGAGTTCCATGGGGATCCGGGGGATGCTTCCCAGTTTGCCTGAAGGGGAGGCTCCTGGAGGTGCCTTCCGCCGGGCCAGGGGTCAATAGACCTTGGTGAGGGTGAGGGTGTTTTCCTGGTCGCTGTCATCGAAGGCCATCGGCCGGAGGGTGGGGTCCTCGCCGGACCGGACCACCATCTCCTTGGGCCCCACCATGCGGAAGATCAACTTGAAGCGCCCCAGTTCCTTCCCCGAGCCGTCCCGGGCCACAAGATCCAGCCACATGGGCGTCTTGGCCGCGTTGATTTCGAAGCGGAGGGTCGGCCCGTTGGGGATGGGGGGGGGGCCAGCTGCTGCCCGTGCATGGTCATCTGGACGAAACCGCCGGGCTGGAACTGGAGGGTGCCCTTTTCGCCCGTGGCATCCGTGCCCTCCCAGGAACCGATGAGCTGGCTCGCCTCCAGGACCGGGGTTCCGGCTGGCTGCTGGGCCCGGATCGGGGAACCCTGGAGCGCGAACAGAAGCAGACCGCTGATCAAGGACGCGCGCATGCGGACTCCCATCTGGGCAAGGGGTGGATTGGATACACCAGTGTAGCCGCTGGCCCGGTCAAGGGTGGCCGACCCTGGATGCCTTCAGGGGATCGGCCATCCTCAAGGCTCCCGCTGCGGGGCCATGTGGAGCACACCCCAACCGTGCCCATCCGGATCGACGAAGCTGTGCGTGTAGATGAAGCCGAAGTCCTCCGGCTCGTCGTAGGTCGAGCCCCCCGCCGCCAGCGCCTTCGCGACCAGGCCATCCACCTGTTCCCGGCTGTCGCAGCTGAGGGAGATGAGCACCTCCACGGCCTTGGACGTATCGCAGACGGCCTTGGGCGTGAAGGTCCGGAACTTGGCGTGGGTGCCCAGCATGACCGAAAGCGATTCATGGATCACGATGCAGGCCGCCGTATCGTCACTGAACCGCGGATCGTGGGTGAAGCCGAGCGCCTGGAAGAAGGCGATGGACCGGGGAAGGTCCGCGACGGGAAGGGTGATGAATACCTGTTTGACCATGCCCATCTCCTGGCAGGATGCACGTCCTGCATCGAGCGAGCTTGAGCGCCCGGGTCCCGGCGGTCAACCCTCCATCCCGGGCTGGTCTTCCATCCATGGAAAAGGCGGATCGGCAGTACGGTCCTGGGCCCTTATGTCTGGAGCAGGGAGAGCAGGAAGAGGCCAGCCAAGGCCAGGCCCAGCAGCGCCGCCGTGATTCCCATGAAGAGGGAGATCCGCCTGCCCGTAACGTCGGAAACGGGCAGTCCCCCAAGCCCGGGCCGGAGCAGCTTTTCCCACATGCGCATGGGATGCCTGAGGTACTGGTAGGCGAGCAGGAACACGAATAGCGATGCGATCAGCAGAACGACTCTGGGCACGGGACACCTTGGAATGGGATGGTAACGTGACGACGCATCGTTGCGTGTCGGGGGATCGCCTTGGCGAGAGGCGCGCTTCAAGCTCGATGGGGCCTGGAAGACCTTTGGTTTCCAGATGGACAGGCCGATTCCTGAGTGAAACCGGGGTTGCTTTCCATGAGCGGGAAGGGCGCCCGGCGCCGGGGGCTATACTCATGGGTGCCGCGGCCACGCGGGGCGCTGCCGCCCCGCCGACCCTGCCGCAGGAAGGGTGATCCGTGGCGGACAAAGGCCAAGCCAAGCTGGAAGCCAAGGCCCGGGTGGGCGAGGTGGCCTGCCTGAAGATCGTTTCCGTGGGGGATGCCGGGGCCTTCCTGGACTGGGGCCTGCCCAAGGACCTGCTCCTGCCCTGGGCCGAGGTCCGGCGGGACCAGAAGCACCGCGTGGTGCCCGGCCGCAAGGTCCTTGTGGCCGTGTTCGAGGCCGTGGACGGGCGGGTCGCGGCCTCCATGCGCCTGGACGCCTTCCTCCAGGACGAGGCCGAGGGCCTCAGGGAGGGGGACAAGGTCACCCTCGTCGTGGCCGAGCCCACGGACCTGGGCCTGCGGGTCGTCGTGAACCACCGCTACTGGGGCCTCGTGCACGCCAACGAGTGCTTCAAGATCCCGCCCCGGGGCCACGTGCAGGACGGCTACGTGAAGGCCCTGCGCCCCGACGGCAAGCTCAACATCGCCCTGGCCGCTCCGGGCTACGCCAAGGTGGAGGCCGCGACGGAAACCGTCCTGAGGGTCCTGCGCCGCCACGGCGGATCCCTGCCCGTGACGGACCGCACCCCGCCCCAGGAGATCTACGAGCTCTTCGGCATGAGCAAGAAGGCCTTCAAGTTGGCCCTCGGCGCCCTGTACCGGGAGCGCCGGATCGTCCTGGAGGAGGCCCGGATCAGGCTCGCCGCCCCCTGAGGCCTGGGGCTCGTCCAGCGCCTTCTCCCTCCTGGTCAGGCCGGGGCCGCAGTGGAATTCGAAGGGAGCACCCGGTCCTTCCGGGCCCTCCACCCGGTCGGGATCCGCCGCATCAAGGCGGACGGGGCCGATTTCGTCCGGTTCGTCCTGAAGGAATCCAGGCTGGAATCCAGCGAGGTCGATGACGCGATTTCAAGGGTCCGCCTCGGCCTTTTCGAGCTCGATTGGGTGGTGCCGGCGGACGCCAGTGATCCCTACCGGGTCACCATCCGGATGGACATGCTGTTGAACCTTTTCCTGGTGACGGGTGACCAGGCTCCTGTCCATCCCGTCTCCCAGCCGTTGGCCTAGGGTGCCTCAGGTTGGTCCATCGGCTTCTTTGTTCCCAACCACCCCCTCTTCACCGACTTCGTGGACCCCTGGAAGCAGGACATGAGCCTTCCAAGCATCATCCAGGAAGAACTGGGCGCCCAGGCATCGCCGGTTGCTCCATGGCACGTTACATCAAGGCCCTTGCCTCGCGCACCCTCAGCAGGCTCCCTTTGGCGCAAGAGGATACGAATTGCCAATCCTCGTTTGTGCCCTCGGAGCGGCTGAGGGTGCCCCGGAACCCCAGCGCACGGATGACGGGAACGGGAGGCAATGCAGGCGGAGTCTGGCTTGAGCGGGAGGTCAGGCGCCGGTCGGAACGCCCGATCGGCGGAGAAGTTCGGCCACCGACCCAGAAATGAGCTGCTCAAGTATGGACGAATCAATGTCGGTGAGCCGCTTGAAGTACAAGCAGCCCTTGCCCATCTTGTGTTTGCCGAGCTGTGCCAGAAGCCGTTCCGCCCCATCCCAGCCCGGGGTCAGATAGACAACAATTTCCTTGCCGCGTATCGCAAAACCGGTGAGGCAGGAAACACCCGTGCGCCCTGATTCGTAGGTGTACTGATAGGAGCCGTACCCGACGATGCTCGGCCCCCACATCCTGGGATTCTGCTTCGTGACCTTTTTGAGCATGGCCATCAATGCTTTGCAGTCGGAGCGCTGCTCCTCGCTTGCGCGCGAGTCGAGATAATCTTCAATGCTCGCTTCGGTGGGTTTGGTTTTCGCTTCAGCCATGCGAGAACTCCATGGTCAGAACCTCTGGCCCTAAAGACCCCGTTGACCAGCCCTGCCAGATGAGGTGGGCGGCATGGGGCTGGAGGGGGGGCGGCGCATTCATCGGAGCCTGGGCGATCATGTCTTTTGGAGATGGCGCGACAAAGGCACATTATGACGGCACCCCCAGGGAGGATTTCAAGACCATCCCGCCAGACACCCATGGAACCGCCTGGAGGAACCATCGAGAAACGACGGCCTGGTGCTCGGAGCTGAACCCCATCGCCCCGAAAGGGAATGGTTCGGCCTGGTCCCAGGGCCATGGGGCGTCTCGTGATGTCAGGTCAACCTTTGGGCCCGCTGGTGGTGGCCGCTTCCTCCGGGGCTTCAGCCTCTGTTGGATCCGCTGAAAAGAGGGTGGCGATGTCGTCACCCAGATAGGTAAGCAATAGCCGGCCAGCCTCCATGACATGATCGGCGATGGCAGATTCATCGTGACCCTGGGCGATCCATTCGAGGCGAAGGTCGCCAAGGGCCGCTACCGCCGAATTGATATAGACCGATTGGGTCCGCACGGCTTGGGCGACGACCGCGTTGGCTCCAGGGGTTGCCTGCGTCATCCTTTCCCATACCACGCCTTGGGCTCTACCCTCCGCACGGGCCTGGACAAGGCCTTGCCTGGCTTGGACCACCGTCCGGTGGCCCAGCACCTGTTCCAGGATCTCGGCGAAGGAAGGGAGAGCAATGCGTTCAACGGAGGGGGCGGGTGGTTGGTGGGATGGGTCTTGACCGGCCATCAGGATTGCGTTTGCGTGGCCGCCTGCGATCAGGAGGCCAACGGCCACAAGAAGGCATGGATGGCGCTTGGTATATCTATTGAATACAGTCATAAAAACTCCATTTATTGGTTTGGGTGGATGGAAAGGGACCAGGTCCTCGCCAGGAATGGTGTCAGGCAACGCTTGGTTTCATCTCAGCAGAGCTGGCCCATCCGGGTTGCGGGGAGGACGGATGTCAGCCGACACCAGAAGCCAGGGCTTCCGCATGTACCAAAAATAGGATTCGCGTGACTTGAGTTGCGATGTCCCCTGATTGCAGCTTCGTGAAGAACTTTTCGATGAAGTCTTGTACCTCATGCTGGAAGACGGAAATTGGCCGTCATGGAGGCTACAACCATGCGGTCCAAAATCCGAACCCTGGCAGACCATCTGGGCGACCTGCCGGACCCACGCAGCACCCGGGGCAAGCGCCACAACCTGCTCGACACGAAGGCCTTTGGAGAGTGCTTCCTGGCATGGGTCCGGGATGTCCGGAAGAAGGTACCCCGCGACGTTGTCGCTCTGGACGGAAAGACCCTCCGGGCCTCTGTGGCCGAGGGGCAGCCCGCCTTGCACGTGGTGAGCGCTTTCTCCACGGCCAATCGCCTGGTGCTCGGCCAGCGTGCCGTGGATGGCAAAAGCAACGAGATCACCGCAATCCCGGAACTGCTGAAGGTCCTGGATCTGAAGGAGTGCATCGTCACCCTGGACGCGATGGGTTGCCAGCGGGAGATCGCGCAGAAGATCGTCGCCAAGAAAGCCGACTACATTCTGGTCGTGAAGGGAAACCAGGCTGGCCTCCACAAGGCCATTCAGGGCTGCTTCCAGGCCCTGGATGCTGCGCCCCAGGGGATGACCCACTTCATCACCGGATCCTTGGAGAGGCACCATGGGCGCCAGGAAGCGCGCCGGATCACGACCCTGAATGCGGTGGCATACCTGCCCGAGAAGCCGCTCTGGGACTGGCCGAAGATGGAAACCCATGTACGGGTGGAGACCGTGACCGTTCGCTCCGGCATGCCTACATCCCAGACCCGCTACTTCATCAGTTCCCTGGCAACCAAGGATGTGGATGCCATCGCTCAGGGCGTCAGGTCCCATTGGGGCATCGAGAACAGGCTTCACTGGGTCCTCGATGATGAGACGCACTGCGTCGAATTTCAACGAGGACGCCAACCGCACCCGAAAGGGCAATGGTCCGGAGTGCAGTGCCATCCTGCGTCACATCGTCCTCAATTTGCTGCGCCAAGATCCCATCCCCTTCGGCAGCATCAAGACGAGGCGCATGCGGGCCGCCCTGTCACCCAACTACCGGATGGACGCGCTGCTCGGGTTCCCGATCGCAGAAAGCATAGGGATTCATTCCTGAAGGAATCATGCGGAGGCCCTGACCCAAATGTCGAGGTCTCTTGTGAATCTTGGTGTGCCATGGACAGCCAAGGCATACCCACCCACGACCAGAAACTCAACCTTGGCAGCGTTTAATGCTGCAAACAGATCTCTGAAGTCGGGATTCACGCTCATCCGGTCGAGTCCAGGAAAGGTATTCGAGTGAGAGATCCCAAAGCATCTCCATCCTTTCCTGCGGTGTCAGGCCCGCGGCTGGATCCATCTCAGCTGTTGCCTGGTCGTGGAATCGGATGATCCGAGAGGTGCCTTGTCGACGGCGTTCTTGTGGGGCCATATTCGCTTACATTATACCGTTCGATGCCGCCAGATTCCCAAGGACCTTGAGGGATTCGAGCGCCTCGGCTGCCTAACGACCCGGTTGACCAGCCCTGCCAAACGAGGCGGGCGGAATGGCCGGGGAGATGGGGTGGGTCGGAGAGTTCATCGGAGGCAGGGCGGGCAGGGTCTGGTCGAATACCGGGTCAGGCAACGGGGAAATACAGGGTATTGAGCCCCAAGCCTACCCGTCTTGCGTGGATGCTACCAGCCAAACGCCTTTTGTTTTGGGAAGGATGTGGCAGGAAGAAATGCACCCCCGGCCTTGCACGGTATCCGTGTAAGCATAGAATAGGACTGGAGGCTCAGAGTGATTGTGTCTTTTGGAGATGGGGCGACAAAGGCACTTTATGACGGGACCCCCAGAAAGGACTTCAAGACAATCCCGCCCGATACCCACAAGGCCGCCTTGAGGAAGTTGGACATGCTTAACGCGGCCACGACCCTTAACGACCTTCGTTCTCCTCCCGGAAATCGGTTGGAAGCTCTGACAGGGGACCTGGTGGGTCTGCACAGCATCCGTGTGAATGACCAATGGAGAATGGTCTTCAGGTGGCAAGGTTCCGATGCTCAAGAAGTTCAAGTCATCGATTACCACTAAAGGCGTCCAGCCATGATCCCGACTCATCGCATTCCAACCCACCCTGGTGAAATCCTTCTGGAGGAGTTCTTATCTCCGCTAGGGATCTCGCAGGTCAAACTGGCCAGCCACATCGGCGTGCCCACGCAACGGGTGAACGAGCTCGTTCGTGGCAAGCGCGGTGTAACGCCTGATACTGCTTGGCTCCTGAGCAAAGCGTTCAACACCAGCCCCGAATTCTGGCTCAATCTTCAATCTGCCTATGACCTCGCCAAGACCAAGCCCCATAGGAGCATTCGGCCAATGGGAAAGGTGGGCTGAACGCAGGTATTTTCGCGCCCGAGTTGCCTAACGACCCGGTTGACCAGCCCTGCCAGACGAGGCGGGCGGCAGAGGGCGGAAGATGGAGTGGGCCGGAGAGTTCATCGGAGCCAAGTCGGCAGGGTCTGGTCGAACACCGGGTTAGGCAGAAGCGGATGCATGCAATTGTAGCCCCAGGGCCCGAACTACCTTGATGAATGTCTCCAGCTCAGGATTTCCTTCACCGGAAAGCGCCCGGTATAGAGATTTGGGATTGAGGCCCGTTTCCCTGGCAATTTTGGCCATGCCCTGCGCCTTCGCGATGGTGCCGAGAGCCGCAGCAATCACCTGAGGGTGGCCATCCTCTAAGGCCGCCTCAAAGAGCGCGACCATGCGCTCAATGCTGTCCAGATTGGCTGATGGATCGTATGGGGTGGTCACGGTTTTCTGTGGTTGTGCCGTGACTTTCTTTCGAGTGGTGCGAGGCTTGATCACTTTCAGGTTTTCCATTTTGATTCCCCCTCACAAGCCCTCAGCCAACTTGACGGCTGCCTGAATGTCCTTTGCCTGACTACTCATCGTTCCGCCGGCGGGAATGATGACCAGGGTATTTCCCTTCGTAAGCGTTCAGGCCCCCTTGCGGGGGCCTGACGCTTTCCCAGCCGAATTTCTCGAGCGTTATGAACTATTCGCTGGTACTCGGCTCCCAGGTTGATCACGCTGGAGGAATGGAGAGCGAAGTCCAAAGGCTGACCCGGC
>DATGXY010000078.1:0-6546 GCA_035298525.1 Holophaga sp.
TCGAGGCTACCGGACCACCCGGAACATCATCGCCATGGCCTACCTCATCGCTGGGAAACTCCGGTTTGATGGCCTGGAGCCCCTCTGGGGCTCGCCCCTGGGGTCGGCTACCCCGTCACCCACCTGAAACAGCGAGGAACCAAATAGAGTTGCGTCCAGTCTTTTCTGTACGTTCGCTCTAGTAGGGATTTCCTGAGACTTGGGAGGGCAGCCGAAGGCGGCCCCCGACCGGCATGAATCCGCTGCTGCTGCTCACCCGCTGTGGGGAATGTGGAGAATGCGCAGCGGTCTCCAGGCGCAGCCCGAGGCTGTGGGATGGCGGTGGGCAGGCCCGTAGGGCCGGTGCGCGCAGCGCAGTCCACGGTCATTCCATGGCCGAGCATTCCCCACAGAGCATGGGTCGGCGCCTTCAGGGCCCGGAGAAGCCGGAGCCACCAAATCACGCCGGGCTCCCCATGTGCATCCAGAACAGTCCGGTCCATGCCTCGTGCTGCTCCATCAGGAGAGCCCCGTAGATCCGCTCCCGGCTCTCAGCGTTCGGCCAGACCCGCACCAGCCGGCTCTTACGCTTCAGTTCCTGGTTGAAACGCTCGACCATGTTCGTGGTCCTCAGCCGCTTGTGCTGGGCCTCCGGCAGGTCCAGCACCGCCAGGAGGCTGTCCATGTGCTCCTCGACGTAGTCCACGGCCTTCGGCGACTTCTCCGCCCAATGGGCACTGAGCAGGTCCAGCAGCTCAACCGCCCTCTCTCCCGGTCCGCGGCGTGGAGGACGGCCCTTACGTTGGCCCGGAACGCCTTCTGGTCCACCGTCTTTACCTGCTCGATGGCCTTGCGCAGGAAGTGAGCCTGACACTCCTGCCAGCTTGAGCCCGGGAATGCCTTTGTCGCGGTCTGGCGGAGGCCCTCGTGGGCGTCTGAGACCAGGGTGTCCACCCCCTTCAGGCGGCGGGCTTTCAGGTCCTTGAACAATGCCTCCCGGGCCATCTCTGTTTCGCCGCCCCATTCCAGCCATCCCAAAACCTCGCGCTCACCCTTCTCATTGACGCCGGCAGCCCACAGGAACGCCCGGCTGCGCACCCGGTGGCCATCACGCACCTTGTCGAACCGGGCGTCCACGATGAGGTAGGGGTAGGTCTCCAGGGGCCGGGTCCGGAACGCCTCCACAGCGGGCTCCGGGTCCTTCACGAGTTGCGAGACCAGGCTGGGGCTCACCTCGGCTCCGAACACTTCCTCGGCCAAGCGGCTCACGTTCCGGCTGGAGACGCCGGCCAGAACCATCTCCCTGCGATTTCATTAGCCGGGGATGCACGGGGATGGCCGGGGATGTCTGGGATGCTGCCCCTGCTTCCTCGCCCTGACCCTCGCCTCTACGCTCTCAATCGGCCAGTGTAGTGCTGGATGCGGAGCTATCCGCTGGAATCGGTAGTGATCGATCGTGTGGGTCGGAAAATTGGTCTAGGCTTCGCGCTTGCCGTGCAGGAGCTCGACCACGGCCTCGTTCAGTTCCCGGCGCAGTTCGTTCCGCTCCTGGGCGCGGGTGATGTAGCGCACGCGCACCTGGACGCCGTCCGGGGCGGGCACCACGCTGATCCCCGGCTCCAGGCGCAGGGTGTTGGACGCGGCGCCCCGGTGGCTCAGTTCCCATTCCTTGAAGGCCTTCTCGGCGTTGGCGGCGGTGCGGGCCTCCACCAGGGTGCGGATGGCGTCGATGAAGGGGTAGGGGTCCCGGCCGGCGGGGGCGGTGACGTTCAGCTCGTCCCACATCCACTGGCCGGCGGAGCTGAAGTTGAAGAAGTGGCCTTCCAGGGCGAAGCTGTTCACGAAGCTGACGATGCGCCCGGTGGGATGGCCGGCGTCGTTCCAGTTGCCCGTTTCCAGCAGGAGGGTGCGCATGAGGCCGATCTCGATCACCTCGCCGCCCACGCCCTTGATCTCCACCCAGTCCCCCACGTGGATGCCCTTGGGGCCCACGAGGATGAACCAGCCGAAGAAGGAGATGATGAAGTCCTTCAGGGCCACCGTGAGGCCGGCGCCCGCCAGGCCGAAGAGGGTGGTGAGCTGGCTGGGCGTGCCCAGGACGATGACGGCGATGGCCAGGACGCCCACCACGAGGGCGGCGAACTTCACCACCTTGAGGTTGCGGCCGACCCGCTTGCGGCCGGCCACCATGGCGGAAAAGACGGCTTCGAAAATCCGGTCGGCGAACCAGACGACCACCACCACGCCCAGGATCCAGCCCAGGAGCCGGATGACCCCATGGAGGGCAGTCCTCGCCTGGTCGGCGACCAGGTTTCGCCATTCCCGGTAGATGTCCCCCAGCTGGCGCTGGTCCTGGATGCGCTTGCCCAGATCCGCCAGGGAGCGCTGGTCCTCGGTGAAGTGCTTGAGGGTCAGGAGGGTGGCCCGGGCCGTCTCCCGGGAGGTTCCAGCGGCCCGCACGTTCTCCCGGGCCCCCTTGGCGAAGCCCTGGGCCTGGGCCCGGATGGATTCCCGGTCCTCCCGCTCCTGTTCCACGGCCTCGGCCAGCTCCTTCTGCCGGCCCACCAGGTCCTCGGCCTTGGCCAGGGCCTCGTCCCGGGCCTCCTGGAGGAGGGCGGCCTTGCGGCGCAGGGTGTTCCAGCGGCTCACCTGGTGGAGGAGGCTGCCCGGCTGGAAGCGCGCGGGCGCGCCCTCGCCGTCCTCCACCTCCTCCTTTTCCGTTTCCTGGAAGGAGGCCTTCAGGCGGCGGATCTTGCCCCCGGGATCGGCCCCCAGCTTCTCCAGGGCGTCCGCGGTGGCTTCCAGTTCGTCCTTGTCCAGTTCCAGCTGGGCCTTGGCCACATCCAGCTGGTCCTCGATGTCGTCCTTCTGCTCGGTGGCGGCCAGGGCCTTGGTGAGGCGGGCGATGGTGCGCTGGCCTTCCGTCACCGCGGCTTCCTGGCGCTCCTTGCGGGCTTCCAGGGCCCGGATCTCCGGGGTGGAGGGCACGGGCAGGTTCGCCGCCCGGCGCAGGGCGTCCGCGAAGGCCAGATCCACCTCATGGTCGGCCACGCGCTGGGCGTCATGGGCCAGGGGCTTCTCCTCCGGGGAAGAGACCAGGAGGGCCAGTTTCCGGGCCGTCTTCACGGGCCGCTGGTCCACCGGCGCCTCCTCCCGGGCCGCCACCTGGGCCTTCTTCGGGGCGGGCTTGCGCCCCGGGTCCCGGGTGAGGTGGAGCCCGGCGGCGAGGCCTCCGGCCAGCAGGAGGAAGAGGGTGGCGGGAAGGAGGGATCGGAGTTTCATGGCAGCCCGGGGGACGTTCCATGATAGCCGGGGCCGGGCGGGCCTCCGGGGACCCCCTTCAGTTCATGAAATCCACCCGGTCGGCGTAGCTGCCCGTGAACTGGATGGAGGCGCTCCAATCCAACCGCCCGGTGACCGGGTCGAAGGTCCGGTGGCGATAGGTCCAGAAGGTGTGGGACATCTGGTTCGTTCTTTCGGGCCTGCCCAGGAGCGCCAGCACCTCCTGCATGGAGCGGCCGAGGACGGCCTGGCGGAACTGGTCCCGGGGCAGCTTGCCCCGGAGGGGCCGGGGGCCCGGGGCGGCCTTCGCCGCCGCCCTGGCCCGGGCCTCCTCCTTGAGCTTGAGCCGGTAGGCGTTCTTCAGGACCGGGGTGACGTTGAAGGGACCGGTGGGAAAGGCCTTCGTCGCCTCATGGTGGGCGAGATAGGCGTCGTCGAGGGCCTGGAGCATGGCCGGGCACAGGTCCTCGATCCGGCTGAAGCCCAGGCAGGTGATGTCCTTGCCATGGGCGACCCCGATGTAGTGGACCTTGCGGGTCCCGGGGTGGATGGCGAGGCTTGCGAACTCGACACCGCCCAGGTGGGGCGCGAGGCCGCTGAGGAAGAGGAAGCCCCCGCTCCGCTTGAAGGGGCCGCACACCGACAGCCGGTACTCGGCGCCCGCCACCTGTTCTTCGGAAAAGCCGTTCTCGTAGAACAGGGCCTTGAACCGGGGATCCGTCCAGGCTTTCAGGTCATGGGGGTTCTTCCCGGGGAAGGTCCTCAGGTCCAGGGGCCGGGAGAAGTCCCGGGGCTTCACCTTGACTGTCTGCTCGAGGGCGGTTCCGTCGAAGCTGATCGTCGTCCCCGTGGGGGAGGAGATCCGGAACAGGCCGTCCTTCACTTCCATTTTCATGGTCACGAAATCGAACTTCTCGTCCAGCTTCTCGGGGTCGATGGGGAAGCGCTCCACGCGGCCCCCGGAGATCCTGAGGATGTGCAGGTACTCCGGATGGCTCGCGGCCCCCTGATCCTCGCCGTAGCAGGCGACGACGAGGGTCGCACCCTTGTAGGTCCCGTACCCGTACACCGTCACGTCGTGGCCCGCGAGGAGTTCCCGGCCGTCGAGGTACAGGACGCAGTGTCTCGCGTCGTCGCCCCCGTCGCTGTGGACGAACCGGAGCTTCCCGACGGGGGTGGGGTAGGTGGCGGTGGCGTTCGCTTGGTAGGAATGGATCCTGCGCGTGAAGCCGTCCCCCGGTTGGACGGCCATGAGGGCCAGGGGCAGGAGCAGGGGGAGCCAGAATCGTTTCGTCAGCATGGGGCCACCTCGCGGAAGCGGGATGGGGCCCGCCTGGACGATCGTTACCGATGGGAATCGAGATGTGAAATATACGCGATTCCACGCCGCCGGCGCACCCTTTTCTTGGCCGCCGGATCAGTGGATCGGGCGGAAGGGGGCCGTCACGTTGCGCCCCAGCCAGAAGGCCCCCAGGTTCGCCACGGCCTCGGTGAAGTCCTGGAAGTCCACGGGCTTGACCACGTAGGCATTGGCGCCGGCGGCTTGGCAGGCCTCCACGTCCCTTTCGTGGCGGGAGGAGGTGAAGATCACCACGGGCACCGCCCGGCAGGCGTTGTCCGCCCGGATGGCGCGGACCACCTCGGCGCCGTGCATGCCGGGCATCTTCAGATCCAGGAGGATGGCGGCGGGGAGGGCCTCCCGGCCCCGGGCGCGGAGGTAGTCCAGGACGCCCTCCCCGTCCCGGACCACGTCCACCCGGGCCCCCAGACCCGCGGCCCCCAGGGCCAGCAGGGCGAGTTCCACGTCCCGGGGATCGTCGTCGGCGATGAGGAGGCGCTTGGCCGGGATCATGGGCCCGCCTCGCCCTTGGGGGCGGGCAGGGCGAAGCCGAAGGTGGCCCCGGCGCCTTCCTCGCCCGTGGCCCACACCCGCCCGCCGTGGCGGAGGATGATGCGGCGCACGTTGGCCAGGCCGATTCCCGTGCCCTCGAACCGGGCCGGGGCGTGGAGCCGCTGGAAGACGCCGAAGAGGCGGGAGGCGTTCCGGGGATTGAAGCCCGCGCCGTTATCCGCCACGAAGACCAACGCCTCCCCGTCCCGTCTTTCGCTGCCCAGGCGGATGACGGCCTCCTCCCGCTCCCGGGTGAACTTGATGGCGTTGGCCAGCAGGTTGGCCAGCACGCTGCGCATAAGCACGGGGTCCGCCTCCACCACGGGCAGTTCCCCCACCTCCCAGGTGACCTTGCGGCCCTGCACCTCCGGTTCCAGGGTCCGCACCAGGTCCGCGGCCACCTGGGCCAGGTCCACCCGCCGCTTCTGGATGGGCAGGCGCCCGGATTGGCTGAAGGCCAGGAGGGCGTCGATGAGCTGCCCCATGTGGCGGCCGGAGGCCTGGATGGTCTCCAGGAAGTGGGCGGCCCGGTCCCCGGGGGCGCCGTTCAGTTCCTTCCGGAGCAGCTCGGCGAAGCCCACGATGTGGCGCAGGGGGGCCCGCAGGTCGTGGGAGACGGAATAGGAGAAGGCGTCCAGCTCCTCGATGGCCGCCTGCATTTCCACGCGCTTCATCTCCAGGCTGGCGTTGGCCTCCAGGAGGGAGGCCTCCATGCGCTTGCGGGTGAGGGCGGCGAGGATGATGGGGGCGAGGGTCTCCAGGGTCTCCCCGTCGGCCTCCTCGTAGGCCTCGGCCTTGTTGGCCAGCCCCAGCACCCCCAGGGTGGCCACGCCCTGGCGGAGGGCCACGCCCAGCTGGCGTTCCAGGAGGTAGGGGTGCCCGGGCAGGGGCTCCGGCCCCTCCTGCCGGCGGCAGCGGTCCCCCTGGGCCACCGCGGCCCAGAAGCCGGAAAGGGGCAGGTCGGCCATGCGCGCCAGCACCTCCTCCCGCACGGGGCCCCCGGGGGGCACCAGGTCGTGGAGGACGGCCAGGATCTGGAGGCGGCCCGCGCCATTGAGCACCCCCAGGAAACCCACCGGGCTTCCCGTGAGGCGGCTGGCCACGTCCAGGCAGTAGGCGGCCAGGTCCGCCTCCGTCGCCGTCTCCATGGCGGCCTGGAAGATCCGGGCGATGGCCTGCTGGAGGCGGGACTGGCGCTGGAGCTGCTGGTGCACATCCCGGCAGGGCTGGGCGTCCCGGAAGAAGACGGCCACCTGTCCGGGGGCGGGGCAGAGGGCGTGGATGGCCAGGGTGCGGTCGGCCCGGGGGCAGAAGGCCTCCCCGTGGACGCTGGGGCCCCCCAGGGCCACCGGATACAGCTCCGGCCCCTCCTGCCGGCGGCAGCGGTCCCCCTG
>DATGXY010000079.1:0-12964 GCA_035298525.1 Holophaga sp.
GGGAGGAGATCCGCGCCGTCCTCACCCCCGAGCAGCGGGAGAAGGCCGCCCACCGGCGGGGCCTCATGGAGGGCATGGGCCGCGGCATGCGGCACGGCATGGGCATGGACCCGAGGTAGGTTATCGTTGGGGCTGGAGCCCGTCATGCCCGCAGCCCCCCGCATCCTGAACACCCTGGCCCTGGCCTTCCTCCTCCTGCCGGCGATCGCCTCGGCGGCGCCCCGGGAGGAGTCCAGGGCCTTCCGTTCCTGGATCGCCGGGCAGGAGGCGGGCGGGTCCGTCAAGCGCAGCTCCAGCGGCCCCGAGGGCCAGCGCATCGACGTCCACGACTGGATCCGCATCGAGCGCCTGGGCACGGAGATCACCCAGGACCTGCTCCAGACCGCCCTGCGCCGCCCCGGGGGCGCCCTGGCCTTCACCTTCACGCTCCGTCTGGCCTCCGAGCCCCTGGAAGGCACCGCCGCCTGGGATCCCGCCAGGCCGGGCCGCATCACGGTCACCTACAAGGGGATGGCCCCCCGGGACCTGGAACTGCCCCCGGGCACCGTGCTCTGGCCCGGCGACGAGGACGAGATCCTGAAGAAGGCCGCCCGGGAACGGGGCCCCGTGCACATGAAGGGCTGGAGCGTGGCCACCCAGCAGCCCACCTCCCTGGACCTGGCCTGCGTGGGCCCGGATCCCCTGCCGGGCTTCCCCGACACGGTGCGGTTCAAGGGCTCCGCCTCGGACGGCACCATGGTCCAGGACGTGGAGGTGTGGATCAGCCCCCGGGAGGCCGATGTGCGCCAATCCGGCACCTTCGGCGGCATCCCCCTCCTCGTCCAGCGGGACACCCTTCCCGGTCCCGCCCCAACGGCCGGCGCCGGATTCTTCGAGCGCACCCTCAAGCGGATCCCCCCCCACCCCTTCGGTTCCTGGGAACGGGCCGTGGAGGTGCGCTGGACGGGCAGGACCCCCCAGGACCTGCCGGCGGATCCCCTCCAGGCCCCCGCCGGCCCCGGCCGGTGGCGCCTTCGCGCCGCCCCCGTCCCGGCCGGGGCGGCCCTGGCCGAGAAGCCCGTCACCGGCCGGCCCTCCCCCGAGGACGCCCCCTACCTGGAGGCCACGCCCCTTGTCCAGTTCCGGGACCCCGCCGTGCAGGGCCTCCTGAAGCGCC
Source organism: Holophaga sp. (assembly GCA_035298525.1). Lineage (GTDB taxonomy): Bacteria > Acidobacteriota > Holophagae > Holophagales > Holophagaceae > Mesoterricola. The sequence continues at coordinate 1,157 of DATGXY010000079.1, forward strand.
TGGCGGCGCCGGCGGGCGCCACCCGCTGGGACCTCACCCGGCGGGTCTGTTCCTTCGTGTACGACTGGATCCAGGACAAGGACTTCACCGTGGGCTTCGCCTCCGCCCAGGAGGTGGCCCGGAGCCCCCGGGGGGACTGCACCGAGCACGGCGTCCTGGCCGTGGCCCTGCTCCGGGCCCTGGGCGTCCCCTCCCGGGGCGTCGTGGGCTGGGTGGCCCTTGAGGGCGTCCTGGGCCTCCACTTCTGGGCCGAGGCCCGCATCGGCGGCGCCTGGGTGCCCATCGACCCCACCTTCGACATGGCCCCCGCCTCCGCCTTCCGCATCAAGCTGGGCGACACGTCCCTGACCGACCTGGGCAGCGTGGGCTGGGAGAACGCCGCGGCGTCCTTCCAGGACGGCGCCTGGGAGCCCGCGGGCCCCTGGGCCGCCTCCACCCGGGTGCAGGGCGACACGGTCCACGCCCCCGGCCTGGCCATCCGGGCCCGGGGCCTGCGCTGGAACCTGCGGGACGGGGCGCTGGACCTGGACGGTCATCCCGCCGCGGCCTCGCCCCGGCCGGGACCCGCCCTGGGCGCCAGGCTCATCCAGGCGCCCTCGGGCCGCCGGGGCTGGTTAGCCGCGGACACGCTCTGGGCCGATTGCGGCGAGGGGCGCTGGCTGCGCCTCCAGGCCGTGGGCCGCACCCGGGCCGCCGCCATCCTGGAGGCGCTGGAGATCCGGTAGGCACCTGATCCATCGGGACCGGCCCGGGGTCACGGCGTGGGGCGTGGGGGACGGAGGACGAGCGCGCGGTCCCCCACGGTCACATCAGAGCACGACCACCTTCAGGGTGTTCGTGCTGCCCTCCTTGTAGAGGGGCAGTCCCAGGGTGAAGACGGCCTTGTCGCCGGGGGCGGCGCCGAAGGCCTCCGAGAGGGCCTTCTCCACGGCGGCCAGGGCCTCGTCGGCCGTGTCCGCGTGGCCCACCAGCAGGGACTGGACGCCCCGCATCACGCCCATCCGCCGGGCGTTGCCGATGTCCATGGTGACGCCCACCACGGGGATGTCCCCCGCGAGGCGCGAGACCATGCGCGCGGCGCCGCCGCCCTCGGTGAAGACGACGATGAACCGGGCCCCGATCTCCTGGGCGGTGCGGCAGGCCGCGAAGGCCACCGCCACGTCGGTGCGGTGGGAGGCCTTGCCGCCCAGGGCCTCCTCGGCCCGGCCCAGGCGGGGCCGGTAGTGCAGGTCCGCGTCCTCGGCGATGCGGGAAAGCCACCGCACGGCCTCCACCGGATGGGCGCCCACGGCGCTCTCGGCGCTGAGCATGACGGCATCCGTGCCGTCCCAGATGGCGTTGGCGACGTCGGAGGCCTCGGCCCGGGTGGGCTGGGGGTTCTCGATCATGCTCTCCAGCATCTGGGTGGCGGTGATCACGGGCTTCAGGGCCTTGCGCGCCGAGGCGATGATGCGCTTCTGCAGGTTGGGCACGCACTCCACGCCCAGCTCCACGCCCAGGTCGCCCCGCGCCACCATGACGCCCCAGGAGGCCTCCAGGATCTCCGGAAGCTGCTCCAGCGCCGCGGGATGCTCGATCTTGGCGATGACGGGCTGCTCCCCCCCCGCCTTCCGGATGAGGGCCTGGAGGGCCCGCACGTCCTCGGGGCGGCGCACGAAGCTCTGGGCGAAGAGGTCGACGCCGTGCTCCACGCCCCACCTCACGTCCACCAGGTCCTTGGGGGTGAGGGGATCGAAGGCCACGTCCAGGCCGATGGGATGCACGCCCTTCCGGGGCTTCAGGAGCCCCCCCGTCACGACCCTCACCTTCACCCGGCCGGGAGCGGCCTCCACCACGGCCACCTCCAGGTTGCCGTCGTCCAGGAGCCAGCGCTGGCCGGCCCGGGCCCCCTCGAAGAGCTCCGGGTGCGGCAGGGGCGCGACCCAATCGGCGGCCACCCCCGCGGTGGCGTCCGGCGGGACGAAGCAGCCCTCGGAGCCCGGCTTCAGGTCCAGGGTGCCCTCGAAGGCCCCCACCCGCCACTTGGGGCCCTGGAGGTCCAGGAGCACGGGAATCCGGCGTCCCACCTGGGCGGAAACGGCGCGGATGCGCCTGAGGGCCTCGAGCCGGCCGTCCAGGTCCCCGTGGCTCGCGTTGAGGCGCACCGCGTCGGCCAGGAGGAGGACTTCGGCCAGCCTTTCGCCCTCCAGGAGCGCAGGTCCCATCGTGATCACGATCTTGGTTTTGCGCACGTCTTCCTCCCGGGTTCTCCACAAGTATTCCACAGGTTTTTCCGCAGCCCGCGCGGGATGATCGCCGCAAATTCGCCTGTCCACGCGCCGGGGCCGGTGCTATTTTCTTGGGCTACCCGAACCGGAGCCAGCACGATGCGCCACATGATGGAGGAACTGATCGCCGAACTCGTGCGCATGGAGATCCCCCTCGAGATCGCCAAGCGGGAGATGGAGCGGATCTACCTCGAGAAGGTGCTGCAGGCCCACGGGGGCAACCAGAGCGCCGCGGCCCGGGCCCTGGGCATGCATCGGAACACGCTGTCCAAGAAGCTTGAACACCCGATGGCCCCATTGCGGTATCCTGCTGTCAACTGCTGAGCGGGAACCCGCGGCAAGTGGCCGCAGGCAGGTTTCCGGTTCGGCGAGAACATCGGACAGGAGGCCGGCATGACAAAGATCGGTATCAACGGTTTCGGACGTATCGGGCGGATGGTGTTCCGCGCCGCCGTGCAGCAGTTCCCCGACATGGAGATCGTCGGCATCAACGACCTGCTCGAGCCCGACTACCTGGCGTACATGCTCAGCTACGACTCGGTCCACGGCCGCTTCAAGGGCGAGGTCAAGGTCGAGGGCAACACCCTGGTGGTGAACGGGAAGAAGATCCGCCTCACCGCCGAGAAGGATCCCGCCAACCTGAAATGGGACGAGGTGGGCGCCGAGATCGTCATCGAGAGCACGGGCCTCTTCCTGGACAAGGAGACCGCCAGCGCCCACCTGAAGGCCGGCGCGAAGAAGGTGATCCTCTCCGCCCCCTCCAAGGACGACACCCCGATGTTCGTCTACGGCGTGAACCACGAGAGCTACGACGGCCAGGCCATCATCTCCAACGCCAGCTGCACCACCAACTGCCTCGCCCCCCTGGCCAAGGTCGTGAACGACGCCTTCGGCATCAAGCGCGGCCTCATGACCACCGTGCACGCCGCCACCGCCACCCAGAAGACCGTGGACGGCCCCTCCAAGAAGGACTGGCGCGGCGGCCGCGGCATCCTGGAGAACATCATCCCCAGCTCCACCGGCGCGGCCAAGGCCGTGGGCAAGGTGATCCCCGCCCTCAACAAGAAGCTCACCGGCATGGCCTTCCGCGTGCCCACCTCCGACGTCTCCGTCGTGGACCTCACCTGCGAGCTGGAGAAGCCCGCCTCCATGGACGAGATCCGCGCCGCCATGAAGGCCGCCGCCGAGGGTCCCCTCAAGGGCGTGCTGGCCTACACCGACCACAAGGTCGTCTCCACCGACTTCCGCGGCGAGAGCTGCACCTCCGTCTTCGACGCCGAGGCCAGCATCCTCCTCGATCCCACCTTCGTGAAGCTGGTGGCCTGGTACGACAACGAGTGGGGCTACTCCTGCAAGGTGCTGGAGATGGCCCGGGTCGCCGCCAAGTAGGCGGCTGACGCCACCGGAGGAGGAGCCGGCAGGGGATCCTGCCGGCTCTTCCGCTGGAAGGAGGCGCATGCGCATCGCGATCAACGGTCTGGGCCGCATCGGCCGCCAGGTCCTAAGGCAGGCGATGGCCCGCCCGGAACTGGAGGTGGCCGCCCTCAACGACCTGGGCGATCCCGCCGTCCTGGCCCACCTGGTGGCCTGGGACAGCGTCCACGGCCCCGCCCCCTTCCGGGTGGAGGCCGAAGGCAGCGCCCTCGTCCTGGACGGGCGCCGGGTACCCCTCTTCCGCGACCCGGCCCCCGGCGCCTTCCGCGATTCCGGGGCCGGAACCGTCCTGGAATGCACCGGCCGCCACGGGACCCGGGAGGCCGCCTCCGCCCACCTGGGCGGATCCGTGACCCGGGTGCTCCTCTCCGCCCCCTTCGAGGGGGATGGCCCGGTCGTCCTGCCGGCCTTGGCCCCCCACCAACCCCCGCCGCCCCCCGCGGCCAGCGCGGGCTGCCCCGCCTCCCAGGCCCTGGCCCTCCTCCTGGAGGTGCTGGACGGGGCCTTCGGCGTGGAGGCCGCCCTGGCCACCGCCGTGGAGAGCTACGGCAACGACCAGCGCATCCTGGACCTGCCCCACGCCGATCCCCGCATGGCCCGGGCCGCCTCCATGAGCATGATCCCCGCCCCCACCCGGGCCGGGGAATGCCTGGCCCAGGCCCGTCCCTGGACCGCGGGCCGCCTGGAGGTGTCCGCCGTGCGGGTGCCCACCCCCGACGTGAGCCTCGTGGACCTGGGTGTGCGCCTGCGCCGCGACGCGGACGCCGCGGCCGTGGACGCCGCCTTCCGCGCCGCGGTCCGGCCCGGGCTCCTGGAGATCCTGGAGGCCCAGCTGGTGAGCGTGGACCTGAGGGGACGCAGGGCCAGCGCCATCCTGGACCCCTGGCTCACCCGGGTGATCTCGCCCCGGTTCCTGAAGGTCTACGCCTGGTACGACAACGAGGCCGCCTACGCGGCCCGCCTCCTGGACCTGTGCGCGGAGGCCCCCCGATGATCGCCATCAACGGCCTGGGACGCATCGGCCGCCTCGCAGCGAGGCGCCTGGCCCTGGCGCGGCCCCACCGCCTCTGCGCCCTCAACGATCCCGCCGACCTGGACACGGTCGTCCACCTCCTGCGCTTCGATTCCATCCACGGGGACGACCACCCCCCCGTCCTCGGCACCCGCCGCGACGGCCAGGACTTCCTGGTGATGGAAGGCCGGGAGTACCCCCTCTTCCACGAGACGGACCCCGCGGCCATCCCCTTCCCCGCCGCGGCCCGCGTGGTGGTGGAGGCCTCGGGCCGCTTCACGGCGCGGGAGGCCGCCGCCCGCCACCTCAAGGGCGGGGTGGAGCACGTGGTCATCTCGGCCCCCAGCCCCGACCCCGACTTCACGGTCATCCACCCCTTCAACGGCCACCTGCTGGACCCCGCCAGGCACCGGGTCATCTCCAACGCCAGCTGCACCGCCCACGCCACGGCCCCCATCCTGGACGTCCTGGAGCGCAGCTTCGGGATCCGGGAGGCGGCCATGAGCACCGTGCACGTGGCCACCAACGACCAGCGGCTCCTGGACCTGCCCCACAAGGACGTGCGCCGGGCCCGGGCCGCCTTCATGAGCATCATCCCCACCACCAGCAGCGCCTTCGGCGCCCTGCGCCAGGCCCTGCCGGAGGTGGCGCCGGGCCTGGACGGCTGGGCCATCCGCGTGCCATGCCTGAACGTCAACCTGGTTGAGGTCACGGCCGTCCTGGCCCGGGACGCGACCCGGGCCGAGGTGGACGCCGCGTTCGAGGCGGCGGCGCGGGTGCGCCTCCAGGGCATCCTGGCCGTGGCCGAGGACCGTCTCGTGAGCCGCGACTTCACCGGCCGCGAGGAGAGCGTCGTCATGGACCTGGACCTCACCCGGGTGGTGGGCGGCCGCATGGTTAAGGCCTGCGGCTGGCACGACAACGAGGCCGCCTACGCCGCGCGGCTCTGCGAGCTCGTCGGAAGGCTCTGAGGGAGGATCGGGGCGCTGCCGGTAGAATGGGGGGACCATCCCGGATCCCCCATGCGCAGAGCCCTCCTCGCCTTCAGCCTCGCCGCGGCAGCCGCGGCCCAGCACGCCCCGGCCCTGCGGGCCGAGTTCGAGCGGAACCGCGCGGACCTGGAGGCCCTGTACAAGGACCTGCACCGGCACCCCGAGCTCAGCTTCAAGGAGGCGAGGACCGCCACCCGCATGGCGGAGCTGCTGGCGGCCGCGGGCTTCGAGGTGGGCCGGGCCGGGGGCGGGGTCGTGGGGGTGCTGCGCAACGGCAAGGGGCCCACCGTCCTCCTCCGCACGGAGATGGACGCCCTCCCCGTCCTGGAGGCCTCCGGCGTGCCATGGGCCAGCGAGGCCAAGGGCGTCATGCACGCCTGCGGCCACGACGTCCACATGGCCGGTTGGCTCGGCGCGGCCCGGGCGCTGGCGGCGCGCCGGGACCTGTGGCGGGGCACTCTCCTGATGGTGGCCCAGCCCGCTGAGGAGATCGGCGAGGGCGCCCAGGCCATGCTCAAGGACGGCCTCCTCACCCGCTTCCCCCGCCCCGACTTCGCCCTGGCCGTCCACGCCACCGCGGACCTCCCGGCCGGCTCCGTGGGCTACGCCCCCGGTTGGGCCATGGCGTCGGTGGACTCGGTGAACATCACCATCTACGGCCGGGGGGGCCACGGCGCCAAGCCCGACCAGGCCGTGGATCCCGTCGTCATCGCCGCCAAGACCGTGCTGGCCCTCCAGACCGCCGTCTCCCGGGAGAAGGACCCCCGGGAGCCCGCCGTGCTCACCGTGGGCTCCATCCACGGGGGCACCAAGCACAACATCATCCCTGAGGAAGTGCGGCTCCAGATCACCCTGCGCAGCTTCGACCCCAAGGTGCAGCAGGGCCTCATCGCCTCCATCCGCCGCATCGCCCGGGGCGAGGCCCTCGCCAGCGGCGCCCCCCGGGAACCCCTGGTGGAGGTGGACGGGGACACCATGCCCGCGGTCTGGAACGATCCCGCCCTCTGCGACCGCCTCGCCGCGGCCCTGGGTCGGGAGCTGGGACCGGACAAGGTCTCGCGCCTGAAGCCCGACATGGTCTCCGAGGACTTCGGGGCCTTCGGCACCGCCGCGGGCGTCCCCTCCGTCCTGCTGCGCCTGGGGGCCGCCGATCCCCGGCGCCTGAAGGAGGCCCAGGCCTCCGGCACCCCCCTGCCCAGCCTCCATTCCCCGGCCTTCGTGCCCGACCTGGAGCCCACCCTGCGCACCGGGGCCCTGAGCCTGGCCCTGGCGGCCCTGGAGGTCCTCGGCCGCCCCTGAACGGACCGGTGGACCCGGGGGGTGAAAAAGGGGTTGACATGGATACTGTGTGGCACACACTATATGACATACGGCATGTGCCGCCCCGTGTGACCCATGAACCCTGAATGCTTTGAGAACCTCCGCCTGGAACTGCGCCGGGGGAGCCTCGTCCTGGCTGTGCTGGCCGAACTAAGGACCGAGCGCTACGGGTACACCCTGCGCAAATCCTTGGAAGACCATGGCATGCCCGTGGACGAAAGCACCCTCTACCCCCTGCTCCGCCGCCTCGAGTCCCAGGGCCTCCTGGCCAGCGAATGGCGGGAGGAGGACAAGCGCAACAAGCGGTTCTACCGCCTCACGGACGACGGACGGGACATGCTCGGCCAGCTGGTCTTGGAGTGGCGGGGCATCGGCCAATCCCTTGAACAGATCCTCTGAGGAGCCCCCCATGGACCTCATCGAACGCTATCTCCAGCAAGTGCGCTTCTGGCTCCCCGCCGGCCATGAGGATCTGGTGGCGGAATGGGCGGAGGATCTGCGCTGCCAGGCCGACGAGGCCGAGGCCCGCCTGGGCCGGCCCCTCACCGAGGCGGACACGGCGGAGCTCCTCAAGCGCCTGGGCAGCCCCCTGGAGGCGGCCGGCCGCATCGTCCCCGCCAGCCCCTGGCTGGACCCGGCCCTCACCATGCTGTACCGCTTCGTCCTCAAGGTGGTGCTGCTCTGCGCCCTGCCCGCGGTCTTCGCGGTGCTGGCCCTGCCCGCGGCCCTCCTCTCCCGCCATCCCCTGGCCGAGGTGGCCGGCGCCATGGAATCCTTCGTCAACTCCGAGGTCTACGCCCTGGGGGTGGTGACCCTCGTGTTCCTGGCCCTGCAGCACTTCCGTCCCCGGCTCCTGGCCCAGTGGGATCCCCGGCGCCTGCCTCCCCTGAGCCTGCCCAGGGGCCTGAAGCCCGTGCCCCGCGCCTCCTCCGTGGCCGAGATCATCTTCGGCCTGCTCTTCGCCGGATGGTGGATCGAGGCGGGCACCCGCCTTCCCGTGGCCTGGTCCTCCCGTCTGGGGGCCATCCCCCCCACGGGCCCCCTGTGGGCCGAGCTCCGGGGCATCTGGTTCGCCCCCATCCTGGTCCTGGCCCTGGCCAACGTGGCCGTGGCCGCCCTCTGCCTGGCCAGGCCCCACCTCTCCCGTTTCCGCCTGGCCTGGGGAGCCCTCTCCAACGGGGCCATGGCCGGCATCTGCGGGGCGGCCCTGGCCTCCCAGGACCCGGGCCTCCAGGCCGGGATCCGCCTCCTGGCCAAGCCCGGCGCCTGGATCCCCGGGGCCGATCCGGTGAGCTTCCTCTTCCAGCAGGGCCTCACGCTCCTCCTGGCGGGCATGTGCGTGGGCACCGCCATCGGGGCCGTCGTCCAGGGCATCCGCTTCCTGGCGTCCCTGGCCGGGGAGGCCCGGGAAACCGCCTGAAGGCCGTCCTTCCCGGCTCGGCCCCGGCCGGGGAGGGCTTCGGGCTCAGTCCCCCGCCTCCACCTCCCAGCCGGGAATGCCGCTGAGGCGTTCCAGCACCGCCTCCACGATCCCGGCCCCCGGCGCCCCCCAGGTGCGGCACCGGGCCCGGCCCGGGGCCTCCACCCTCGCCACGTGGACGGCGGCGCCCCCGGGGAAGTCCGGATGGCGCGCCAGGGGCCGGGCCAAGGCGGGCAGATCCAGGGCCTCCAGCCACCCCTCCGGCAGGGGCCGGACCTGGGCGCCGGGCACCAGGGCCCCCAGTTCCCGGGCCTGCACGAGGACCAGGTGGTCCCCCCCCCGCCAGCAGAGGAAGGGGTGCAGGCCCCCGAAGACCACGCCGGCCTTCTCGAAGGCGGGCCACGCGTCGACGGTGGCCAGGCCGGCCTCGTCGGCGGCCTCCAGGGCCAGGCGGAAGGGATCGGGTTCCGAAGGTGGGATCCAAGGTGACAGGGATGGTGTTTCCATGGCCTGATTATAGGTAGGCTTATGCCATGACCTTGCCACCCTGTCCCCTTGTGGCCACCGGCCAGCAGATCGGTGTGGGCTGGACCCCCGCCCTCTCCGTGATCAAGGCGCTGGCGGCCCTGGCGGAAGCCCGGAGGATCGGCGGCGAGGCCGTGTACTGGATGGCCGACGAGGACCACGATCACCTGGAGGTGGCCTCCACCGTGGGCTTCGACGGGGACCGCCTCCTGCGCCACCGCTTCCGCTTCCAGGCCCCCCTGGGCACGGCCACGGGCTGGCTCCCCTGGACCCCGGACCACCAGCGGGAGGCCGAGGCCCTCTGGGGCGAGGTGCCCCCGGCCGCGGACCCCACCCTGGCCGGCCACGCCCTGGCCCTGGGCGCGCCCCTCTGGCGCCGGGGCATCCGCCCCTTCTCCCCCACCCGCTCCCCGGAACGGCCCCGCATCCAGGACGAACTGGCCCGCCTTCGCGGCCTGGGCCTGGAGCGGCTCCTGGTGGCCCAGGCGGACCGCCTCCAGGCGGAAGGCCAGCCCCTCCCCCTGGATCCCCGGCAACAGGCCGCCTGGTTTGCCCTGGATCCCGCCCGGGGCCGCCGGCGGCGCCTGGAAGCGGGGGAACCCTGCCCCCCGGGCCACTGGCTGAGCCCCGGGGCGGCCCTGCGCCCCCTCATGCAGAGCCTGCTCCTGCCCGGCCTGGAGGCCGTGGTGCTGGGTCCCGGTGAACGGGCCTACTGGCGCCTCACCGAACCCTGCTGGGAGCGGGCCGGGTTGGCGCCGCCCCGCATCATCCCCCGCCCCACCGTGTACGTGATCCCCGCCGGGACCCTCCTGGGCCCGGGCCAGCTGCCCGCCCTCCGGGAGGGTCGCTGGGAGGCCTTCGCCCGGGAGGAGGGACGCCGGCCCTCCGAATCCCTGGTCGCCGAAGTGGACCCCGCCTGGGATCCCCGGGTGGCCGGCCGCTTCCTCCGGGAGGCGGCCCGGACCCGGAAACGGCTCCTGCGCCTGGATAGGCGCCTGGACCGGGAGGCCGCCGCCCGCGCCCTGGGCCAGGACCCGGAGCGCCTCCGCCAGCGCCTCTTCCCCCTGGGCATGCCCCAGGAGCGCGTGCTGCCGGGCCTGCCCTGGCTGCGGCGGGAGGATCTGCTGGAGGGTATGCTGGCGGCCCTGGAGGGGGGCGGCCCCCTCGTCCTGCTGGAGGAAGCATGAGCGGCCTGGAACTTCTCGTGGTCGGCGCCCACCCCGACGACGCCGAGGTGCACGTGGGGGGCCTCCTGGCCCTGGCCTCCGACCGGGGCCTGGCCGCGGGCATCCTGGACCTGACCCGGGGGGAGATGGGCACCCGGGGCGACGCCGCCACCCGCCACGCCGAGGCCATGGAGGCCGCCCGGATCCTGGGGGTCCGGCGGGTCATCCTGGACCTGCCCGACGCGCGCTTCGACGAAGGGGACGCCAACCGCACCACGGTCATGAAGGCCCTGCGGGACCTGCGGCCCCGGGTCCTCGTCCTCCCCGATCCCGAGGACCGGCACCCCGATCATCGCCGGGCCCACCGCCTCGTGCGGGAGGCGGCCTACTACGCCGGCCTGCGCAGCCACCCCTGCCCCGGGGAGCCCTGGCGGCCCCAGGCCGTGGCCTGGGTGGGGGGCGAGAACCCCGGCCGGCCCGATCTGGTGGTGGACGTCTCCGCCGTGTGGGACCGGCGCATGGCGGCCTTCGACGCCTTCGGCAGCCAGTTCCGCCCCGATCCGGCCGCCCCACCCACCCGCATCTCCGATCCCGCCTTCCGGCGCGGGGTGGAGGGGCGGGCCATGCACTGGGGCTCCCTCATCCGGGTGCCCTTCGCCGAGGCCCTCTGGACGGAGCGTCCCGTGCCCCAGGCCCTGACGGCCCTCCTGGGCCGCCTCGCTTGAACCGCGCCGAAACCCGCTGGCTGGGCCAGGTCCTCACCCGGAACGACGGCGTCCGGGACGGCCGGGTCCTCGTGGCCTGCTCGGGCGGGGGCGACTCCATGGCCCTCCTCGCCTTCCTCTGGGCCGCGCGGCGCAGCCTGGGCCTGGAGCTGGTGGTGGCCCACGCCCACCACGGCCTGAGGCCGGAGGCCCAGGCCGAGGCGGACCTGGTGCGGGCCGTGTGCCGCAACGCGGACCTGGACCTGGTGGAGGCGGGCTTCGACGTGCGGGCCCGGGCCGAGGCCACGGGCCAGGGGCTGGAGACCACCGCCCGGGAGCTCCGCTGGGCCTGGCTCAACGCCGAGGCCGAGAGCCTGGGCGCCCTGGCCGTGGCCACGGGCCACACCCTGGACGACCACACCGAGACCGTCCTGGTGCGCCTGGCCAGGTGCGGCGGGACCGGGTGCCTGACGCCCCTCCCGGCCCGGCAGGGGCTCCGGTGGAGCCCCCTGGTGGAGGCGCGGCGGGAGGACCTGCGCGCCTACCTGCGCAAGCGGGGGATCCCCTGGGCCGAGGACGCCAGCAACCAGGAGCCCTTCACCCCCCGGAACCGCTGGCGGTCCCTCCTGGGCCCCATGCGGGCCGAGGCCCCGGCCCTGGACGCCCACCTGTGGGAGACCCACCTCCAGGTGGAGGAGCTGGAGGCCTTCCGGGACCGGCAGGTCCAGGCCTGGCGGGGGACCCGGTGGGACCTCTCCGGGGAAGGCATCGCCCTGGCGGCCCCCTGGGAGGAGGCGGACCTGCGCTTCGCCCTCAGCGCCGCCTTCCAGGCCCTGGACTGGCCCCGGGAGGCGGATCTCCTCCGGGACCTCGCCGCCTGGCTCGGGCCGGTCCTGGCCCGGCGCCGGCGCCGGCCCGCGGCCTGGGGCCGGTTCCGCCTGGCCCCGGGCGACCCCCTGCCCTGGCGG
>DATGXY010000080.1:0-3130 GCA_035298525.1 Holophaga sp.
GTGGGTCCCGGGGGCGACGCCTACGTGCGCACCGTGCTGCGCAACCTGGACCGCATGGCCATGCTCCTGGACGACATCTCCGAGCTGAGCCGCATCGAGACCGGGGCCCTGCGCCTGGACCCCGTGGACCTCCGCGTGGGCGAGTTCCTGGACGATCTGGCCGAGACCGCCGCCCCCATGGCCGAGGCCAGGGGCGGCCGCATCGAGGTCATGGCCGAGCCCGCCACCCGTGCCCTGGCGTTCCGCGCGGACCCCATGCGCCTGGCCCAGGCCCTGGAGAACCTCCTCTCCAACGCCGTGAAGTTCAGCCCCGAAGGCTCCGTCATCCGCCTCGGCGCGGCCCTCACCCCGGAAGGGCTGGCGTGGACCGTGACGGACCCGGGCCCCGGGATCCGGGAGGAGGACCTGCCCCGCATCTTCGAGCGCTTCTTCCGCTCCCCCGCCGTCCGGGCGGTGCCGGGCACGGGCCTGGGCCTTTCCATCGTCAAGCACCTGGCCGTCCTGATGGGCGGGGACGTATCGGTCCATTCCCTGCCCGGGCGGGGAGCGACCTTCACCTTCAGGCACCCTTTGACGGAGAATGAAGGCGTGCCTCCGAGGTGACATTGAGCCAGCCCGCCATGAACCCCCGTCCGGGAACCCGCATCGTCCGCTATGTGGGGGACCGGATCCGCTTCACCCTGGAGGGGGGCGCGCGGGCCTTCCTGCGCACGAACCTGACCCGGGGCGCCATGGCCCGCCATGAGGTGATCGCCCTCTCGGGGGCCGCCGAAAGCGCCTCCCGGACCTTCGCGGGCGCGGCGTGGCGGGACATCCCCATGGCCGCGGCCGGGGACGGGCGCTGGGAGCTGGACCTCCCCCTCACGGAGGTGGGCTACTTCAAGGCCAAGGCCTACTGCCTGGACGCCGAGGGCCTCCAGGTGTGGCCCGGGGGCGAGGACGTGGGCATCTCCGTCCACCCCGACCACCTGCGCACCGGCAACACCCTCTACTGCGCCTTCCCCCGCATGTTCGGACCCGGCAGGAGCCTGCCTTCCACCCGGGAGCCCGCCCTGGAGGCGCAGCTGGCCGCCCTGGACCAGCGGGGCTTCACCGTCATCCCGCCCTCCGGAAAGCTGAGGGAGCTGGCCGCGGCGGTGCCCCACATCGTCGAGACCCTGGGCTGCCGCATCCTGCACCTGCTGCCCATCGGCCCCACCCCCACCACGTACGCGCGCTTCGGGCGCTTCGGGAGCCCCTACGCCCAGCTGGATCTCACCGGCGTCGACCCGGCCCTGGTGGAGTTCGACGAGCGCACCACGGGCGTCGACCAGTTCATGGAGCTGGCCCACGCCGTGCACCTGCGCTCGGCCCGGATCTTCCTGGACATCGTCGTGAACCACACCGGCTGGGGCTCCCGCCTCATGGAGGGCCGTCCCGAGTGGTTCCACCGCAACCCCGACGGCACCTTCCACAGCCCCGGCGCATGGGGCACCACCTGGGGCGACCTGGTGGAGCTGGACAACCGCGCCAACCCACAGCTCTGGGAGGTGGTGGCCGAGTCGCTCCTCACCTGGTGCCGGCGCGGGGTGGACGGCTTCCGCTGCGACGCCGGGTACATGGTCCCCCTTCCAGCCTGGCAGTACATCGTCGCGCGGGTGCGGGAGGAGTTCCCGGACTGCTGCTTCCTGCTGGAGGGCCTGGGCGGGGCCTGGGAGGCCACCGAGACCCTCCTGACCGAGGGGGGCATGCAGTGGGCCTACTCCGAGCTCTTCCAGAACTACGCCCCCCGGGAGGTCTCCGGCTACCTGGACCACGCGCTGCGCCAGGCCGGGCGCCTGGGACCCCTCGTGCACTACTCCGAGACCCACGACAACGACCGCCTCGCCCGCAGGGGACCCGGGTGGTCCCTCCTGCGCAACCGGCTCTGCGCCCTCACCAGCGTCAGCGGCGCCTTCGGGTTCACCGCCGGGGTGGAGTGGCTGGCCACCGAGAAGATCGAGGTGCACCAGGCCAGGGGCATGGCCTGGGGCGCCGGTTCCAGCCTGGTGGAGGAACTGGGGCGCCTCAACAAGCTCGTGGCCGACCACCCCTGCTTCTTCGACGGGGCCGAGGTGCGGCGCCTGAGCGTGGACGACTCCCCCGTGCTGGCCCTGGAGCGCGCCTCCTGGGACGGCCTGGACCGCTGCCTCGTCCTCGTGAACCTCACCTCCGAGCTCCAGGAATGGGGCCTGGACGCGGTGGCCTGGGAGGCCCTGGGGCGGCCCGCCATGGACCTGCTCGGCCAGGCCCAGCCCCGCACCCGGGCCAACCCCGGGGGCTCCGTCACCTTCCTCCTGGGGCCCTACGCGGCCCACTGCCTCAGCGACGCCCGCGTCCCCAGGGGCCTCGCCGGCCCCGCCTACCGGGACCGCCGGGCCCAGGCCGCCTGGGCCCTCAAGGCCCTGGCCACGGTGCTTCCCGCCGAGGGCCTGGGCCCCGCCCCCTGGCAGGACCTGGCCGCCCTCGCGGCCGAGGATCCCCGGGCCTTCCTGGCCCGCCTGCCCTGGATCGATCCCGCCCTGGCCCGCCGGGACCTGCTGGGCGCCCTCCACGCGGCCCGGGACGGCTACCCGATGGTGGTGGACTGGGGCCTGGCGGACCTGGGGCGCATCGTGCTCCTGCCCCCCGGGCACTGGCTCCTCGTGCGGGACGCCGCCCCCTTCTCCATCACCCTGAAGGCCCCCGGCCGGCCCCTGGTCCACGTGCGGTCCATCCCGGTGGACGGCGGCCACGCCGCGGCCGTGCCCCCCGACGGCGCCGTCCGGGAGCGGGCCGAGGACGTGGAGATCCGCCTCGAGCGCTTCAAGGAGGCCCGCACCCCCGCCCCCGGCCGCATCCGCCTCCTGCCCGCGGAACCGGGCTTCGAGCCCCTGGCCGAAGGGGCCTCCTGCCTGCTCACCAACGGGCGGGGCGGCATGGTGCGCATGCGGGCGGACCTGGGGTCCATCGCCTCCAAGTACGACTGCCTCCTGGGGGCCAACCTGCACCCGGACGCCCCCTGCGACCGCCACATCCTGGCCAAGCGCATGCGGGCCTGGGCCAACGCCGACGGCTTCATCACCGCCCTCAACGCCGACAACCTCACCCGCTTCGAGCCCGGCCCCCCGGG
>DATGXY010000081.1:0-25260 GCA_035298525.1 Holophaga sp.
GAGGGCTCCGGGGCCTTGGGGGGTCTGGGCGGGGCCCCGGGGGCCTTGAGGGAGGGAACGCCAATGCCCGTCAGGGTGAGGGCCCCCAGGGACCAGAGGGTCATGAGGAGCCTCGCCGCCTCCTCCTCGTCCAGGGCGCTCAGTTCCAGGAAGGTTTCGAAGGCGATGCCATCGGCGCCCAGGAAGGAGAGGGCGTAGGCCGTGCCCGGGTTCAGGGGCAGGTCCGCCAGGCTCTCCACCAGATCGGGCCGGCCCTCCCAGCGCCATCCCGTCTGGTCATGCAGGATATCCAGCAGGTCCAGCAGCTGGTGGCACTCCTGGAAGGCGTGCCAGGTGATGCGCCGGTGGTGGGTGCGGAAGTGGAGGTCCTGTTCCAGCTTCTGGTCCACGGGGCCCGCGTTCCAGGTCCACTCCAGCACCGGGTGCTCCAGGGCGTGGACCATGATCTGCTGCTGGAGGACCTGGAGGTGGGCATCCCGCTCCTCCAGGCTCATCATGCCCCACTGGATGACCTTCTCCCCCAGGCGGTACCGCTCCTCGTTGGCCAGGAGCTCGTTCAGGGCCTTGAAGTCCAGGATCCCCTGCCGGAGGAGGTAGTTGCCGAACTGCTCCCCCGCCGAGTCGCTCTTGAGGTGCACGACCTCGCCTCCGGAGAGGTAGAGGCGCCGCTCGCCGTCGTTCTGGGCCAGCACCAACTCTCCTTCCAGGGCATCCTGGCGGAGGGTGCCCAGGATGACGGGCAGGTTCTTGAACGGGATGGCCACGGGTATGAACCCTCCGGCTGGCAGGAAAATGGGGAGGCGGAAGCTTGGGGCCATTATATTCATGGCCGCCCATGACGTGAGGCATATTTCATGGCGTCCGTTAGGATGGAGGGAGCGGGGCGCCGTCCGCCCCGGGAAAGGCAGGGCATACCCCTTGGCAGACCGGCGTTGAGCGCGCGCAAACCCACCCCCCTGGAGGAACGCCTGGGGCATGCGTTCCGGGACGTGTCCCTGCTGGAGGCGGCCCTGGCGCCGCCCTCGGCCGGCCTTGGGGTGGACAACCAGCGTCTGGAGTTCCTGGGGGATTCGGTGCTGCACCTCTGCGTATCGCGCCTGGTGTACCGGGAGCACCCGTCCTGGCCCGAAGGGGCCCTCTCCAAGCTGAGGGGCCTGATGGTCTGCACGGACGCGCTCCATGCCTGGGCCCTGGATCTGGGGATCGAATTGCGCAAGGGGCCCCGCTCCGGGCGCCGGGGGGGGACCCGCAACGAGCTGGCCGACGCCATGGAGGCCCTCCTCGCCGCCATCCACCTGGACCTGGAGGCCGCGGGCCGGCCCGCCCTGGACGGGGTGCTGGCCATCGTGGAGGCCCGCTTCCTCCCCCAGATCCGGGAGGCCTACCTGGGTGTGTGGGAGGTGCGGGACAGCAAGACGACCCTCCAGGAGCGGGCCGCCGCCCTCTCCCTGGGAACCCCCGCGTACGAGCTCGTGGCACGGGAGGGGCCCGACCATGCCCCCACCTTCACCGTGAAGGTGTCCGTGGGCGGAAGGGAGGCGGTCGCCTCCGCCGGGAACCTCAAGCGGGCCCAGGCGGAAGCGGCGCGGGCCCTCCTGGGAGCCCTGCCCGGGGATACCGCGCCTACCTGAATGGCCCGTCCTCGGTTACCATCGGCAGAGTCGAAGAGGATGGGCGTTCCCTTGAAGATCCTGCCAACCCTGAACATCCAGAACGGCGTCGTCGTGCCCCTCTCGGGCCAGGGCGGCGAGACCGGCGACGTCATGGCCATGGTGGCCTGGCTCCTGGACCAGGGCTGCCACCGGCTCGGCCTCGTGGACGTGGACGCGGCCAGGGGCCACGGCAACAACCGGGAACTCGTCGCCCGGGCCGTGAGCCGGTTCCACGCGGGCCGTCCCAAGGTGCTGATCCAGGTGGGCGGCGGCATCCGCAGTTCGGACCAGGCCCAGTTCTTCCTCGACCACGGCGCCACCTGGCTGGCGGTGGGCACCATCCTGCACCGCTCCCCGGCGATGGTGGAGCAGCTCCTGGCGCGCTTCCGGGAACACCTGACGGCCGCCGTGGACGTGCGGGGCGGCGAGATCCTCGCCTCGGGCTGGGGCGGCACCTGGGGCCAGAGCCCGGAGGACGCGGGCGGCCTCATCGGGCGCTTCGGCTTCAAGCGCGTCCTCTACATGGACCTCACCCCCGGGGCCGGGGCCGAACCCGATTTCGAGACCGCGCGCCTCCTCTCGCTCCAGGCCAGGGTGCCCGTGTTCATGGGCGGCAGCATCCGCAGCCCGAAGCACCTCACCGAGGCCAAGGAGATCGCCGGGCTCCAGGGCGTCGTCCTGGACGGCCTCCTCCTCCGCGACGATCCGGCCTTCCGCGTGTCCAACATCGTCCCCGGTTGCTGAGGCGGCCATGGCCGAGCCGGGTGCACCGTTCCATCTGAGCCTGCCCGAGGCCGACCGGCCCCACTTCCGCAACCTCGCCCTCATCCGCCCCCAGCCGCCCACGGAGCGCCAGCTGGAACTGGTGGAGGCCCTGGCCCGGGACCTCTCCTCGCCGCGCCTTCTCACCCTCATCGCGCGGACCCCCCACTGGCTCTCCCACGCGGGCGTCCTCCACGCCCTCGCCTCCAACGAGTGCACCCCCGAGGCCATCCGCCGGGACCTGGAGATGGTCGTGTCCCTCTTCGACCTCATGCGCGAGATGGACCGCGCCGCCGAGGGGGAGAAGGAGGAGCGGGCCGAGGCCGTGAAGGCCCTCTACCAGGAGCTCCCCGCCGAACTGAGGCCGGTGGTGAAGCAGATGGCGAAGCAGCTCGCGCGCAGCGTGCACGCCACGGGCACGACCCTGGAGCTGCCCCCGCTGCCCTCCGCCGAGCCCGACTGGGAGGCCCTCACGCGCCCGCCCCAGGCCAGGGGCCCGGTGCGCGCGCCCTACCGCCTCTCCAGCGCGGACCGCCAGGCCCTGGCCGAGGGGACCCTGATGCAGGAGGACCTCCACCGGCTCCTGGGCGACGAGGAACCCCAGGTGCGGCTCGCCGCCCTGCGCAACCCGGCCCTTTCCGAGGACACCCTCCACGCCGCCCTCGCCGAGTGCCGCCATTCCGGGCTCTTCGAGGAGGTCTACCAGGAGGCCCGCTGGTACTTCAAGGAGACGGTGCGGGAGGCCCTGTGGTCCTCCCCCGCGTGCCCCGCCTCCCTGGCGCGGCGCATGGGCGCCACCCGGGACCTGGTGCGGGCCCTGGAGCAGGAGGGGCAGGACCGGCGCCGGCTCCACCGCATCGTGAGCCTCTTCACCCAGGCCGAGGATTCGGAGTACCAGTACCTCACCTGGTGGGCCAAGCGGAAGGCCCCCGCCATGCTCCGGGTCATCAAGGTCTTCTTCGACCGTCTCCAGCGCCGGCGGGCCACCCAGGCCTCCGGTCTCTCCCCCTCCCAGTCCGAGGGGCACTGGGTCTCCCTGGAGGAGCGGGTCTTCCTGGCCAACCAGGCCACCCAGCCCGAACAAATCCAGGCGGCCCTGCGGGACCCGGATCCCCAGGTCTTCCTCGTGGCCCTGGAGAACCCGGGCCTCACCCCCAAGGATCTGCTGCCCGTGATCCCCTCCCTGGACGCCACCCGGGCGGAGCGGCTGGCCGGGAACCGCGCCTGGAGCGCCTACCCCGCCGTGCGGGAGGCCCTCCTCCACAACCCCGCCCTGTCCGAGACCACGGCCCTGGCTCTCCTGGCGGGGCTGGACGGCCCCCTGCGCCTCCTCCTGGACCTGCTGCGGGATCAGCGGGTGCCCCACCTCTCCGTGCGCAAGGTGGCCCAGGACCGCCTGCGGATGGCCTTCCAGGCCATGGAGGCCCCCCAGCGGATCCTGGCCCTTCGCCACTCCGGGGGGGAGCTCATCCGCCACCTGCCGGGGGAGGTGTTCGCCGACGAGGAGGTCCTGCGCCTCCTGGTGTCCGACCGGCAGGTGGACCCCGCCATCCTCCTGCGCCTGGCCCGGAACAAGCAGACGCCCCGGTCCATCCTGGAGCGCATCGCCGGCCACCCCGCCCTCATGGCCCACCCCCCGGTCATGAGCGAGCTTCTCCTCAATCCCAAGACCCCCCGGGAGGCCGCCCGGCGCATCTGGGCCTTCCTTTCCGCCAGCGAACAGCAGCAGCTCCTGCGCAGCCCCCACCTGCCCGTGGCCCTCCGCGCCTTGGGCTGACGCTAACCCCAAGCCCTTCCCATCCGTAGCCCCCTCACGGAGAACCCATGGCCCCTTCCCGCCGCCCCCTGCCACGCCTGCTGGGCGGAGCCGCGGCCCTGGCCCTGGCGGCCCTGGCCCTCCTCGCCTGCGGGAAACGCCGATCCCCCGCCCCCGACTGGGTGACCTCGGCCCCCGCGGGCACGGTCATGGCCGTGTCCGGCCGGGCCGGATGGGTCATCGGGCAGCCCGGCTTCCAGGGCCTCCTGCGCAACGTGCCCTTCGCCGAGCAGACCCTGGATCTCTTCCTGAAGAAGGCCCGCATCACCCCCCACAAGGATTCCGGCCGCGTCAGCCTCTACGTCCTCTCCTTCCCCAAGCCCGGGGCCGATGGCAAGGAAGTGCCCGAATTCATCATCCAGCTGGGGGGCTTCAAGGACCAGGCGGCCGTTAACCTGGCCGTCACCGACGCCTTCCCCACGGAAGGCAGCCTGCCTATCAACCGGCAAGAGCTGCCCATCCATGTGATCCTGGACGTGAACCAGGTCCACATCCGGGCCGTGGCCGACACCGAGGGCCGGGTCTGGCTGGGCGACCTCAAGACCCTCACCCGCCTGGACCAGGGCTTCCTGTCCCCCCGCCACCCGGTGCTGAAGGCCTCCGAGTGGACCTCCCCGGACGCCCCCATCCAGGGCTTCGTCCAGGCCGGCGCCCTCCTGGAGGGCCTCGCCGGCAGGGTGCCCCCCGAAATGGCCCAGAGCCTGCCCAAGGGGGTGGAGTCCCTGGCCTGGAGCGTGGCCCCCGGGGATCACGGCCTCCACCGCTTCGACCTGGCCCTCACGGGCAGCCCCGAGGCCATCCTCCAGGTGGCCCCCTGGGTGCAGCGCTTCATGGCCGCCGCTTCCGCCATGCAGGGGGCGCCGGGGGCGCAGCCCCCCGAACTGCTCCAGGAGCGCAACCGCATCGGTCTCCGCTGCCAGCTGTCCGGGGACCAGATCAACCAGGCCCTGGCCAAGGTGGCCCAGCCGGCCCTCTCTCTCGGCCGGAAGATCTGATCATGACCCCCACCCTCCTGGAAGAGCGCACGCCGGAATACTGGATGATGCGGCTCCGGGCGGGCCAGGAGGAGGCGCTCGCCCACTTGATGGCTCGCTTTGAAAAGCCGGTCTTCGCCTTCCTGCATCGGCGCCTGGGCGGGGAGACGGGGGTCGTCCAGGAACTGACCCAGGATGTGTTCCTCAAGTGCCTGCAGCACTGCCAGCGCTTCGAGGAGGGCCGGCCGGTGGCCGCCTGGATTTTCACCCTGGCGGCTAATGCGGCGACGGACCATCTGCGTAAACGAGGTCGGGAGCTGCCCCCTCCCGAGACCTTTGACGCCCCCGATCCCCACCTTCCCGCCCCCTGGGAGCAGGTGGACCAGCGCCGGAGGATCCAGGACCTGCGACAGGCCCTGGAGGGACTGACCCCCCGGCAGCGGACCATGGTCCTGGCCTATTACGTGCACGAGCATCCCGTCAAACGGATCGCCGAGGACCTGGGCTGCGCCGAGGGCACCGTGAAGGCCACCCTGTTTCAAAGCCTCGCCAAACTCCGCAAGCACCTGGACGTGAACCATGAACCCCGAACCTGAAATCCCCGGCCTGAGCCCCGAGCGAGCCTTCGAGATCCTCGAACGGCCCGAGCTCTGGCCCGACGATCCCGCCGCCCAGGCGGAGCTGGCCGCCCTGCTGGAGCTCCACCTGGCACTCCAGGCGGAAGGGGTGGCCGCCGAGGTCCTGGATACCACCGGGGCCCCCCGGCCCGCCGCCATCCACCGTTTCCCCTGGCTCCTCTCCGCCGCCGCCGCCGTGCTGGTGGCCCTGCCCCTGGGGTACCACATCGTCCATTCCCGGGCCATGGCCGCCATCGCCCAGGACCAGGCCCGCATCCAGGAAGTGGCCCGCAAGCGGGGCCAGGACCGCCTCTGGGCGGCCTTCTTCCAGCAGAGCTCGACCCTCATCCAGCGCTTCGACACCAACCGCCAGGCCTGTGAGCGGAAGAACACCGAGGACCGGGCCGAGGAACGGGAAATCGCCCTGGCCCTCCTCCAGCGCAGCCACGGCCTGGCCGGCCAGGAAGCCCCCGCCCCCGAGGCGGAGCTGGTGCGGGCGGACCTGCACGCCTGGCTTCAGGAACTGAGCCTCGAGGATCCCTGCATGGATCCCCAGCGGGCCGAGGAGCTGCGCCAGTGGGCCAGCACCCATAACCTCAGCGACGAGGCCAAGCGCCTCAGCCGGGCCCTGAAGGGGGGCGCCTCTTGACGCCCACCCTCCTCGTCCTGGCCCTGGCCGCGAACCCGGGACCCCTGCCCGAGCCCATGCCCCTCGCCGCCGTGAAGGAGGATGCGGGGGAAGGACTCCTGCGGGAGGCCAAGAACCTGCGCTACTCGGGCCGGTGGTTCGAAGCGGCGGTGTGCTACCGCCGGTTCCTGGCCGAGTACGGGGGGTCCACCCGGGTGCCCGAGGCCCGGTTCTGGCTCGCCGCCACCCTGGAATCGGACCAGCGCTGGGATGAGGCCGCCGCCGCCTATTCCGAATTCCTGGACCGGCATCCGGACCAGCGGCAGCTGGGCAAGGAGGCCAAGCTCAACCGCATCCGCTGCTGGGGCATCCGCCAGGGGCAGGCGCCCCAGGCCACCCCCGGCCTCGCGGCCGCCCTGGGCGATCCCGTGGCCGAGATCCGGGTCGCCGCGGCGCTGCAGCTGGCCAAGGTGGGGGACGCCCGCAGCGTGCCCGTCCTGCGCCAGGGCCTGGAACTGCCCGGTTCCGCCGACGCCTGCAGCCTCGCCCTCCTCAACCTGGGGGTGAAGCCCGCGGCCGTGGCCAGCCCCAAGGGCCGCTTCCTCGTCATCCGCATCCGGGAGGCGGGCAAGACCGACACCATCACCATCCGCCTGGCCTTGTCCCTGGCTCGCGCCGTGGTCAACTACCTGTCCGACGCCCAGATCCGGGAAGCCCGGGCCAAGGGGGTGGACCTGGAGGGCCTCACGGACCAGGCCGCGAACCTGCCCAAGGGCAGCGTGCTCCTGTCCGTGGACGACAAGAAGAGCAGCGTCGAGGTCACCGTCGAGTAGGGCGGGAAGGGCCGGCCGCCGCGTCTGTTAATCTGTTGGGATGTCGTCGTTCCAGCGGTACTTCCGCGAACATCTCAAGCGCTTCCTTCCCCTGATCGCCTCCGGATCGGTGCTCCTGGCCCTGGCCGGGGCCTGCCACGGGGCCATGATCGGCATCATCCAGATCATCTTCGGCACCCTGCTGGGCATGGGTTCGGGCTCCGCGGTGGACCGCATGGCCGGGGGCCACGCGGACAAGATCGGCCTCCTGGTGCAGATCAAGGCCTGGGCCGCGGCCCACCTTCCCAGCCAGGCCACCCTCCAGGAAAAGGTGTGGATCCTCCCCGGGGTCCTGGTGCTCGTCTTCCTCCTGAAGGGGATCTTCACCTATGCGGGCACCCTGGTGATGATCCGCTCGGGCATCCGAGCCACCATCTCCCTGCGGGAACGCCTCTTCGGCCACTTGCTTCGCCAGGAACCGGCCTTCTTCCAGAGGCACCCCGTGGGCGAACTGCTCCAGCGGTGCATCACCGACGTCCAGGCCGTGCAGGGCATCTCCTCCAATCAGCTGGCGGACGCCGTCCGGGAGATCACCCAGGCCCTGGCCATGCTCAGCTACGTGATGTACCTGAACTGGAAGCTGAGCCTGACGGTGTTCATCGCGGGGCCCCTGGTGGTCTTCCCCATCCGGAAGCTGAGCCAGAAGATCCGGCGCATCAATCACCGGAACATGGAGGCCTCCAGCCGGCTCCTGCAGCGCCTCAAGGAGGTGTTCAGCAACATCCGGGTGGTGCTGGGCTTCGCCCGGGAGCCCTTCGAGGAGGCGCGCTTCCACGAGCAGAACAACGAGCTGTTCCGCCTGGGCATGAAGTCCGCCCGGGTCTCGGCCATCTCCCATCCCATCATGGAGCTGGTGGGGGGCCTCCTCCTGGCCGGCCTCCTCATGTACGCCACGAGCCAGATCCGGGCCGGGGCCATGAACGGGCCCCAGTTCTTCGGCTACATCCTGGCCCTCTACAGCTTCTACGATCCCATCCGCCGCCTCACCAAGCTCAACGCGGAGATCCAGGTGGCCAGCGCCAGCCTGGACCGCATCTACTCCATGCTGGACCGCCGCCCCGAGATGGAGGCCCCGGCCTCGCCCCGGCCGGTCCCCGCCGCCCCGTCCCTCCTCGCCTTCGAGGGGGTGCGCTTCGCCTACGACGGGCGCAACGGGCGGAACGAGGTGCTCAAGGGCATCGACCTGCAGGTGGCCATGGGCGAGACCGTGGCCCTGGTGGGCGGATCGGGCGGGGGGAAGACGACCCTGGTGAACCTGGTGCCCCGCTTCTTCGATCCCACCGAGGGCCGGGTGACCCTGGACGGCACGGACCTGCGGGACTTCGATCCCCGGCACCTGCGGGAGCGCATCGGCATCGTGACCCAGGAGACCCTCCTGTTCATGGACTCGGTGCACGACAACATCGCCTACGGCAAGGCCGCCTCCCGCGACTCCGTCATCGAGGCCGCCCGCAAGGCCCACGCCCACGACTTCATCCAGGCCCTGCCCCGGGGCTACGACACGCCCCTGGCCGAGACCGGGTCCACCCTCTCCGGCGGGCAGCGCCAGCGCCTGGCCATCGCCCGGGCCCTGCTCCAGGACCCGCCCATCCTCCTGCTGGACGAGGCCACCAGCGCCCTGGACACGGAGAGCGAGCGCGCCGTGCAGGAGGCCCTGGAGACCCTCATGAAGGACCGCACCACCCTGGTGATCGCCCACCGCCTCTCCACCATCCAGCGCGCCACGCGGATCTGCGTGCTGAAGGGGGGCGAGATCGTGGAGCGGGGCACCCACGAGGAGCTGCTGGCCATGCACGGCGAGTACGAGCGCCTCCACAGCCTGCAGTTCCACGCCTGAGGGCGGCATGAAGCGTTCGGCCTTCCACTTCGACCTGCCCCCGGAGCTCGTGGCCCAGCATCCCGCGGAAAGGCGGGACGGCGCCCGGCTCCTGGTGGCCGACGCCGCCGCCGGGACCCTGCGCCATGCCTGGATCCGGGACCTGCCGGGCCTCGTGCCGGAAGGGGCCCTCTGCGTGCCCAACGATGTGAAGGTGCGCCACGCGCGCCTGCCCCTGAGGCGGGCCGGGGGCGGCAGCGGCGAGGCCCTCCTCCTGCGGGCCCTGCCGGGCGGGTGCTTCGAGGCCCTGGTGCGCCCCGGGAGCCGCCTGAGGCCCGGCAAGCACGCCCTGGTGGTGGACGACGGGGGCCGGGTGCTGGCCGAGGTGCGGATCGAGGAGGCCCTGGACGAGGGCCTGCGCCGGGTGCGGGTGACGGGCCCGGACGGGGACCTGGACTGGGACGCCGTGGACGCCATCGGCCGCCTTCCCCTGCCCCCCTACATCGAGCACCCCGCCGACGCCGAGGACGAGGGCCGCTACCAGACCGTGTTCCACGCCGCCGAGGGCGAGGCGGTCGCCGCCCCCACTGCGGGACTCCACTTCACGGAGGAGCTCATCGGCCGGCTCCGGGCCCGGGGCTGCGCCTGGGAGCCGGTGCGCCTCCACGTGGGCCTGGGGACCTTCCGCCCCATGACCGCCGAGGACCTGGACGACCACGTCATGCACGAGGAGCGCTTCGAGGTGCCGGAATCCGTCGCCCCCCTCCTGGAGGCCGCCTTCCGGGACCGCGCCCGGGCCGTCCTCGCCGTTGGCACCACGAGCCTGCGGACCCTGGAGGCCGCCTGGGACGGCGAGCGCCTGGCCCGCTCCGGCTCCACGCGGCTCTTCATCCGGCCCGGGTACCGCCTGCGCACCGCGGACCACCTCCTCACCAACTTCCACCTGCCCGAGAGCACCCTCTTCGTGCTCGTCTCCGCCCTCATGGGCCTCGACTTCGCCCAGGCCGCCTACGCCGAGGCCGTGAGGGAGCGCTACCGCTTCTTCAGCTACGGCGACGCCATGCTCATCCTCAACGCGCGTCGCTGAGGCACCCTCTATCGGAAATGCGGGTCCCGCCGGAGGAAGTCCCCGGTCTCCGGGGTCGCGCCCGCGCGGGTGCACACGAAGGCGGAAAGGCGCGTGGCGCGGCGCTGGACCGTCCTCAGGTCCTGCCCCAGCACGAGGCCCGCGGCCAGCGCCGCGGTGAAGGCGTCCCCCGCGCCCACCGTGTCGGCGACGGGCACCTTCCAGCCCGGGGCCTCCAGGCGCTCATCCTCGGTGCACAGCACGCTGCCGCGGCCTCCCAGGGTGAGGGCCACGAGGCGCAGGCCCAGGCGCTCCCGCAGGGCCTGGAGGTCGGGCTCCACGCCCAGGAGTTCCGCCACCGCCGGGAACTCGTCCTCGTTGAGCTTGAGCACGTCGCAGCGGCCCAGGAGGGCCAGGACCCCCTCCGCGTCCCAGCAGTCCCGCCGGAGGTTCACGTCCAGGATCCGGAGGCAGCCCTTGCGGGCGCTGGAGACGAAGTCCAGGACGCTCCCGCGGCTCTTCGGGCCCCGGCAGGCCAGGCTTCCGAAACAGATGGCCGAGGCCTCCGGAGCCCAGCTCCGCAGGGGGTCCGGGCACGCCAGGGCGTCCCAGGCGATGGGCCGGGGGATGCGGTACGTGGGATGCCCCTCCCCGTCCACGGTCACGTCCACGGTGCTGGTGGGGAGTTCCGGGTCCACCTGCACGCGGCTCCGGTCCACCCCCGCGCGGTCCAGGGCCGCCAGGGCCTCCCGGCCCAGGGCGTCGTTCCCCACGCGGCTGACGACGGCCCCCCGGCAGCCAAGCCGGGCCACGTGGAAGGCGAAGTTGGCGGGGGCGCCCCCCAGGCGGGGACCCTCGGGGAACATGTCCCAGAGCAGTTCCCCGATGCCGACGACCAGCGGTTTCACTACAGGTAGTCCATGAACTGGCAGAGGACGGGGATCTTGTGGCGCTTGCCCTTGCAGGCCTGGAGGATGGACGTCACCGACATGGCCAGGCACCACATGAGCCAGAGGGGCAGGAAGAAGCGCACGAACACGTTCCCCAGCAGGGGGAAGAGCCCCATGATCAGCAGGGCCAGGGCCAGGGCCACCTCGGAAAAGGCCAGCAGCACGCCCTGGCGGGAATGCCAGAGCAGTTCCTCGTCGTCCCGGCAGCGCAGGTAGGGAAGGAAGGCCCAGGGCCCCGCGTAGCAGAGGATCAGGTCCCTCAGGCGGTCGCCCGTATAAAGGGGGGCAGGGGCATCCAGCGGCACATCATCCTCCAGGGCAAGGATAGCACTTCGGCCAGTGGGGGCGCGGCTTCAGGTGAGCATGCGCACGGCGACCACCGCCAGGAGCACGGCGAAGGCCCGGCGCAGCCAGAGGCCCCGGAGGCGCGAGGCCAGGCGCGCGCCCAGGTAGGCACCCGCCAGGAAGCCCAGGGCGACCCCGCCCAGGATCAGCCAGGGCAGGCCCCCCTGGTGGCGGGCGTACACGATGACGCCGGGCAGGCCCACGGGAGCGAGCATGAAGGCGAGGCAGGCGGCCTGGGCCTCGTGCTGGGTCATGTCCAGCAACCACACCAGCATGGGGATGATGACAAGGCCGCCCCCGATGCCCAGGAGGCCCGAGGCCAGGCCCCCGGCGGCGCCCGTGGCCAGGCCGGCCAGGGCGAGCCGGCCCGGGTCGGGCCCGATGCCCGGCTCCCGGGGGGGACGGGGCTTCTGGAAGGCCATGCGCAGGGCCATGAAGGCCAGGAGGAGGCCGAAGCCCATGCGCAGGGGGGCCTCGGGGATGGCCGCCGCCAGGCGGGCCCCGGCCCACACGCCGGGAAGGAAGGCGCCCGTGAGGAAGAAGACCAGGCGCCAGGGGATGGCCACCCCCTGACGGCGCAGGTGGAGGACCGCGGGGAGGCCGTTGGGGAGGAGCATGGCGGCCAGGGTGATGCCCTGGGCCTGGTGCTGGCCGAGGCCCAGGAGGAGCCCGAGCATGGGCACGAGCACGATTCCCCCGCCGATGCCGAAGAGGCCGGAAAGCACGCCCCCACAAAGGCCCGCGGCCAAGGATCCGGCCCCCATCCAACCTTCGGCCCCCATGGTTCCTCCCTCCAGGCCCCCGGGGGGCCCCAGGTCATGTTCCAATGGAAGGGAGCGGAAAAACAGCCTCATGCAGATCAAGTTCAACGAAGACATCCTTCTCGACAGCCGCCGGGCCATCCTCCTGCCCAAGCAGGAGACCCTGGTCATCGCCGACCTCTTCCTGGGATTGGGGGCGGGACGGCGTAAGCGCCCGGACGCCCTGCCGAATGGCCAGCAGCACGAGATCTGGGAGCGGCTCCTGGGCCTGCTGGACGATTTTCGGCCCCGGCGCGTGGCCATCCTGGGCGATATCAAGCCCAGCCAGGGCCACCTGGAGGAGGAGGAGGCGGAGGAGCTCCGCCTCCTGTTCCGGAAGCTGGCGGGCCACCGCCGCGAGGTGGTGCAGGTGGTGGGCCATCCCGAGCGCAGCTGGGGACCCAGCCTGGAAGGCACGGGCATCCAGCCCATGGACGCCTACCGGGTGGGATCCCACACCCTCATGCACCGCCGGCGCATCTTCGTCTATCCCCGCCACGACCCCCCCACGGGGTTCTGGATCAACGGCGGCCTCCACCCCCTGTTCGCCGTGCCCCTGAACGAGGCCGGCACCGAGTGGATGCGCTACCCGGCCTTCCTCTTCACGGGCTTCGCCCTGGTGATGCCCTCCTTCGTGTCGTACGCCCAGGGCTGGGAGGTCATGCAGCCCGAGCGCCTCCCCAAGCAGGCCCGGGCCTGGAAGGTGGTGGGGGACAACCTCCTCTCCCCCCTCTCCCTGCCCGACCTCCCCTCGCCCCCCGATTCCCTGAAGCTGATCACCCGGCCCCCCGCCAAGGGGCGGCACCGGGAATCCCGGCACGACGAGGGGTAAACGGCCCGGGAACGGCGCCGTATCCCACCCATTGGCAAGGAGTTGACAATGGGATGGAGCCGCCTCGCCCTGGCCGTCGCCTTCGCC
Source organism: Holophaga sp. (assembly GCA_035298525.1). Lineage (GTDB taxonomy): Bacteria > Acidobacteriota > Holophagae > Holophagales > Holophagaceae > Mesoterricola. The sequence goes on from DATGXY010000081.1 coordinate 13,218, forward strand.
TGGGCCCTTCCCTTCCAAGCCGCTGAACCGGCACCCCCTCTCCACAGGCCCGTGCGCCTCGAGAAGGGCCCGGAGCTGCGGGGGGACCTGGGCGACCCGGCCTGGGCGAAGGCCCGGATCGAGACCGGGGCCTGGGGCAGCTACAACCCGGCCCGCGGCATCGACTTCCCCGAGCGCACCGAGGTCCACCTGGCCTACGACGCCGAGGCCCTCTACGTGGGGTTCCGCTGCTTCGACACCCACCCGGAGTCCATCAAGGCCAGCCTCAGCCGGAGGGACGACATGTGGGCCGACGACTGGGTCGGCCTGTCCCTGGACACCTTCGGCACCCGCCACAGCGCCCTCCACCTCTTCGTGAACCCCCTGGGCATCCAGGGCGACGCCCTGGACACCCTCGCCAGCGGCGAGGACAGCAGCCCCGACTGGGTCTGGGAATCGAAGGGGGCCCGGTTCCCGGGCGGATACACCGTCGAGATCCGCATCCCCTTCAAGAGCATCCGGTTCCGCAGCGGGCAGGACGTGCGCATGGGCATCCTCTTCTGGCGCCGCATCGCCCGGACCGGGGTCAGCGGATCCTGGCCCCCCATGCGGGCCGGGGAGTGGGTCTACCAGAGCCACCTGGGCCTGCAGTTCCCCCGCCTCGAGGCGCCCCTGCGCCTGGAGGTCCTGCCCAGCCTCACCCATTCCCGGAACGAGGTCCACGCCGGCCCCGGGCGCTGGGAGCGGGATACCAGGACCGAGCTGGGCATCGGGGTGAAGGCGGGCCTCACCTCATCCATCACCGCCGACCTGACCTACAACCCCGACTTCAGCCAGGTGGAGAGCGACGCCTTCCAGGTGGAGGTGAACCAGCGCTTCCCCATCTTCTATTCCGAGAAGCGCCCCTTCTTCATGGAGAGCATGGGCATCTTCAGCCTCGCCGGGGCCAACGGCGACGCCAACATGCAGGTCCCCGTCCACACGCGGCTCATCGCCGACCCCCGGTGGGGGGCCAAGGTCACCGGGGACGAGGGCGCCTTCTCCTTCGGGGTGCTGGCCGCGGGTGACCGGGCCCCGGGCCGGGCCTGGCCCGACGGCGAGAACCCGGGCCTGGGCCGGAACGCGGGCTGGACCATCGCCCGGGGCCTCTTCGGCTTCGGCAAGGCCGACTACGTGGGGGGCTTCTGGGGCTCCCGCAGCTTTGACGGGGCCTGGAACCGGGTGGGAGGGCTGGATTTCCAGGTGCGCCCGGGCCAGGGCCAGACCCTGGGCGGCAATCTCCTCCAGACCTGGACGGCCGAGTCCGGGGATTCCGCCCGTCGCGCCGGAACCGGGGCCCTCCTCTCCTGGCAGTACAGTTCCCGCCCCCTTGAGGCCATGGTCATCGCCGAGCACTACGACGCCGGCTTCCGCATGGACACCGCGTTCTACAACCGCTCCGGGATCGACCAGGCCACCTTCTACGTGGGCCCCTGCTTCTTCCCGAAGATCGACTGGATCACCAAGGTGAACCCCTTCGTCTTCGGCTACGTCCTGAAGGACGACGTGACGGGCCTGACGGACTACCTGGGCGTGGCCTCCCTGCGCCTGAACTTCGTCAAGGGCGGCACCCTCAGGCTGGACGTGCAGCGCCAGCGCGAGGGCTGGAAGGGGGCGCTGCTCACCAAGACCACGTACCGGGCCAACGGCGGAGTCTGGGTCGCGAAGTGGCTCAACCTCTCGGGCACCCTGCGCTGGAGCCGGGACATCTACTACGGCGCCGAGATCCCCTTCCAGGGACCCACCCGCTCCGCCACGGCCAGCCTCATCCTCCAGCCCAGCCAGGAACTGCGCTGGTCCCTGGACCTGAACCGGGTGCGCATGGACGAGCCCGGGACGGGGCGCAACGTCTTCGATGTGCGGACCCTGAACAGCCAGCTCTCCTACCAGTTCACGAGCCGCTTCTTCCTCCGCGCCACCGTGCGCACCGACAGCTGGAAGCGGCGCATGCTGACCGACTATCTGGCCTCCTTCACCTACATCCCCGGGACCGTCGTCTTCCTGGGGTACGGCGAGGTCTACGACAAGGCCGAATGGGTCGACGGCCAGTGGAAGCCGCAGGGGTCCCGCTACGAACCCATGCAGCGCAGCCTCTTCTTCAAGGTCAGCTACCTCTGGCGGAACTGATGCCTAGGACGGCTACAGCATCCCCTTCTCGCGCATCCAGTCGTCGTTGAAGATGGTGCTCAGGTAGCGGGAGGCGCTGTCCGGGAAGAGGATGGCCACCCGCGCGTCAGCGGGGATGGAGGGGGCGATCCGCCGCAGGGCGTGGATGACGGCGCCGCTGGAGCCCCCCACGAGCAGGCCCTCCGTCCGGGCCAGTTCCCGGGCGGCGACGAAGGCCTCCCGGTCCGTGACCTGGACCATCTCGTCGATGACGGAGAAGTCGGCCGTGTTGATCAGGAACTCGTCGCCCAGGCCCTCCAGGAGGTAGGGGGCCGCCTTGCCGGGGTTCCCGGTGCGGAAGAAGGGGGTGAAGACGGAGCCCTCCACGTCCACGGCCACGATGCGCACGGAGGGGTTCTTCTCCTTGAGGAACCTCCCCACGCCGCCGATGGTGCCGCCCGTGCCCATGCCGGCCACGAAGACATCGATCTTCCCGTCCATCTGGTCCCAGAGCTCCGGGCCGGTGCCCCGGTAGTGGGATTCGTTGTTCTCGCGGTTGTTGTGCTGGTCGGGGAAGTAGCAGTCGGGGGTCTCCCGGGCCAGCCTGGGGGTGATGTTGTTGTAGCTGTCGGGGTGTTCCGGGGGGAGGCTCGTGTCCACCTTCACCACGTCCACGCCCAGGGCGGAAAGCTGGTCCAGCTTCTCCTTGCTGGTGCGGTCGCGCACGACGGCCTTGAGGCGGTAGCCCTTCTGGATGGCCATCAGGGCCAGGCCCATGGCGGTGTTCCCCGAGGAGTTCTCCAGGATGACGTCGCCGGGCCGGATGCGGCCATCGGCCTCGGCGCGCTCGATGAGGAACCGGGCGATGCGGTCCTTGCTGCTCCCCATGGGGTTCAGGAACTCGAGCTTGGACCAGACCTCGAACGGCATCCCCGCGGTGATGCGGTGGAGCCTGACGAGGGGGGTGTTGCCGATGACGTCGAGGATGCTGTCGAAGACGCGCTTGTCACGCATCGGCGCCGGCTTCCGCGACCAGCTCGATCTCCACCTTGGCGCCCCGGGGCAGGGCCGCCACCTGGACGGTGCTGCGGGCCGGCTTGGCGCCGCCCAGCATGCGCTCGTAGACCGCGTTGAAGGCGGCGAACTCGCCCATGTCGGTGAGGAAGACCGTCGTCTTGACGACCCGGTTCCAGTCGGTGCCCGCGGCCTCCAGGACGGCCCCGAGGTTCAGGAGCACGCGCTCGGTCTGGGCCTCGATGGAGCCCGTGACCATCTCCATGGTCTCGGGGACGAGGGGGATCTGCCCGGCGGTGAAGAGGAAACCGCCGCACACCTTGGCCTGGGAGTACGGGCCGATGGCACCGGGGGCGCTGGGGGTGGAGATGGTCTTCATGGCGGCTCCTCTGTGGGGTCTCAGCCCTTGCCCCAGCGGCGCTTCTTGCTGTGGCGCCATGGCTTGGAGCTTGCGGGCGGGGGCATCGGGGTCTCGAAGGGGGAGGGGGCGGGCCCGGGCTCCTGGGGGGAGGTCTCCGGTTCCTCCATGTTACCAACGCCCTCCTCGATCTGGATCTGGACGACCTGGGCCGTGCGGTGCATCAGGGCCGCGAGGCAGAGGCTGGCCTCGATGCGGGCGTGGGGCAGGGGCCCCAGCTGGATGAACACGGAGGGGTCGGAGGGGATGGTGCGGGGGATGGGGATCTCGGGGATGGCGGCCTTCGGGGCGTCGTAGGCATCGGGGGCCACGCGCAGCCAGGGTTCGGCCATCTCGTGCCGGCGCGCCAGGAGGTCGGCGACGGAGACCTCCTTCTTCGGCCGGCCCCGCTTGCGGGGGGCGGGCGCCATGGGCTCCACCCGGGCCTGGAGGGCCTCCAGGACCTCCTCCCGCGTGCGCCCCCGGAGGTCGAAGAGGAGCCAGGGATCCCGGTCCAGGGCCTCGGCCATGATGTAGCACACGGCGGCCACGTGCTTGCAGGGGTTCGCCCAGTCCGGGCAGTCGCAGTGCGTCTGCAGCTCCTTGGGCACCCGGGGGTAGAGGCTCGCGCCCGCCTCCCGGAAGGTCTCGTCCAGGCCCTGGGGCATCTCGCCGGCCAGGAGGGAGGCCACGAAGCGGGCCTCGGCGTGGATGCCCTCCAGGGCCCGCTCCCACTGGGTGCCGCTGAGGGCGGGCAGGCCCAGGGTCACGTTGTAGGTCTTGCGGCCGTGGACCTTGGCCTGGATCTCGCCGGGGCTCACGGTGAAGTGGCTCACGGCCCCCTCCTCCGCGTACTTCTTGCCGCGGGGCAGGCGGTTCTCGAAGTCGTCGCCCAGCTGCTCCAGGGCCCGGATCCAGAGGCGGCCCCACCAGGTGGTGCCGAAGCGTTCGCTCATGGTGCTCACGACAGCACCCCCTTCCTGGAGGTGGCCCGGGGCTTGCGCCTGACCGGGGTACGGACCTTGGCGGGCAGCATGTCGTCGATGGACGCCTCCGTGACCTCGCCGTCGTCACCCTCCTCGGGGGGCTCGGTCCCGCCGTTCTCCTCCTCGCCCATGATGTCCGCGTCGGCCTCCAGCACGACGAGGCGCCGCAGGGCGTCGTCGTCCAGCTCCGTGAGCCAGCCCTCGCCGGTGCCCACGACCCGGTCGGCCAGGTCCCGCTTGGACTCGAGCATGGCGTCGATCTTCTCTTCGAGGGTCCCCATGGTGATCAGCTTGTGGACCTGCACGTTCCTGGACTGCCCGATGCGGTAGGTGCGGTCCGTGGCCTGGTCCTCCACGGCGGGATTCCACCAGCGGTCGAAGTGGAACACGTGGGTGGCCGCCGTGAGGTTGAGGCCCACGCCGCCGGCCTTCAGCGACAGGAGCATGACCGGCGGGGCGTCGGCGTCCTCCTGGAAGCTGCGGACCATCTCGTCCCGCTGTTCGCGGGTGGAACCGCCGTGCAGGAAGGGGGGCTCGAAGCCCAGCACGTCCTTCAGGTGGACCTGGAGCCGGTCGCCCATCTCCTTGAACTGGGTGAAGACGAGGGCCCGGTCCCCGCTCTCCAGCACCTCCTCGAGCATGTCCGTGAGGCGCTCGAGCTTGCCGCTGCGGCCCTTGTAGGGGCCGGTCTGCTTGAGGAACTGGGAGGGGTGGTTGCAGATCTGCTTGAGGTGGGTGAGGAGGGCGAGGATCCGGCCCCGGCGCTCGATGCTGGTGGCGGCCTGGAGGTCCCGGTCCATCTGCTCGACCCGGGCCTGGTAGAGGAGGGCCTGCTCCCGGGAGAGCTGGGTGTAGACCTTCATCTCCTGCTTCTCGGGGAGGTCCTGGATGATGCTGCGATCCGTCTTCAGCCGCCGCAGGATGAAGGGGCCCACCCGCTGGCGCAGCTCCAGGGCCGCGTCGGGATCGCGGTACTTCTCGATGGGCGAGGCGAACTGGTCCTTGAACCGGCCCTCGCTGCCCAGGTAGCCCGGCAGCGCGAAGGCGAGGATGGACCAGAGCTCGAGAAGGCGGTTCTCGATGGGCGTGCCGGTGAGGGCCAGCTTGAAGGGGGCCCTCAGCTTGCGCACGGCCTTGGCCTGGTGGGAGCCGGCGTTCTTGATGGCCTGGGCCTCGTCGACCACGACCATGGACCAGGTCCGGGCCGCGAAGACGTCCTCCTCGCGCCGGATCACGCCGTACGTGGTGAGCACGATCGTGTGGGGCTTGAAGTGCTTGGGAAGCCGGTCGCGGTTGTTGCCGTGGTGCACGAAGAAGGGCAGGGTCGGGGCGAACTTGGCGATCTCGCGCTCCCAGTTGCCCAGGAGCGAGGTGGGGCAGATGAGGAGCACGGGGTCCCCGGCGTGGGGATCCCGCTGCTGCCGGTGCAGGAGCAGGGCCAGCACCTCGATCGTCTTGCCCAGGCCCATGTCGTCGGCGAGGATGCCGCCCAGGCCGAGCCGGGACAGGCCCTCGAGCCAGGCGAGGCCGCGCAGCTGGTAGGGGCGTAGCTGGCCCTTGAAGGCCGCGGGCTGGGTGATGGGCTTGTCGGGGAGGACCTTGAGGTCCTCCAGGGCGGCGCCGAAGTCGCCGGCCACCTCCACCTCGATGGCCTCGGAGACCCCGGGGATGTGGGCGCTGCCCGTGAGGGCGGCGGCGAGGGCCTCGCCCTTGCTCATGCTCTCGAAGCCGGCGCCGCGGCTGGCCTGGATGACCTGGGTGATCTGCTTGAGGGTCTCCGGGTCCAGGGCCACCCACTTGCCCTTCCAGGCCACGAGCGGGTGCTTGAGGCTCGCCATCTGGGCGAAGTCCTGCAGGTCCAGGGTGTCGTCGCCCAGCATGAGGGACCAGTCGGCGGAGACGGAGCCCTCCAGGCCCTCCTGGGCCGCGGGACCCGCGGCGGGGCCGGCCTCCAGCCTGCGGGCGCCCAGCTTGACCTTGGCGCGCAGGCGCCGGGCCCCGCCGAATTCAGCCAGGGCCTCGGGGATGTGCACGAGGAAGCCGGCTTCCTTCAGCTGGGTGGCGCCCCGGGTGAGGAACTGCCAGGCCTCGGTGGGGATGAGGGGGAGATCGTCCGGCTGCTTTCCGGACATGGCCCCCTGGAGGGGGGGGAAGAAGGGCACGGCCCGGGCCAGGCCCCGGAGGAGCACCTTGCGGGCCTCCAGCACCTCGGGTTCCGTGCTGGACTCCCAGAGCCGGGCCACGGGGATGGCGTCGCCATCCTGGGTCTCCAGGCCCACCCGGAGGATCCAGCCCCCCTCGGAGAGGCGGTCCGCCTCCTGGATGGCGTCCCGGCCCGGGGGCACGGGGGGGGCCTCCAGGGTGAGGCTCGGCCGGATCCACTGGACCCGGGCGCCCTCGCTCCACTGTTCAAGCTGCTCCCCCAGGGTCCGTTCCGTGACGCCGATGGTGGGGAATTCGTTCATGGGGTGGCTGAGGGCCACCATCAGGCGCTCGTCCCAGGGCAGGCGGTCCCGCTTGTGGCCCCGGAGGCGGTGGATGAGGGCCAGGCGGGGATCGTCGCCCTGGCGCAGGGAGCCCGCCACGAAGCGCACGAGGAAGTCGGCCCCGTCCTCCAGGAAGGCCCGCAGCACGAAGGCGCCCGACGGGGGCTGGGCGAGGTCGTCGTCCACCTCCTCCGTGTCCAGGGTCCCCAGGGCCAGGCCCTTGGTGAAGATCCAGTTGTCGCCCTCGGGGAAGGCCAGGGCCGACGGGGGCATGGCCTTGAGCAGGGCGTCCAGGGCCTGCCGGTCCGCGGGGCTCGTGAGGCTGATGCCCCAGGTGGCGCGCCAGGGGTTGCCCCGGGTGTCCAGCTGGGGCAGCAGGGCCCCGCGCAGGACGAGGGACTGGAGAAGGCGCAGGGCCGAGGCCCAGAACGCGAAGCTGCCACCGACCCGCTCGGGGTCCGCGGGCATGGAGGCCAGCCAGGGCAGGGCCCGCTGCCAGCGCAGGGGCACGGTGTGGGTCTCCACCAGGGTGGAGTCCGGCAGGAACAGCCGGGCCCGGGCCGGGGTCAGGCGGTCGCGGCCGTGGAGGTTTCCGGGCAGGCTCCGCAGGGTGCGCTGCCATTCCGCTCCGCCGCCCTCCCCGGGCAGGCAGAGGAGGAAGCCCCGGTCCAGGGGACGATACTGGAGGATGGGCCGGGACATTCCGTTACCCTCTATTCAAGGGAGCAAGCATATGAAAATCGGCTTTGCGAGCGATCATGCAGGTTACGACCTCAAGGAACGCCTGAAGGCATGGGCCATCGCCCAGGGGCACGAAGCGGTGGACTTTGGCGCCGATGGCCACGCCTCTGTGGATTATCCGGATTTCGCGCACCGGGCTGCGGAAGGTATGGACAAGTGGGAGCGCCTCGTTCTCGTATGCGGATCGGGCATCGGCATCAGCATCGCAGCCAACCGCCACAAGGGCGTCCGTTGCGCCCTGGTGACCTCACCAGAGCACGCCAGCCTCGCCAGGATGCACAATGACGCAAACGCCATCGCTTTCGGCCAGCGGCTGACGGATCCGCTACAAGCTGAATACTACCTCAAAACCTTCCTGGAAACCCCCTTCGAAGGGGGCAGGCATGAAAATCGGGTCAAAAAGATCGAGCTGGAGGGCTGAAACGATGAGATCGCAGGGGGAAGCGAGGGCCCTGACCTTCGAGACCGGCGTGCAGGTCCATGCGGAGGGGTCCTGCCTCGTCCGCCTCGGGAACACCCACGTGCTCTGCTCCGCGAGCCTGGAGGACCGCGTGCCCGACTGGATGCGCGGCCGAGGCACGGGGTGGATCACCTCCGAGTACGGCATGCTGCCCCGCAGCACCCACACCCGCAACGCGCGGGAGGCCGCCAAGGGGCGCCAGCAGGGCCGCACCGTCGAGATCCAGCGCCTCATCGGCCGCAGCCTCCGCCAGGCCGTGGACCTCACGGCCCTGGGGGAGCGCCAGCTGACCCTGGACTGCGACGTGCTCAACGCCGACGGGGGCACCCGCTGCGCCTCCATCACGGGGGCCTGGGTGGCCCTGGCCCTGGCCCTGCGGGCCCGGGGACTGGAAAATGCGCTGAGGAACCAGGTCTCGGCCGTCAGCGTGGGTATCCTTGAGGAAGGCGCCGGCCTTCGCCGGGGCCTCATCCTGGATCTCGAGTACGAGGAGGACCACCGTGCCGCGGTGGACTGCAACCTGGTCGCGTCGAGGCCCGCAGGGCGGGCTTCCGAGGCTCCGTCCGTCGTCGAGTTCCAGTCCACCGGCGAAGGCCGCAGCTTCAGCCGGGCCGAGGCCACGGAACTGCTGGACATGGGGCTGAACGGATGCGCGCGTTTCATGGATCTCCAGCTCGACGTCCTCTCGCGGGGCTGATCGCGGCCGCCGCCCTGGCCCCCCTGGGGGCCCAGGCCCAGGCCCCGGCGCCGGCCCCCGCGCCCTGGATCCAGGTCAAGGTCGTCCAGCCCGACATGGTCTTCACCTTCGCCCCCCAGGTGGAGGTGCCGGGCCGTCCCCGGGTGGTCCTGGCCCTCTCCGGGGGCGGGGCCCGGGGCGTCGCCCACATCGGGGCCATCCAGCGCCTGGAGGAGGTGGGCCTTCCCGTGGACGGCGTGGTGGGCACGAGCGCGGGCTCCCTCATGGGCGCCCTCATGGCCGGGGGCTTCTCGGGCCGCGAGATCGAGGACCTCTTCGCCCGGGTGGACTTCAACCGGTCCTTCCTGGATCCCCTGGGCCGGAGCCCGGGCCGGACCCTCCAGGAGGACGAGGCCGAGAACGGCACCCTCCTCAGCTTCCGCCTGGAGGAGGGGGGCCCCTCCTTCGCCCTCTCCCTGAGGGAGGGGGTCGAGATCCGCAAGGCCCTCGAGGGCCTGATGACCCGCGGCGCCTACTTCAGCTCCTCCACCTTCGACGGCCTCAAGTACCCGCTCCGGGTGGTGGCCACGAACCTGGACACGGGCCACGGCAAGGTCTTCGACCGGGGCGACCTGGTGGAGGTGCTGCGGGCCTCCATGGCCGTGCCCGGCGCCTTCCGGCCCGTGGTCATCGACGGCCAGCCCTACGTGGACGGGGCCCTGGTGGAGAACCTGCCGGTGCTCACGGCCCGTCGGGTCTTCGACCCCGGCGTGGTCATCGGCCTGGATGTGAGCACGCCCTTCCAGAAGGCCTCCGTCACCAACTTCTTCTCCCTGGCGGCGCGGAGCCTCGACCTGGTGGTGGAGCGCCGCCAGTGGGAGAGCCGGGCCGCGGCCTCGCTCGTGGTGCGGCCCGAGATCGATTCCGCCGACTTCCTCGACTACGGGGGCAGCCTGCCCGCGCTGGTGAAGGCGGGCCGGGAGGCCATGGACGCGAAGCTGCCCGCCCTCAAGGAGCTCATGCTGGCCCACGTCCCCGACGAGGTGCTGCCCGCGGACCGGCTGGTGGTGGAGTGCGTGCGGCCCCTGGATCCCCAGGCCCAGGCCATGCTCTCCCGGGTGCTGCCCGGGGCGCCGTACCGGAGGCGGGACGTCCTGCTGGCCCTCCAGCAGCTGCTCCTCCACGGCTGGGCGAAGGAGGCCCGGGCCCGGGCCGAGGACGGCGCGATCCGCCTGGTGGTGGTGCCCTTCGGGCGGGTCTCGGCCCTGCGCATCGAGGGCAGGCCCCGGCTGGTGAAGCGCATGGAGAAGGACATCCGGAGCCGCTTCCCGGAAGGCGAGCCCTTCAACCCGGAGGCCTTCGGGGTCTACCTGAGCGGCTTCGTGCACGCCCTGGGCACGGAGGGGACGCCCCTGGTGGACGTGCGGGGCTCGGGGTTCCGGGAGGCCACGGGCGAACTGGTGGTGAAGCTCGAGGAGCCCACCATCCGCAACATCGTCGTGAAGGGCGCCCGGGGCGAGTACGAATCGGTGTACCTGGAGACCCTCATGGCCCGGGCCCGGGGCCAGGTGGTCCACACCTCCGACCTGCGCCAGTACCTGGACCTGGCCCAGCGCCGGCTCCACCTGGCCGAGCTGCGGGCCCAGATCCGCGCCGCCGAGGGGACCCCCGACGCCGACCTGGAGCTCACCCCCGTCCACCGCCAGGCCATGGCCGTGGACCTGAGCGTGGGCTTCGAGACGAACCTGGGCAGCTCCCTGGGCATCACGTACCGCACCGAGAACTTCGGCGGCTTCGGCCTGGAGAGCGAGGTGTCCGCCGCCAGCAACCGGCTCCAGCAGCAGGCCTCCATCACCATCCAGGGCCCCGTCTTCTTCCGCTTCCCCGGCTTCGCCATGGAGTTCTGGGCCTCCGCCTTCCGCCAGCGCCTGGAGCAGCCCCTGGCGTTCCCGGCCCCCGAGGCGGGGCGGGACGCCACGGGCGCCGTCATCTCCACCCAGGACCTGGGCGTGGGCGGGTTCGTGCGCTGCGGGGGCCTGGGGCAGGGCAAGCTCGAGCTGGCAGGGACCTGGCGCCAGGCGGCCTTCACCCCCGACGCGGATCCCCGCCGGGTGCGCCATGAGCGCACCGTGGAACTCTCCTTCGAGTGGGACAACTTCGACCGGCACACCTTCCCCAGGGAGGGCATGCTGGTGCGCAGCCGCTACGCCCTGGGCGAGGCCCTGCCTGACCTGGATCCCCAGGGGCGCTTCCGCTTCGGGTACATGCGGCTCCGGGGCCTGACCACCTTCGGGTCCCTCCGGGCCGCCGCCAACCTGGGCCTCGACCTGGACCTGGAGTACGGCTACGGGCGGAACCTGCCCCTGGACCGGTTCTGGAACCTGGGCGGACCGGCCTTCCTGGTGGGGTCCCAGGCCCTGGCCATCCAGGCGCCCCAGTTCGCCGTGGCCCGGTTCGGGGCCCCGGTACGGGTCCGGGGCCCCTTCGGCCTCTCCCTGCAGGTGGTGCCGCGCCTGGACTACGCCTTCGTCTCCGGCGAGGCCTCCCGCCTCTTCAGCGACCGCCGCCTCCTGGGCACGGGCCTCGTGGTGCGCACCGTCTTCTCCCGGTTCTACGTGGAGCTGGCCTACGGCTTCCTCCGCCAGGGCGACGGGAGGACCTGGGGCCCCGCCAGCGGCAGCTTCAACGCCCTGGTCGGCACCCAGCCCTTCGACATCTGGAAGCGATGACCGGGCTCCGTTCCCTCCTGGCCCGGGAGCAGTGGGCCTTCCTGCGCCGGGACCGCCTCCGGTGGGAGGACCACCTGGCCCGGGCCCGGGCCTTCCTGGGGGAGGGCCTGCGCTCCGGCGGGCCGGCCCTCGTCCTGGGGGCCGGGTCGGGCCTGGAGGTGCCCTGGTCCCTGGCGGCCCCCGGCACCACGGGCTGGGACGCGGATCCCTCCAGCCGGGTCCGCACCTTCCTGCGGCACGGGACTTGGGCGCCCTGGGTCTTCGGGGACCTGACGGGGGGCATGGAGGCCCTGGGCAGGGCGGCGGAGCGCTGCGCCCGCCAACCCTGGTCCGGCCGTCTCCGGGGAACCCGCGCGGCGGGCCGGCGCCTGGCGGGGCTCCTGGAATCCCTGCGGCCCGAGGCCGCGCCCCTGGGGGCCTGGATCCAGGC
>DATGXY010000082.1:0-27760 GCA_035298525.1 Holophaga sp.
GCACGATCGACGGGGACGGCGACGACACCTCCGGAACCGTCGCGACGACCTCGGCACCGGTGGCGCGGGCCTCGTGCGGGGGGTGGGGGATGGGCGGGGGCGCGTAGGGGTGCTGGCGGCCGTCCCCCGCCCGCAGGACGAGGGAGGCCAGGACGAGGAGGAGGGCCCGGGCGCTCATGCCTTCTCCACCTTGCAGGCGCACTTCTTGTAGTCGGGCTCGGCGGAGATGGGGCAGTAGCTGTCCAGGGTGACCAGGTTGATGAGCTGGGTCTCGTCGAAGAAGCTGGTGTAGACCGTGCCCTTGGGCACCTTGCCCCGGGCCGCGAAGCGGCAGGGGAGGACGACGGAGCCCCGGCGGCTGGAGACGCGCACCGGGTCCCCGTCCCCGACCCCGATGGCCGCGGCGTCGTCGGGGTGCATCTCCAGGAAGCCCGAGGGCATGCTCCGCCGGAGCTGGGACACCCGCCGGGTCATGGTGCCCGTGTGCCAGTGCTCCAGCATGCGGCCCGTGGTGAACCAGAGGGGGTACTCGGCGTCGGGGGATTCCGCGGGGGGCTCCCAGGGTCGCAGCCATACGACGGCCCGGCCCTCGTCGGCCTTGTTCTTGTAGAAGCGGACGCCCTCGCCCTTCTTCAGATAGGGATCCTCCCCCTCCACGTAGCGGCGCGCCGTCTCGCGCCCGTCCACCACGGGCCAGCGCAGGCCCCGGGCGGCCCGGAGCTGGTCGAAGGTGGCCAGGTCCTTGCCCGTGCCCAGGGTGAACTCCCGGTACTCGTCGTAGAGGGCGCGCACGTAGTCCTTGCGCTCGGCGGGGAAGAGCCCGCCCATGCCCATGCGCCGGGCCACTTCGATGATCTGCCAGTCGTCGGGCATGCAGCCCCTGGGGGGCTCCGCCAAACGCTCCCAGTGCTGGGTGCGGCGGTCGCTGTTGCCGAAGAGGGCCTCCCGTTCCACCCACATGGCGCTGGGCAGCACCACGTCGGCCAGGGCCGTCGTCTCGGTGGGGTACACGTCGGAGACGACGATGAAGCGCCCCTCCTTGCGCGCCGCCTTGCGGAAGCGCCCCACGTTGGGCAGGCTCACGAAGGGGTTGGTGACCTGGATCCACAGGCAGGTGACATCGCCCCGGTCCAGGGCGCGGAACATCTCCACCGTGTGGTAGCCGGGCCTGGGGTTGAGCTTCTCCGCCGGCACCTTCCAGATGCGGGCGGCGATGGCCCGGTGCTCGGGGTTGGAGACGACCATGTCCGCCGGCAGGCGGTGGGCGAGGGTGCCCACCTCCCGCACCGTGCCGCAGGCGCTGGGCTGGCCCGTGATGGAGTAGGCCGTGGAGCCCGGGCGGCACACCTTGCCCGTGAGCAGGTGCAGGTTGTAGATGAGGTTGTTCATCCAGGTGCCGCGGCTGTGCTGGTTGACGCCCATGCACCACACGGACATCACCCTCAGGCCGGGGTCGGCGAAATAGCCCGCGAGGCGCCGGATATCCTCGGGCCTGAGGCCGCTGATCCTCGCCACGTATTCGGGCGTGTAGGTCTCCAGGTAGGCCTTGTACTCGTCGAAGGTGGCCTTGGCGGGGGCGTCGGCGAAGGCGGACTTGTCGGCCAGGCCGTAGCCGATCTGCTCCTTGCCCCGCTTGAAGACCAGGTGCTTCTCCACGAAGGCGCGGTCCACGGCGCCCTGCTTCACCAGGAGGTGGGCGATGCCGTTGGCGATGGCGAGGTCGCTCTGGGGGGCCATGATGAGGCTCAGGTCCGCGAATCCGGAGGTGGGGGTGGTGCGGGTGGCCAGGTCCACGATCACCTTGGCGGGGTTGGCGCCCTTGGATTCCAGCACCCGCCCGAAGAGCACCGGATGGGCCTCGGCCATGTTGTTGCCCCAGAGCAGGAGCACATCGCACAGGTCCAGGTCCTCGAAGCACCCGAAGGGCTCGTCGCTGCCGAAGCTGGTCATGAAGCCCGTCACGGCGCTGGCCATGCAGAGCCGGGCGTTGGCCTCCACGTTGTTGCTGCCCATGCCGGCCCGGAACCACTTGGTGGCCGCGTAGCCGTCGGTGATGGTCCACTGGCCGCTGCCGAACATGGCCACCGCCGAGGGGCCCTGCTTCGCCAGGGTCTCCTTGAACTTCGAGGCCACCAGGTCCAGGGCTTCGTTCCAGGAGGCGGGGACGAGCTTGCCGTCCCTGCGGACCAGGGGGGTCGTGAGCCGGTCCTGGCCGGACAGGATGCCGGGGAGGCTGTAGCCCTTGGCGCAGAGGAGGCCCTTGTTGCCGGCGTGGTCCGGGTCCCCCTTCACGGCGGCCACCTTGCCCTTGCGGGTGCCCACCAGCACCCCGCAGCCCACCCCGCAGAAGCGGCAGGGGGCCTTGCCCCAGGCGAGGCCCTCGGGCTTGGGGGCCACAGCGGCCGCGGCGGCCAAGGGGTCGGCCGCCAGGGCGGCGGCCGTCGCGCAGAGGCCGCCGTTGCGGATGAAATCGCGGCGGGAAAGGGGCTGGGACATGTTCGCCTCCGGTCATGCGAGGGGCGGGGGCCCACTCCGTCTGTTTGTTGGGTTCCGGGACCCACACGTTTGTTCGTTCTGTCGATCGGGACGCACGCAGGAGGGGCCGGGATGCCCCGGCCCCTCCTGCGCTTCGCTACTTCTTCGCCGCGGCCTTCTGCGGCTCGGGCTTCACCTTGTCGCGGAGATCGCGCAGGGCGAGCTGGCCCTGGCGGGCGAAGTCGATGGCCTCGCCCAGGATGCGGGCGGTCTCCTGCGGCGCGTGGAAGCCCATGGAGTTCTCGGCGTTGATGAAGTCCGAGCGCCACTGGGCCTTGCGCTGGAACTCCTGCGCGTCCTTGAGCTTCGCGTCGTCATAGCCGTCGGCCTTGGCCTTCTGCAGGTCGTTGATGAGGGCCACCACGGCGTCCTCGGCGCGGATCATGAGGGCGTGGGTGCGGTCCTGGATGGCCTCCACGCGGGCCTTCAGTTCGGCCTCGGGGAAACGGTGGCAGGTCTGGCAGGCGCGGTTGACGCTGAGGAGGGGGCTGGCCACGTGGTGGTCGCTGATCTTGAGGGCGCCCTCGCGCTGGTAGGGCATGTGGCAGTCGGTGCAGCTGACGCCGCTCCGGGCGTGGACGCCCTGGCTCCACATCTCGAACTCGGGGTGCTGGGCCTTGAGGACCTCGGCCCCGGTGCGCGCGTGCTTCCAGTCGAAGAAGCGCTTGCCGTCGGGGAACTTGTAGGCGTCGTAGGTGGCCTCGATCTCCTCCACCTTCAGGCCCTTGTCCCAGGGGAAGAAGAGGGTGGCCTTGGGACCGCAGTAGTACTCCACGTGGCACTGGCCGCAGACGAAGCTGCGCATCTCCTGGCGGGTGGCGTCGCGGTTGGGGTCGTAGGCCTCCTTGCGGTCGCCCTTGCGCCACTTCTCCACGGAGGGGAGGTGGGGCACGGGGGCATCGGACTTGGCCAGGGCGTCGATGCCGCGCAGGAAGCCGGGGCGGGTCACGCGCAGGGCCATGGTCTTCGGGTCATGGCAGTCGGCGCAGACGATGGGATGCTTCACCTGCCTGGTGGCCTCCAGGTAGGGGAGCTTGCCCAGGGCCTCGAAGCCGGCCATGAGCTGGGCCTTGCCGTTGGCGCTGCCGAAGGGATCCTCGAGGGTGCCCGGCGCGCCGGCCTTGATCCCCGCCTCGCGGTAGGGGTTCGTGGTGGCGGCGTGGCAGTGGAGGCAGGCGCCGGTCTGGGGCCGCTCCGTGACGCGCTTCGTCTGCCGCTGGTCGTCCAGCATGTAGGCGTGGCCCCGGCGGTTGCGGTAGTCGATGGCGAAGGCGTAGCCGTCGAAGATCACGGGCAGGCGCGGGTCCTCCACGATCTTCTCGGGGGGCAGGCTTTCGTTGCCGCCGCCGCCGTACTTGGTGCCGGTGCGCTCCGTGGTGCGCTGGTAGCCGTCGTACTGGCGGGGGAAGTTCTTGCCCCACACGGCGGGATCCACGGTCTTCTCGTCCAGGTCCACCACGCGCACGGAGGTCTGGAGGGCCTCCAGCTTGTGGCGGGTGATGCTGGCGTTGAGGGCCAGCACCAGGATGGTGCCCGCGGCTGCCGCCGCGGCGATGAGGCCGAGCCTGAAGGCCGGGCGCCGGGTGAGGGGGGGCTGGGGTGCGTTCATGGTTGCCTCGAGGGAATCAGCGAGCGTGGCCCGCGCCGGGGTGGCATTTCACGCACCCGTGGAGGCCCCCGCGGGGGGTGAGGCCTCCGTGCGCGGTGATATCGTTGACCAGGGAGCCGTGGCAGCGGATGCAGTTCGCTTCCAGCACCTCGGCGTTGGCCGGCTTGATCTGGATGGGGTCGTGGAAGTCCATCAGGGTGAAGGCCTGGCTGTGGTGCCAGCCGTTGCTGGCCTTCACGAAGAGCTTGCTCACCACGTTGGTGTTGGGCAGGTGGCAGTCGTTGCAGCCCGCCACGGCGTGGTGCGAGCCGTGGAGCCATCCGTCGTACTGCTCCCGCATGACGTGGCAGTTGACGCACACGGCCGGATCGTTGGAGAGGTACGAGGTGCCGTGGGCCGACACGAAGGTGTAGCCGCCCGCGCCCAGCAGGACCCCGACGAGGGCGCTGGCCGCGAGGGTGGCGAGAAGGAGGTTCCGGGACCCGCGCATGGCTAGGCCAGGGCCGCCGCCAGGTCGGCCTTGGCGTCGGGGCCCGTGAGCTTGAGGCCGAAGGTGTCCTGGAGGACCTTGAAGACGTTCGGGGTCAGGAAGGCGGGGGCGGCTGGGCCCACGGCGATGTTCTTCACCCCCAGGTGGAGGAGGGTGAGGAGCACGGCCACGGCCTTCTGCTCGAACCAGGAGAGCACGATGGTGAGGGGCAGGTCGTTGACGCCGCAGCCCAGGGCCCCGGCCAGGCCCGAAGCCACCTGGATGGCGCCGTAGGCGTTGTTGCACTGGCCCATGTCCAGGAGCCGGGGCAGGCCCAGGAGGGTGCCGTAGTCGTGGCCCATGATGCGGAACTTGCCGCAGCCCAGGGTCAGGATGAAGCTGGAGTCGGGGGTGAGGCGGGCGTAGTCGCTGTAGTAGTTGCGGCCGGGCTCGGCGCCGTCGCAGCCGCCGATGAGGAAGAAGCGCGTGAGGGTGCCGGCCTTCACCGCGTCCAGGATGGCGGGGGCGGCGGCCAGGAGCACGCTGTGGTGGAAGCCCACGGGGATGGCGCCCTCGTCCCGGGCGGGGAGGGGCCCCAGTTCCCGGGCCTTGGCGATGACGGCGGAGAAGTCGTCGCCCTCCAGGCTCAGGCAACCCGGAACGGCCGTGGCCCGGGTGGTGAAGAGCCGGTCCGCGTAGCTTGGGCGGGGCTCCTGCACGCAGTTGGTGGTGACGAGGACGGCGCCGCCGAAGGCCTCGAACTCCTTGCGCTGCAGCTGCCAGGCGCCGCCGAAATGCCCGGCCAGATTGGGGTGCTGGTGCAGGCGGGGATACATGTGGGCGGGCAGCATTTCGCCGTGGGTGTAGACGAGCACGTCGGTGCCTTCCACCTGGGCCAGGAGGCGGGAGAGATCCAGGAGATCGTGGCCGGAGACGAGGATGCCGGGCCGGGCCTGGGTGCCGACCCGCACGTCCGCGGGGGCGGGGGCGCCGAAGTGGGCCACGTGGGCCTCATCCAGCATCTCCATCACCCGGAGGTTGTGGCGGCCGCACTCCAGGTTCATGTGGATGAGGCTGGGCACATCGAAGTTCACGTTGGTCATGGTGGCGAAGAGGGCCTCCTCGATGAAGGCGCTGACGGCCTCGTCGGAGCGCCCCAGCCGGCGGGCGTGGTGGGCGTAGGCGGCCATGCCCTTGACCCCGTACAGGAGGGTCTCCTGCAGGGACTGGACGTCCGCGTCCTTGCCGCACACACCCGGATCCTGGCAGCCAGTTCCGTGGGCGGCCTGTTCACACTGATTGCAGAACATGTTTCCTCCATCAAGGCGGGGACGGGACCTCTCGTGCTGCGGGCCGGTTTCCCAGGGCGCGGGCACCATCACGTCGAACGAAGGGGAGCTTAGGATCTATAAAAATAGGAATGTGAAGTCTTTATTGACCCCGGGGTCGTCTTTGCCTGTGAATTGCGTCACAGTCTCAGAAAAACACTTGACCCCGAGGTCGGCTTAAGGCGAAATTGAGACATGCTCTCAAAAACAGAGAGCCCCCCTCGCGTCGAGGGATCCCTTCCCCATTGGAGTTGAGTCATGAAAGCCCATGGCTTTGGCCTTGCCCTGTCCGCGCTTCTGGCCGCGACCTTCGCCCCCGCCCAGGAGGCTCCCGTCCCCCGGGCCTGCCGGCCCCTCTTCACCACCTCCGCCGCCCCGGCGGATCCCGGGGTGCTGGAACTGGAGGCGGGGGCCCAGCGCATCGCCAACCGGGACGGCTCCTCGGACGCCCTGCTGCCCATCCAGTTCAACCTGGGCCTCACCCCGTGGCTGGATGTGCGCGTCGGCTGGGGGGGGCCCCTCCTGCGCAAGGATTCCCAGGGGGTGGAAGTGCGGGGGGGGACGGATCCCGTCTTCGGCGGGCAGGCCCTCCTCCTGCGCCAGGCTTCCGCCGGCCTGGATCTGGGCCTGGCCTGGTGGCACAAGCAGCCCCGGGGCAGCATCGCCAAGGGCATCAGCACGGGCCGCCCCGACGATACCCTCCTCCTCACCCTCTCCCGCCTCCAGGGCCGTTTCCTCATCGATGTGAACGCCGGCGCCAATTTCCTGGGCCGGCCCGGGGGCGAGGGGCGGGTGCGCCAGGGGGCCGTCTCCGTGGCCGTAACCTACGCCCTGGCCCCCGGCTGGAACCTGACCCTGGATACCTACGCCCTGGAGCGGACGGAGCTCAACAAGCGCGCCACCAGCAGCATCCTCGCCGTCAGCCGCGACTTCAGCCCCAGGCTCTGCGTGGACCTGGGGGTGGAGGTGGGCCATTCGGACGGCGCCCCCAAGTTCTCCCTCAACGCGGGCCTGGTCTACCGCTTCGGCCCCTTCTGGACCGGGAAGTGACCGCCATGACCCCCATGCCCCTCGATACCTTCAAGGCCGGCGAAAGCGGCCGCATCGCCCGGGTGGAGGCCGACGAGGCCATCCAGCGCCGGCTCCTGGATATGGGCCTCGTGCGCGGGGAGGCCATCACCGTGAAGAAGCTCGCCCCCCTGGGGGATCCCATGGAGCTGGTGGTGAAGGGCTACCACCTCTCCCTCCGGCGGGCCGAGAGCGCCTGCATCCTCGTGGAAAGGGCCCAGCCATGACGACCGTCGCCCTCGCCGGCAATCCCAATTGCGGCAAGACCTCCCTCTTCAACGCCCTCACGGGCTCCCACCAGCACGTGGGGAACTGGCCCGGCGTCACCGTGGAGCGCCGCAGCGGCACCTTCCGGGCCGAGGGCCTGGAGGTGGTGGTGGTGGACCTGCCCGGCACGTACTCCCTTTCCGCCCGCTCCGAGGATGAGCGGGTGGCCAGCAGCTTCCTGGCCTCCCCGGAGCCGGATGTCATCGTGAACGTGCTGGACGCCTCCAACCTGGAGCGCAATCTGTACCTGTCCACCCAGCTCCTGGAACTGCGCCGGCCCATGGTCTTCGCCCTCAACATGATGGACGACGCGGAGCGGGACGGCTGGAAGCTGGACGTGGCCACCCTCTCCACCCTCCTGGGCGGCCCCGTGGTGGTGACCGTGGGGAACCGGGGGGAGGGCATCGAGGCCCTCAAGGCCGCCATCCTGGCCCAGGCGAGGTGCGACGATCCCAGCCTGGACCCCGCCCAGTGGCCCCCCCGGGTCACGTACGGCGATGACATCGAGGGGGAGATCCGCCTTCTGGCCGAGGAGGTGCGCCGGGACGAGGTCCTGGTGGCCGATCTGCCGGGCCGCTGGTGGGCCCTGCGCCTCCTGGAGGGGGCCGGGGACGCCCTGGCGCGGGCGGAGGCCAGCCACGCCGCCCAGGCCATCCGGGCCCGCCTGGAGAACAGCCGCGCCTTCCTCAAGGAGCACCTGGGCGCCCCCGTGGACACCCTCCTGGCGGAGCGCCGCTACGGCTTCGCCCACGGCCTGGTGCGGGAGGTGGCCCGGCGGGACAACGCCCCCGTCCGGAACCTGACGGATCGCCTGGACGCCATCCTCACGGGCCGCTTTACGGGTTTCCCCGTCTTCCTGGCGGTGATGGTGGCCATCTACGTGCTCACCTTCGTCGTGGGCAAGATCCCCCAGGACGCGGTGGGGGCCGCCATGGGCTGGATCCACGACACGGCGGCCGCCCAATTGCCCCCCGGGGAGCTCACGAGCCTCTTCGTGGACGGGGTCATCCCGGGGGTGGGCTCGGTGCTCGTATTCCTGCCCTCCATCATGATCCTCATGGGCTGCGTGTCCTTCCTGGAGGACACGGGCTACATGGCCCGGGCGGCCTTCATCATGGACCGGCTCATGCACCTCATGGGCCTCCACGGGAAGAGCTTCATCCCCCTCATCATGGGCATGGGCTGCAATACCCCCGCCATCCAGGCCACCCGCACCATCGAGGCGAAGAGCGACCGGCTCATCACCATCCTCGTCACCCCCTTCATGTCCTGCTCTGCCCGCCTGCCGGTTTACATCCTGCTGGCCGGCGCCTTCTTCCGGCCCTTCGCCGGGGCCCTGGCCGTGGTGGCCATGCACCTGCTGGGCTTCGCCGTGGCCGTGGTGGCGGGCAAGCTTTTGCGCATGAGCCTCTTCCGCCGGGAGAACGCCCCCTTCGTCATGGAACTGCCCCCCTACCGGCTGCCCGTGCTGAAGACCACCCTCCTGCACATGTGGGAGAAGGCCTTCGTCTTCCTGCGCAAGGCCGGCACCCTCATCTTCGCCGGGGCCACCCTCATCTGGTTCCTCAGCAACTACCCGGGCATCGCGGACCGGGATCTGGCGGCCCGGTACCAGGCCGCGGAGGCGGCCGTCCAGGCGCAGAACCTGCCCGAGGCCGAACGGAAGGCCAAGCTAGGGGAACTGGATATGGCCCGCAAGGGGGAGATCATGAACACCAGCCTCGCCGCCCGCTTTGGCAAGGTCCTCCAGCCCGTCTTCCGGCCCATCTTCGATCCCCAGCGGCAGCGGCCGGAGGCCTGGAAGGACGGCGTCGCCCTCACGGCCGGCTTCATGGCCAAGGAGATCGTCGTGGGCACCATGGCCGTCATCCACCAGGCCCCGGCCGAAGGGGAGGACGGCGCCGCCCTCAGCCCCCTCCAGCAGTCCCTGCGGGACCGTTCGGGCCTCACGCCCCTGACGGCCCTGGCCTTCATGGTATTCGTGCTCATCTACACCCCCTGCCTGGGGACGGTGGGGATGATCCACAAGGAGACCCGGAGCCTGGGCTGGACCGCCTTCTCCGTGGCCTACGGGCTGGGACTCGGCTGGCTCCTGGCCTGGTTTACCGTGCTGGGGGGCCGGGCCCTGGGCTTCGCTTGAGCCTCGCAGGGTTGGGGGGGCCCTGGCCGGGCACGGGGCATTGATTCTCCGGCCTTCCCGTGCCTTACTGGGCTCAGGTTCAAGGCGGGGACGGAATGGAACTGGCCATAGGGGGATCGGGAAGGCCCGGGGAGGGTGGGGCCTTCAAGGGCTTCCCCGTGGTGGGCCTGGGCGCCTCCGCCGGGGGGCTGGAGGCCCTGGACCAGTTCTTCCGGGCCCTGCCGCCCTCCACGGGCCTGGCCTTCGTCATCATCCAGCACCTGGATCCCACCCGCCCCGGGGTGGTGCCCGAACTGCTCCAGCGGGCCACCCCTATGCCGGTCTCCCAGGCCGTGGACCGGGTGAAGCTGCGCCCCGATCACGTGTACATGATCCCCCCCGGCAAGGGGTTGGCCATCTCCGGCGGGCGGCTCCAACTCACGGAACCGCCCGAGGCCAGGGGTCTCCGCCTGCCCATCGACGCCTTCTTCCGCTCCCTGGCCCAGGCCTGCGGGGACCGGGCCGTCGGGGTCGTGCTATCGGGCATGGGGTCCGACGGCAGGGCGGGGCTGGAAGCCATCCGCCAGGCCGGCGGCCTTTGCCTCGTCCAGGCTCCGGAATCGGCGCGCTTCGATAGCATGCCCCGCAGCGCCCTCCAGGCGGTGGTCCCGGATCGGGTGGGCCCGCCGGCTCATCTGGCCGCTGAACTGGCCCGGGGCGCCCTCCTCAGCGATGCCACGCGGCCCCAGGCCCTGGCACCGCCAGCCGAGCCCGATCCCAGCGCCTTCGAACGGGTCTGCCGGATCCTGAGGGAGCGCACGGGCCACGATTTCTCCCTGTACAAGAAGAGCACCATCCACCGGCGCATGGAGCGGCGCATGGGGGTCCACGGCCTGGAGGGCATCGGCGCCTACGTGCGCTTCCTGGAGGAGCACGCCTCCGAGGCGGATAGCCTCCTCCGGGAGATCCTCATCGGCGTGACGGGCTTCTTCCGGGATCCGGAGGCCTGGGCGGAACTGGTCCAGGAGGTGCTGCCCCGCATCCTGGAACGGCACCCGGAAGGCGGGACCGTGCGCGCCTGGGTGCCAGGCTGCTCCACGGGGGAAGACGCCTTCTCCCTGGCCATCGGATTCCAGGAGGCCCTGGCCGCGGTCCAGCCGGCCAGCCCCATTTCCTTCCAGATCTTCGCCACGGATCTGAACCGCCATGCCATCGCGGCCGCCCGCCAGGGGTTCTTCGCGGGCGGGGCCGTGGGCGGCCTTTCCCCGCAGCGCCTGGAGACCTGGTTCCGGCCGGAGGGGACGGGTTGGAGGGTCACCAAGGCCATCCGGGAGCCGGTGGTCTTCGCCCTCCAGGACCTGGTGCAGGATCCCCCCTTCATCCGCCTGGACCTCATCGTTTGCCGCAACGTTATGATCTACCTTTCGGCGGATCTGCAGAAACGCCTCCTCCCCCTGTTCCACTACAGTCTCGACCCGGGCGGCTACCTCTTCCTGGGCAACGCCGAGAGCATCGGCGGATTCGCCGATCTCTTCGCCCCCCACCCCGGCCGGGCCCGCCTCTTCAGCCGGAATCCCGCCGATCGCTTTCCCAGGACCAACACCTTCCCCCTGGGGCTCTCCAACCGCCGCGATCTCCACCAGGAGCAGCCCATGCCCAAGGCCGCCATCAATCCCCAGCAGATCGCGGAGCAGGCCCTCCTCCAGCGGTTCACGCCCCCGGCGGTGCTGGCCACCGAGGCCGGGGAGATCCTGTACATCAGCGGGCGCACCGGCAAGTACCTGGAACCGGCCATGGGCAAGGCCAGCCTCAATGTGTTCGCCATGGCCCGGGAGGGGCTGGGGCGGGAATTGCCGGCGGCCTTCCGCCGGGCCCTCGCCCAGCGGGAACCGGTGGAGGTGAAGGGCCTGCGGGTGGAGGCGGATGGATCCGGCCAGGCGGTGGACCTGGTCCTGCAGACCGTCCCCGCCCCCGATGGCGCCCAGCCGGCGGTGCTCATCGTGTTCAAGGACGCCCCCGCCCCCCATGCCCGGGCCCGGACGGCCAAGAGCCGGCCCGGCGAGGCGGATCCGGGCCGCATCGAGGCCCTGGAGGAGGAGGTGAGGAACCTCATGGCCGAACTCCAGGCCAACCGGGAGGAGATGCAGACCTCCCAGGAGGAACTGAGGGCCTCCAACGAGGAACTGCAGTCCACCAACGAGGAGCTGCAGTCCACGAACGAGGAGCTGACCACCTCCAAGGAGGAGCTCCAGTCCCTGAACGAGGAACTCCAGACCGTGAACGCCGAGCAGCAGGCGAAGGTGGACGAGCTTTCCGCCGCCAACAACGATATGAAGAACCTCCTGGACGCCACGGATATCGCGACCCTGTTCCTGGACGACAGGCTCAATGTCCGCCGCTTCACCACGGGCGCCACCCGGCTCTTCAAGCTCATCCCCGGGGACGTGGGCCGGCCCCTTTCGGATCTGGTCACGGACCTGGACTACCCGGCCCTGGATCAGGACGCCCGGGAGGTGCTGCGGACCCTGGTGCCCGCCCAGAAGGACGTGGCCGACCGGGCCGCCTCCCACTGGTACGCGGCCCGCATCCTCCCCTACCGGACCCTGAACAATGTCATCGCCGGGGTCGTCATCACCTTCATGGACATCACCCGCGCCAAGGAACTGGAAGCGCGCCTGCTGGCCCACGCCGCCGAGGGAGTCCGCCATGGCTGAACGGGGCCCCGCCTTTCGCGTCGCCCACGATCCCCTGATGCTCCGGGCCCTGGCCGAGGCCAGCCTCGCCCCGGGGGACAAGGGCCGCCAGGCGCCGGGGGAACTGGAGGTGTACCAGGCCGAACTGGACCTCCAGGGGGAGGAACTGCGGGAGGCCGTCCAGGATCTGGAAACCCTCCTGGCCCGGCAGACCTGGCGCATGGAGGCGGCTCCCGCCGGGCTGCTGGCCCTCACCCCCGACGGGCGGGTCCAGGAAGCGAACCGCACCGCCCTGGAAATCCTGGCCCTGGGGCCGGAGGACCTGGGTGAACGGACCCTCGCCTGGCATGTGGCGGAGGGGGACCGGGCGCGCTTTTCCGGCTTCCTGGCGAAACGGGCCGAGGACGGGGGCGAGGCCACCCTGGACGTGCGCCTGGCCCGGGCGGACCGGTGGATCCTCCTGGCCGGTCGGTCCGATACGGCCCTCCTGGCCGTGCTGGATATCACGGAGCGCAAGCGGGCGGAGGCCGCGCAGGAATGGCGGGCCCGGGAGGCTGCCGCGGGCCTGCAGGCGGCCCAGGCGGCCCTGGTGCAGATGCGGGTGACCCTGGGGCCGGAGGCGGCGGCGGTGGCCGGGGACCTGGAGACCATCCGGCGGGCCCTGGCCGGGGCTCTGGACCTTCTGTCCCCCCGCCCTTGAGGTCCTTCACCCCTTGATCCCGCTGGACACGGCGCTGCGCACGAACCAGCGCTGGAAGGCCAGGAAGAGGGCCAGGGTGGGGAGGGTGGCCAGGGTGGCGAAGGCCATCACCTCGCCCCAGTGGCGGGGATACTGGCCGAAGAAGGTCTGCAGGGCCAGGGGCAGGGTGGCCCGGGCCTCGCTCCGCACGGCCATCACCGGCCACAGCAGGTCCCCCCACCGGGCCAGGAACTGGAGGATGGCCACCGTGGCCGTGGTGGGCCGGGCCAGGGGGAGGGAGATGCTCCAGAAGGTGCGCCACCGGCCCGCCCCGTCCAGGGCGGCGGCCTCCTCCAGGTCCCGGGGCAGGGCGGCGAAGGCCTGGTGGAAGAGGTACACGGAAAAGGCGTTGGCCGCGAAGGGCAGCACCTGCGCCCGGTAGGTGTCCAGCCAGCCGGTGGCCCCCCCGAACCAGGGCAGGGCGTTCACCAGGAGGAGCAGGGGCACGGCCACCGCCTCGAAGGGGATGATGACGAGGGCCACGACGCCCCCCAGCAGGAGATCCCGCCCCCGGAAGCGGAAGCGGGCCAGGGCGTAGCCCAGCATGCTGTTCACCAGGATGCCCAGGGCCACGGTGGATCCGGCCACCAGGAGGGAATTGGCCAGGGCCCGGAGGAACCAGGAGGCCCGGAGGACCCGGTCGAAGTTGTGGAGGGAGAGATGACCCGTGGGCAGGAAGGCCCTGGGGCCCGCCAGGTCCGACAGGAGCTGCAGCTCGTCGGGCTTGAAGGCGGAGACGACCATGACCAGGAGGGGCAGCAGGAAGAAGGCCGCCAGGAGGACCTGGAGGGGGACGAGGAGGGCCAGGGCGGCCCGGGCCCGGCGCCGCTTCACCGGGACCCCTTCAGCAGCCGGCGCTGAAGGAGGGAGATGGCCAGCACCAGGAGGAAGAAGAGCACCGAGAGGGCGGAAGCGTAGCCCACGCGGCCCCGGCGGAAGCCCTCGTGCACCAGGAGCATCACCGTGGTGCGGAAGCTGTCCAGGGGCGCGGAGGCGCCCCCGCTGGCGATGACCTGCACCTGGGTGAAGAGCTGGAAGCTCTGGATGGTGGTCGTCACCAGCACGAAGACGGTGGTGGGCCGCAGGAGGGGCAGGGTGATGTGCAGGAAGCGGCGCAGGGGGCCCGCCCCGTCCAGTTCCGCCGCCTCCAGCAGATCCCGGGGCACGGCCTGGAGGCCCCCCAGGAACACCAGCATCTGGAAGCCCGCCCCCTGCCAGATGGACAGGACCATGATGGCGGGCAGCACCAGGCCCGGGTCCCGCAGCCAGTCCCGGGGCCCAACCCGCCCCAGGGTGGCCAGGTCCACGAGGGCGTTCGCGGCCCCGCCCTCGGGCAGGTACAGGAGGGACCACACCACGGCCACCACGGCCAGGGTGGTGGCCACGGGGGCGAAGTACACCGTGCGGAAGAACCGGGACCCGGGCAGGTGGCGGTTCACCAGGAGGGCCAGGCCCAGGGCCAAGGCCGACTGGACGGGCACCACCACCCCGGCGAAGAGCAGGTTGTTCCGCGCCGCGGCCCAGGCCTCGGGGTCCCGGAAGAGGCGCTCGTAGTTGCGCAGGCCCACCCAGGCCGCCCCCAGGTCCGGCGGGGCCAGGAGCCGCTTGTTGGTGAAGGAGTAGCTCAGGGCCATGAGGAAGGGACCCGCCAGGAAGAGCCCGAAGAGGAGGAGGGCGGGGGCGGCGAAAAGCCAGGGGGCGCAGCGCCCGGCCAGCTTCCGCCACCGGGTTGGGGAGAGGGGAACGGTCACCCCCGTTAGTTGCCGGCGAAGCCCGGGTTGTCCTCCATCTCCTCGTCCACGGCGGCGGCGGCCCGGCCCAGTTCCCGGGCGGGGTCGGCCCCCGCCAGCACATTGTTCACGGCCTCCGCGAAGGCGGCGCTGATGGCGGGGTACGCGGGGGTGCGGGGGCGGGTGCGGGCGAGGCCCCGGTCCAGTTGCTCGGCAAAGAGGGCCAGGGGCCCGCCGGGCCGGTACAGGGGGCTGGCCCGGAGGGCCGTCCTCGTGCCCGGGATGGCCCCGTTGAGGGTGGTGACCCGCCGGATCTCCCGGGGCGACATGAGCCAGGCCAGCAGGTCGGCCGCCGCCTGTGGGTGGCGCCCCCCCGCCGAGAGGGCGAAGCACCAGGACCCGGATCCGGTGACGGCCCTTTCCCCGAAGCGGGGCAGGGGCATGAGCACCAGGTTGCGGCCCAGGGCCTTGTGGTACGTGGGCCAGGCCCAGTGGCCCACGTACGACAGGGCGCTGCGGCCCAGCACGAAATCCGCGTCGTTGCGGGCGGCGGGATCGATGTAGCCGGCCCGGGCCCAGGCCTGGAGCAGGCCCATGGCCTCCCGGGCGGCGGGGCCGTCCAGGTGTCCCCGGGCTCGGCCGGTGGCCGGGTCCACCAGGTCCCCCCCCAGGCTCCACACCAGGGGCGCGAAGGCGAAGGTGAACCACTCCCCCGCGCCGTAGTTGAGCTTCAGATCCAGGGGCCGGGCCACCCCCACCCGCTTCAGGCGCCACAGCACCCGCTCGAAGTCCCGCCGGGACCAGGCCTCGTCCACGGTGCGGGGGGCCCGCACCCGGGCCTTGGCCAGGAGGCGCCGGTCGCCCCAGAGGGCGAGGCCCGCGTCGTACTGGCCCAGGGCGTAGAGGCGGCCCCGGTACGTGCCCTGCGCGGCCAGGGAGGGGAGCAGGTCCGCCCGGGCCGCCTCCAGGGCCGGCAGACCGTCCAGGGGCCGCAGGCGCCGGGCCCAGGCGTACTCGGCCACGGTGGGGCCATCCAGCTCCAGCACCTCGGGCAGCTGACCCGCGATGGCGGCGGCGTGCACCTGGTCGCCGTACGTGCCCTCGGGCAGCACGGTGAGCTCCACCCGCACATCGGACCGGGTGGCGTTGAAGGCCGCCACGGAGGCCGCGTAGGCCTCCCGCTCCGGGCCGGGGCCCGAATGGACCCAGAGGCGGATGGTCGTGCCGGGCCGGTCGCCACAGGCCAGGACCAGGAGGAGCAGGAACGCGACGCGCCTCCTTCCGGCCACGGACACCTCCCAGGCTTGGGAGTATAGGGGCCGGGGCCGGGCGCGCCAGGATCAGGCGGCTTGCCGCCGGGGGTGCCTTCTGGTCGAATGACAGGGGAGGGGAGGATGAGCGCCATGCATAAGCCGAGCGGCATCCGCCTCACCGGCCTGCCGGAGCCCGCATGAGGCCGGGCAGGCTGCGCGCCGCCCTCCTCCTGGCCCTCCTGGGGCTGGGGGTGCCCGGCGCCCCCGCGGCGGGGAAGAAGACGCCCCGGAAAGCGGCCCCCAAGTCGGCCCCTCCCCGGACGAGCGCGTCCGGCAAGGCCGCCTCCAAGAAGCCCACCCGCAAGGCGTCCGGTCGCAAGGCCCAGGCCCGCAAACCCGCCAAGCCCGTGAAGCCCGGAGAGATCACCCCGGGGGTGGCGGTCGTCGAATACCCGGCCGCCCTGGAGGGGGTCTTCGCCCGCCTGGAGGCCCTGGAAAAGGGGCAGGGGGAGGCCGGCGTGGTGCGCATCCTCCACTTTGGCGATTCCCACGTGGCCAGCGACCACCTGACGGGGCGGCTCCGTTCCCTCCTCCACCAGCGCTTCGGGGACGCGGGCCCGGGCTTCCTCATGCCGGCCCGTCCCTGGCGGGGCTATCCCCACGCGGGCCTCGTCCAGCACATCGGCCGCAAGTGGCCGGCCTTCAGCCTGCGCAGCAAGGAGGCGGATGGCCTCTTCGGCCTGGCCGGGGCCGCCGTGACCATTCCCGAGGGCGAGACCTACCAGGTGACGGGCCCCTTCACGGGCTTCCGGGTCCAGACCCTGGGCCCTGGGGTGGAGGCCCCGCTCATCACCGTCGCCGATCCCGCCGGCGCCCCCTTGCCCCTGGCCCTGGCCAGCCGCACCGAGGCGGTGCCCGGCGAGCGCCAGCTGCAGAGTTTTTCCCAGACCGGCCTGGGCGCGGCGGGTCCCCTTGAACTGTCCGTGGCCCTGCCGGGTTCCACCCGGCTCCTGGGGGTGGAGCTCCTGTCGGGCCGCCCCGGCATCCAGTACGACGAACTGGGCCTGGACGGCGCCGCCCTCTTCGACCTGGAGAAGTGGGACCCGGATCTGTGCCGCCTCCTGCTGGCCGGCGCCCGGCCCGATCTCATCGTGCTGGCCTACGGCGCCAATGACCTGGGCCGCCCCGATATGGGCTGGGATGCCTACCGGGCGCGGGCCGAAGCCCTCGTGCGGCGGCTGAAGGCCGAATCCGGCGCCTCCGTGCTCCTGGTGGCCCCCACGGACATGGCCGCCCGTCGCCGCCGTTCCGCGGCCCCCCTGGCCCAGCGGGCCAAGGCCATCTGCGAGGCCCTGCGCCAGGTGGCCCTGGACACGGGCTCCGCCTTCTGGGATGCCCGGTCAGCCATGGGCGGGCCGGGATCCATCCTCGCCTGGCGCAAGGCCCACCTGGCCCAGCGGGATCTGGTGCACTTCACCCCCGCCGGCTACCAGCGCCTGGGGGATCTGCTCTTCGGGTCGCTGATGGAGGGGTACCAGGCCTTCCGGGGTTCCAGGGCCGGGGCCCCATAGGCGGCAGGCGCACAGCTGGGACTGGATCCCTGGGGGGCGGCTGGAATGCCCGGCCAGCCTCCGTGGCGCCCCGAAGGGGTGGAGGGCGCGTTTGGGACATCCCCCGAATGATCCTGCGCCGCCTGGCCCGCACCTTTCAATCTGCGGGTCCCGGGCTGCCAGTGCCTTGCCAAGCTTTCAGCCTCCGTGGCGCCCCGAAGGGGGCAGGTCGGTTTCCCAGTCGACAATCGTGAGGCCCTTAACGCGCTGGAAAGGCTTTGAATTGCCTGTGACTAGCGTCAAGCCGTGTGCCAAGGCTGTTGCAGCGATCATGGCATCTTCGGTTTCAATGCGATTGCCTTGTTGGCGTAATTCGGCGTCGACCTCGGCCCATCGAAGGGCCTCGGCTTTGCCAAACGGGATGACGGGGATTGGGCGAAGAAAAGCATCAACCTTCGCTAATTCGGCAGCAGGGTTTGAGGACAGCTGTGAGCCGAGGAGCAGTTCGCCAAACGTCATAGACGAAATCGAGACAGAAGGTAATGGCACACGTGCCAGGGATCGAAGCGCCCAGGATTTCCTTCGCAGGCAGGCGATGCAAAAGTTGGAATCCAGGAGGTAATTTGGCATTAAAGACCGCCCTTATCGCCGAAGAGACGGATCATTCGATCACCGCCGGTGGCCGAAGGGCTGCGCTCGGGGAGTTCAATGGTGGAAGCCTCCCAGCTGTCGAAGTACCCCATAGGCCAGCCCAGGGGGTCAGCGTGGCGAAGGACCAGGGCCTCGCCATCGCGGTAAGCGATCACCCGTTCGCCGGGCTCGAACCCCAGGCCTTTCGGGAGCCGGAGGGCGGCTGAATTGCCAGACTTGAAGACTGTCAGTTCAAGGGTAGTGGGCTTGTTCTCGTTCATGGTGCGCCTCTTCAGGTATGTATATACCAAAAGTGTATACAGTCAAGAGGGCTCGGAAAATTTGGACTTCGTAAGGACGAAGGCTGGGAATTGAGCGGCCCCAACCTGGCGGCGCGGATGTGGGAGAAGGGGAGAAGGAGTTCAAGAAGCCAAACAGTGGATTGGTAAAGGTTGGGGGGTCCGGTCCTCGAACGCCTGGTTAGCGACTTGGGGATGTGTTTCTTAAGAGAGGGAAGGGGGATAGCGCTAAGTATGTCTTGGAACAACCCCTGTGCCGAGGGTGCGGGCCCCACCGGGGGGAGCGCTGTCATTGGGGCGAAAGGAGCATTCGGTTTGGATGGCTTTCTGGAGAAAAAAGAATACATTTCCAAAAAAGGAGGTTCCCATGACCATAGGCCGTCCAAGGAATTTTGAAGGCGAGACGACCAAGGTTTCCGTGGTGGTCCCAGCCGAAACCGCCCGGGCCCTGAGGGTGATGGCAGCAGAGCGGGGCGTGAGCATCGCCCAACTCGTGGATGAGTGGACCAGGAAGGCCTTGATCCAGGATGCCGTTGAAAAAGGGCGGAAGGCGATTGCCGATGGTGATGCAGTCAGCCACGAAGAAATGGGGCGGCGGCTGATGAAGTGGGCCGGGCAATGATCGAGTCCGTTGGTCAGGCCCAGCTGGTCGAGAACTCGAGGCCGCGTTGGATTTCATCGCCATGGACAATCGAGAGGCTGCGGATCGGCTCGCACGAGCTGTCTATAAGGCTATCAGCCGCCTGGAGCGGTTTCCGACCTCCGGCAGGATGGTTCCTGAACTGGAGGATCCCAACCTTCGGGAAACAGTCCACCCGGCTTTCCGGATCATTTACCCGCCAACTTCGCACTACGTGGAAATCCTGGCGGTCATTAGAACGGAGCAGGCGCCAGATTTCAACGGGCCATAAGCTCCTTGGTAGGCAGCAGTGACCTCCTCTCATCCTGGTTTCTCAGCAATTCCAAGATGCCTGAAGTGCACTGCTGCCGACCTGTTTTCCGATGGATTCGACAAACTCCAGCGAAGAGCCCATCGCCGAGGCGCCGAGGAAGCCGAGGATACCGAGAACTAAAAAAATAGTTTTCTCGGCGAACCTCGGCTATCTCGGCGCCTCGGCGATGGGCTTTTCGCTGGAATCACCACTCAGATCGGGGCCGAGACGGCCCTGAACGACCTGACCGGGGCACTCATCCAGACCGTTGCCATCGTGAGTGTGGGTCGAGGCCTTCACTCAGATCCGTGAAGAACCCTATTTTTGGTACATGAGGAAGCCCTGGGACGAAGGCTACGTCTTCCTCCTGGGGCCCTCCATCCCGCTCTCTCCCCCCCTCCGGTTCATCCCTGTCGGGCATGGCCGGCGCGGAGATGCTCCGGGGCCTTCCAGACCCGCACCCGCCACCCCTTCCCGCCTCCCCCTTGCGGGAAGGGCGCGAAGTCATGCTATCTTCATCGCCTCCTTCCCCTTTTGGTGTTCGCTTGCCCGGAATGGCGCCGCTTTCTTCCCAGGCTACCCCCTCCCTGCCCGCGCCTTCGCGGGCGGAGCCACGCTCCGAGTATCTTGCCGGGCTGGACGGTCTCCGCGCCGTGTCCGTGCTGGCGGTCATGGCCTACCACGCGGGGCTGCCGGGGACCCTGGGGGGCTTCCTGGGGGTGGAGGTCTTCTTCGTCATCAGCGGCTTCCTGATCACCACCCAGCTGCTCCGGGAACTGGACGATACGGGGACGGTGTCCCTGCGCCGCTTCTGGATGCGCCGCATCCGCCGCCTGCAGCCGGCCCTCCTGCTGCTTCTGGTCTTCTGGACCCTCGTCGTGATCGCCCGGGAGCCCCAGCTCCTGGCCGAGCTGCGCTCCCAGCTGGCCGCGGCCCTGGGCTTCGTCACCAACTGGTTCCTCATCGTTACGCAACAGTCGTACTTCGCCTCCGGGGAGCGGCCGCCCGTGCTGCAGCACCTGTGGTCCCTGGCCGTGGAAGAGCAGTTCTACATCCTTTGGCCCCTCATCGTGCTGGGCCTCGCGAAGCTCCTGGGCCGGCGCCGGCCCTGGATCGCCCTGGTGCTGGGCCTGGGGGCCACCGTGTCCGTGGCCCGCATGGCGGCCCTGGGGCAGCCGGGCACGGATCCCAGCCGGGCCTACTACGGCACGGACACCCGGGCGGCAGGCCTCCTCCTGGGCGCCCTGATGGCCCTGGCCTGGAGGCCCGGACGGGGCTTCGCCGGGGCCTGGCGCTTGCGCTCCTGGCAGCTGGACCTCCTGGGGATCCTGGGACTCCTGGGGCTGGGCGTGGCCTTCCATCGCCTGGTGGAAACCCATCCCTGGCTGTTGCGGGGGGGCTTCACCCTCACGGGCCTGCTCTCCGGCGCCGTCATCCTGGCGGGGGCCCAGCCCGGGACCCGGCTGGGGCGCCTCCTGGGGAACCGGCCCCTGGCCTGGATCGGCGTGCGTTCGTACGGCCTCTACCTTTGGCACTGGCCCATCTTCCTCTTCGTGCCGGGTGGGCAGGGACCGCGGGACCGGGCCTTGATGCTGGCCCTGCGCCTGGGGCTCACCTTCGCCGCCGCCGGGCTCTCCTATCGCTACGTGGAGGCGCCCATCCGCCATGGGGTCCTGGGCCGGTGGTTCCGCGGCCTGGGGGCCCCCCAGGCGGGGCGGAGGCGCCTGCTGGCCGCGGCCACGGCCCTGGTTTCCTGCGTGGGGCTCGCCGCCCTGGCCCGGCCGGTCTTGAAGGCCGGCAAGGTCCTGGGGGAGGTGGAGCGGAGCATCCAGTTCGGCCAGGAGGCGGTGCCTCCCCCGGCCCCGGCGGCCGCGGCGGCCCTGCCCACGCCGGCCTGCCAGGGGCCCAAGGCCATCACCGTCCTGGGGGATTCCGTGCTGCTCGGGGCCCAATCCAGCCTGAAGCGGGAACTGGAGGCGGAGGGCTGGCGGGTGGACGTGCGAGGCCGCCCCGCCCTCATGGTCCACCAGGCGGCCCGGGAGCTGGCGGAGGCCCGGGTGGCCGTCTCCCCCACGGTGGTGGTGGGGCTGGGCTACAACTCCCTCTGGGAGCGGGAGGGGCGCAACCGGGCCCGGTGGAACGCCCAGTTCGACCGGGAGGCGGAGCGCCTCCTGCAAGTGCTCCAGGGCCTGGGGGCCCGGCGGGTGGTATGGGTGGATCTGCGGGAGCCGACCCGGGAACTGGTGCCGGAGAAGGCCCTGTGGCAGTTCGAGAAGTACGCCTGGTACTACGCCTTCGTGAACGAGCGGATCCGGGAGCTGCCCCGCAGCCACCCCGAGGTGCGCGTGGCCCCCTGGAGCGGCGTCTCCCGCCAGAAGGGCATCACGTACGATTCCATCCATCTCAATCCCATGGGCGTGCGGCTGATGATCGACACCATCCGCGACGCCGCCGGCATCTGAGCCGGCCTTCCCAGGAGTCCGCGTGACCCGTGCAGCCTCGTTCCTACTGGTCTCCTGCCTCTGGGCGAGCGCCGCCGCGGAGGAGGGGCCCGTGCGGGTCATCAAGGGGGTGGCCATCGCCAATGGGCGGGCCATGCAGCAGTTCGGGGGCTCGCCCTCCGTGGGGGAGCGCTTCTCCGAGATGGCCAACGCCTACGCCGCGCACCTGGGGCCCCAGGTGAAGGTCTATTCCATCGTGGTGCCCACGGCCATCAGCTTCTACCTGCCGGGGGGGCCGAAGCCGACCCCGGAACGGGCCGCCATCCTCGCCGGCAAGGCCAAGCTCGGTCCCGGCGTCACCTTCGTGGACGCCTACGCGGAGATCGAGCGCCACACGGCCGAGAACCTCTACTTCCGCTCCGACACCCACTGGACGGTGCGGGCCGCCTACTACACCTACGTGGCCTTCTGCGCCGCCGCGGGCTTTCGGGCCGTGCCCCTCTCGGCCATGGAGCGGGGGGTGCACCCCAACTTCAAGGGCTACCTCTACGGCTACACCAAGGATCCCTCCCTGCTGACGATCCCGGACGAGGTGGAGTACTTCATGCCCACCGTGCCCTACGAGGCCTCGCTCATGAGCGGGCCCCCCGAGTACGCCACGGCGCGCCCCGGCACCTTCGTGGAGCCCAAGGCGGGCAACTACGTCACCTTCCTGGGCGGGGACCACGCCCTGCTGGTGGGCAGGACCCGGGTGGACACGCGGCGCCGGGCCCTGGTCATCAAGAACAGCTACGGCAATCCCTTCGCGCCCTTCCTGCTGCCCCACTTCGAGCAGGTGCTGGTGGTGGACTACCGCTACTTCGAGGGGCGCATCGACGAACTGGTGCGCAAGTACCAGGTCACGGACGTGCTGCTCATCAACCCCACCCTCACGGCCTACGCCAAGTGGCACCTGGACCGCACGTGGCGGATCCTGGACCACGCCGTGCCCCGCTCCGCCCCCGCGACGGCCGCGCCCGCGCCGAAGAAGCGCCGGCACCGACGGCGCTGAGGGGGCCGGTTCAGCGCTGGCGCAGCCGGGCCAGGAGGGTGCGACCTTCCGCGGCCAGGACGCGGCCGTCGCCCTCGGAGGGGTATTTGCGGGTGGTGGTGTAGTCCGCCCGGAGGGCATAGCGGCCCGTGGCCGGATCCTGGGCGAAGGCCTTGATGCGCTGGCGGTGGTTGCCGAAGTGGGCCTCGCCCGAGGCCCAGATGGCCTCGGCCACGGCCACCACCGGCGCCTCGGGGCGGGCGGGATCCCTCAGGAACCGGAATTCGGAGAGGGTGCTGAAGGTGATCCCCGGCATCAGTTCCAGCAGGCCCTCGGGGTGGTCCTGGAGCAGGGCCAGGTACACCGTGCCGCCGCTGCCCCCCGCGTGGGACACCGCGGAGAAGAGGTAGAGCCGGGGGCCCGGTCCCGCCTCCCAGGTCTGGACCCGGCCGTCGGCCCCGAAGGGGGGATCGGCCGGGGGCGGCTCGTGGAGGACGGGCCGGCCACCCCGGTACACGAGGAGCCGGGCGGCGGAGGTGGGGATGCCTCCCTCGTCGGTCCCTCCCTGCAGCACCTGGTAGGCGGGCGCGGTGGCACGGATCCCCCGGCGGGAGGCCTGGGGCCCGGGGGCGCTGACCAGGAGGCCGCTCAGCAGGAGCAGAGGGGCGATCGCCGCCCGCTTGATGATCATGGGGTTCCTCCTCAATCCCCGCCCCACTGGAACGTGAGGGCGGTGCGGCTGAGACCGTAGCCCTCCACGTTACCGGAGAAGGGGGTCCAGCAGATGGAAAGGGAGACGGGGGATATTCCCGCCTCGGGGCCGGCTTCCCGGAGGGAAACCATCTTCAGGGCCGCCTGTTCCTTGCGCATGGCCGGGTCCAGGCCCGCGGTGGACCAGACGACGGGGCCATCCTGGTAGAGCTTGATGAGGAGCCGGGCCTTCTCCTCCGAGCCGAACCAGATGCCCACGTACTTGGGGCCCGCCTGTTCCTTGACCCGGGCCACGGGGCTGACCAGCCGGGCCCGCAGGGGGCCCAGGGTCCTGGAGGCGAAGGGCAGGTCCTCGATGATGTGCACGGCGGGCCAGGCGGCCATCTGGGAGGCCCGGCGGGCCTGGATCTCCCCCAGCAGTTCCTCGCAGGCGGCCATGGCCTCCAGCACCGCGGGTTCCTGGGCGGCGGTGGAGCGCAGGGAGGCGCCGGGGGTCTCCTGGTCCTTGCGGCAATAGGCGGCCACGTAGAAGGCCTGGAGGGGGCCCTCGGCGGCGTCCAGGGCCTTGTCGTCGGCGGCCCCCGCGCCAAGGAGCATCCAGCGCGTCCGGCCCAGGTCCAGGTCCAGGAGCTCGGGCAGGTTCGAGAAGGGGCGCTTCTCGAAGGGCTCGAAGCTGGGCGGCCGCTTTTCGTTGGCGGCCTTGAGCAGGCCGCGGGCGGATTCCCAGGCCCGCAGGGCCCGGGCGTAGTCCCTGGCGGCCTCGGCGGCCAGGGCCTCCTCCACCTGGGGGCGGGCCAGGCCGATGGAGATGCTCAGGGGGCCCTCCAGCAGGGCCCTGCGCCGCTTCTCCAGGCGCCCTGTGGCGGCGGCCGGGGCCTGCGCCTCGGGCCTGGGGGAGGGGGCCGGGGGCGGGGTCTTCTTGTCGCAGGCGGCGAGGCCCGCCAGCGCGAGGAGGACGAGGGGCAGGGGCTTCATGGGAGCTCCGGGGATCAGTGGGTGTCCTTGGCGCGCAGGATCACGCCCGTGCCCAGGCCCAGCACGAGGAGCATGGCGGCCAGGACGAGGTTGGCCTCCTGGGGGGTGTGGCGGGAGTCCTCGGGGAAGAGGCGCGCGGCCATGTCCTTGCCCCCGTTGCGGAGGATTTCGGCGGCGTCGGTGAAGGCCGGGTGGTGCGCGGACTCCTGCTGGAGGAGGCTCTCGAAGGCCCAGCGGGAGGGCATGACCGCGGCCGCGGGGCGCACGGAGCCCGGCAGGCGGTGGATGGGCTTCATGATGCCGCCCAGGATGATCATGGGCAGGAGGACGATGGGCACCAGGGCCACCGCCGTCTCGGCGGTGCGCACCAGGGCGGAGATGGTGAGCCCCACGGAGAGGCCCACGAAGGAGGCCAGGAGCAGGGTGCCGAACATGGCCCCCCAGGGCGCGCGCACGTCGCAGCCGGCCTGGACGATGCCCGTGAGGGTCAGGCACTGGATGACGCAGAGGAGGCCCAGGATGGTGTACTTGCTGGCCACGTACGAGGGCACCTTGAGGGTGGCCATGCGCTCCCGGCGGTAGATGGGCCACTCGGCCACGATCTCCCGGGCGGAGTTGGAGCACCCGAACCACAGCGCCGCCATGGCCTCCAGGAAGAGCACCGTGGAGAGGTTGCCGGGGTCGGCGCCCTTGCCGGATTCCCCGAAGCCCAGCACCAGGAGCAGGGCGATGAGGGGGGCCTGGCCCAGGAGGATCGCCAGGTTCCAGGTGTCGCGCCGCTTGATCACGAGCATGCGCTTCAGGAGGGTGAGCCACTGGCCCAGGCCCGGGCCCCGGGTGGGCCGGCCCTGGATGCCCGCGCCGGGCACCGCGGCCGAGGTCTCCCGCCGGGCCTCCACGAACTGGCGGCAGGTGTCCGTGGCCCGGTACCGGGCCGCCCAGTCCCGGGCACTGCGCTGGTCCAGGGCCACCTCGATCTGCTCGGGGCGCCGGGAGGCCCCGCCGAAGAACTCGTAGGCGTCGGGGACGGCGGGGCCGTAGTACACGAGGCGCCCGGGCTCCCCGGCCTGGCGGTCCTTGGCCAGCTGGATGAGGCTGTCCAGCTTGCCGAAGATCTCGGGGCTGGGCTGGTGGATGATCATGAGGATCGTCTTGCCCGCGTTGGCCAGGCCACGGAGCACGCCCATGAGCTCGAGGCTGTCCTTGGAGGAGAGGCCCGAGGTGGGTTCGTCCAGGAAGAGCACCTCCGGTTCCGTGAGCAGCTCCATGGCGATGTTGACGCGCTTGCGCTGGCCGCCGCTGATGCC
Source organism: Holophaga sp. (assembly GCA_035298525.1). Classification (GTDB taxonomy): domain Bacteria; phylum Acidobacteriota; class Holophagae; order Holophagales; family Holophagaceae; genus Mesoterricola. Next base: position 25,686 of record DATGXY010000082.1, read on the forward strand.
CTTCTTCTCGGGGGAGCCGATGAGCACGTCCTCCGTGCCCTCCAGGTTCACGGCCGCGATGGCCCGGCGCACCCGGGACTCCAGTTCGTCCGGCGTGGTGTCCTCGGGCAGGCGCAGGCGCGCGGTGAACAACAGCGCCTCGAAGACCGTGAGCTCCCGGTGCATTATGTCGTCCTGGGGCGCGTAGCCGATCATGCTGCGGAACTGGTCGTAGTTGGCGTAGAGGTCCTGCCCGTTGTAGAGCACGGCGCCGTGGGAGGGCTTCATGTACCCGCAGAGGGCGTTGAGCAGGGTCGTCTTGCCCGCCCCGGAGGTGCCCATGAGGGCCACCAGCTCCGAGGAGAAGAGGGTCAGGGACACGTCCTCCACCAGGCGCCTGCCCTCCACGTCGATGCAGAGGTTCCTCGCCTCGATGGCCAGGTTCCCCTGGCAGCTGCGCTTCTCCAGGCTGCCGGCGGCGGTGAGGGTGAAGGTGAAGCTGCCCAGGCCGATGACGTCGCCGGGGCGCACCGGGGCCGACCTGCCCACGCGCCTCCCGTTGAGGAAGGTGCCGTTGCTGGAGCCCAGGTCCTCCACCGTGTAGCCCGCCCCGCTGCGGGTGATGCGGGCGTGCTTCCAGGAGACCATGGGGTAGTCCAGCACCTGGTCGCACTCGGGGGCGCGCCCCAGCACCATGGAGGCCCCCTCGAAGCCCAGGGTGGTGTGGGCCTTGGTGCCCCGCACCAGGGGGCCCTGGAGGAGGCGGGCGCCGGGCACCTGGAGGGAGCCGAAGTACACGGGCTGGGCGGGGTCCAGCTCCGCGCTGCGGATGCGGTTGCCGGGGTGGCCGATGGCCGTGCCGTTGGAGGAGCCCAGATCCTCCAGGATGGGCCGGGGCCCCCCGGTGACGAGGCGGGCGTGGTCCCAGGACACCATGGGGAAGTCCAGGACGATATCGCTTTCGGGGTTCCGGCCGATGCGGAGGACCCGCTGGGCTTCCCGGGGCAGGGGGGCCCCGCAGCGGTCGCAGAAACGGCTGCCCGGGAGGTTGTCCTCCCCGCAGGCGGGGCAGGCGAGGAGGGAGGTGGTGCCCGGTTCGCTCATAGGTCTCCGCAGGTCCATTCCAGGTCCAGGTGGCGCTCCGGGCCGCCCACCGCCAGGGTTCCCCGGGCGGCCAGGGCCCCGGAGCGGCCCTGGAGCAGGTTCGCGGCGAGCCCGGCGGCGGCCCCCAGCAGGGAGACGCGCACAGGCAGCTTCAGGCGGTTGGGGCCGGGCTTCAGGCGCAGGTGGTGGACCGAGCCCTCGGCCAGGGGGGTGCCCCCCGCTTCCAGGGCGTAGTCCAGGCGGAGGACGGGCACCTCGAAGGCCAGGGGGTTCTCCACCCCCAGCTCCACCTCGCCCTCCTGGCGGGTGAAGCCCAGGTTCGTGAGCCGCGCGGGGCCCAGGCGCACCAGGCCCGAGTCGCCGCCCAGGGTCCCGGCGGGGAGGGCCACCCGGGCGGGGCCGGGGGCCCGGTACCGGCCCTGGGCCCGCACGGGGATGGCGTCCATGCGCACGGGCCGGTCGATGGAGGCCCGGCCTTCCAGGCGGTAGGGGATGCCCGGTTCCAGGAGGGCGTCCAGGTCCGCGGGGGTGACCTGGTTCCAGGCCACCTGGAGGCGGAGATCGAATTCGCCCACGCCCCGGGCGGGCATGTCCACGGGGGCGGCGCTGCCCCCCTGGGCCAGCCAGGCCCCGCCCAGGGCCGCCCGCAGATCCAGGGCCGTGACCCGGGCCGCGGCCCGGCCGGGGTTGCGGATGCCCACCCGGGCCCCCAGGGTGGCCCCCTCGGGCCCCATGGCCAGCACCCGCACATCCCGGATCCCCTGGATCTCCAGGCGGTCCAGGGAGGGCCGGCAGCCCACCAGGAGGGCCACCGCGCCCAGGAGGGCCGCGCGCCGGATCATGGCGCCATCCCCGGGGTGCGGTCCCGGAAGGCCCCGGCCCCCACGAGGAGGGGCCGGCCCCCGGCGCCGGCCTTGAGCTGGCGGGAGACGCGGGCGGCCAGGTCCGCCCGCTTCCGGGCGGTGGGATGGCTGCGCACCAGGGCCCGGGCC
>DATGXY010000083.1:0-7274 GCA_035298525.1 Holophaga sp.
GGGGGAGTCCTCCTCCCGGGGATCCAGGAGATGGGCCAGGGCCAGGCCGGGGGTCTTGAGGCGGATGTAGGCCTGGATATCCCGGTAGAACTGCTTCTTGCCGTAGGTGTCCGGGGCCATGCCCAGGCTCGTGGGCATGAACATGAACATCTCGACCCGGTAGCGGTTCCGGCGCCGCTTCAGGTCCAGGCCGTAGTCCAGCTTCACCTCGATGTGGGTGCTGTCGTGGACCTCGATCCGGCTGTCGATCAGGTCATCCGCCAGGGGCTCCGCTCCGGGTCGGGTGAACACGCGGCCGCCCTTAAAGGGCAAGGCCCCCAGAAGGGGCCGGGTCAGAGTCTTCATGAACCAATGCTACTGCAAGGCGGGCCATCCGGGAAGGCGCCCGGGCCCACGCCGGGCCCTTTGGCCGACCTACTGGTGTCCGCCACCGCGGGGGGCTGGGGATCAGGCCTTGAGGGCCTGGGCCAGCCGGTAATCCTCGCCCTGGATGTGCTCCACCAGCCAGCCTTCCAGGAAGTCCATCACCTGCAGGGTGAGCATGGCCTGGCCCGATTCCAGCTTGCGGATCAGTTCCAGCACCTTGGCCACCAGGTCCGCGTGCAGTTCCTTGTGCCGCTGGGTGCCGGCGTAGGCGTGGGCGGCCATGAGGTCCTCCTCCATGCGGAAGTGGCTCACGGTGTAGTCGGCCAGGAAGTGGAGCACCTTGTGCAGTTCGTCCTTGCCCTTGCCCTGCTTCATGGCGTTGTGGAGGGCGTTGTAGGCATCGATGAGCGCCCTGTGCTGCTCGTCGATGGTGGGGTGACCCGTTTCCAGCCGCTTGTCCCAGGTGATCAAAGCCATGATTTCCTCCGATCTTCTTGTGTTACCACAATTGTCCCCATTGGCCATATAAATCTTTCCAATAGGAGGGTTCCGTATGGGGAGGGATCCGGGCGGGGACCTGCGCTAGCCTGGACGGATGATCCTCGATATCACCGCCCCCCTCTCCCCGCGCCTGGCCCTGTGGCCCGGCGAGAAACCCTTCGAGCGGGAGGTGCGCCTGCGCATCGCCGATGGGGACTTCGTGGATCTCAGCTCCATCCACACGACCCTGCACGCGGGCACCCACGCGGACGCCCCCGCCCACATCGTCGGCGGCGCCCCCACCATCGATGCGGTGGACCTGGAGCCCTACCTGGGCCCCTGCGAGGTGGTGGCCGTGCGCCTGCCCCCGGGGGCCCGGATCCTGCCGGAGCACCTGCCGGCCCCGCCCATGGCCCCCCGGGTGCTCTTCCGTACGGATTCCTACCCCGATCCCGAAACCTTCACCCCCGGGTTCAACGCCTTTTCACCGGAACTGGTGGACTGGCTGGCGGCGCGGGGCTGCCGCCTGATGGGCATCGATACCCCCAGCGTGGACCCCTTTGAAAGCGAAGGGCTGGAAAGCCACCGGGCGATCTTCAAGGCGGGCCTGCGGTGCCTGGAGGGCCTGCGGTTGGGCCACGTGGCCCCGGGGCGCTATTTCCTGTCGGCCCTGCCCTTGCGCATCGAGGGGGGCGACGGTTCTCCCGTGCGGGCGGTGCTGATGGCCCAGGGAGACTGACGACCGGCACATGATAAACTTCCCCTGAAATCCGCCATTCAGTGGGAGTTCCCTTGAAAGCCATGCGCGTGGCCTTCCTGCTGCTCTGGGCCACCCTGGTCCAGGCGGCGGACGTCTTCTTCGGGGGCGTCCAGCCCCGCAGCCCCCAACCGGTGACGGTGATCGCCTACATGGCCTACACGGTGGGCTACGCCGAGGCCCGGCGCAGCCCCCTGTGGAGCGTGTACCGGGTGGAGGGGGGCGGCGGGGAGCCGAAGGACGTGGCCCGCAAGGGCATGCCCTTCTTCACCGAGACCCTCACGGAGGCCCGGGTCACCCCCCGGGACTACACGGGCACGGGCTACAGCCGGGGCCACCTGACCCCCTTCGCCGCCATCGCCTACGCCTTCGGCCGGGACGCGGCCCGGGAGACCTTCTCCATGGCCAACATGGTGCCCCAGCTCCAGGGCCACAACGGGGGCGTGTGGGCCCGGCTGGAGGAGGCGGTGAGCGGCCGGCGCACCGCCGGGGGCTTCAGCCCCGGCCTCACGGCCCGCACGGCCCAGATCTGGGTGTACACGGGCCCCGTGTTGGGGGAGCAGACCATGGGTGGCCGGCCCCTGCCCGTGCCCACGGCCCTCTGGAAGGCGGCCATCTGGATCACCCCGGCGGGGGAGACCCGGGCCTGCGCCTGGCTCATCCCCCACGAGGAGGGCCTGCCCGCGGGATCGTACCAGGCCTACGCCACGACCCTGAAGGCGGTGAGGGAGCGGTCGGGGGTGGACGTGGCGCCGGGCCACGCCGAGCTGGACGCGCGCTGCGACGCGCCGGAGGACCTGCCATGAGACGCCCTGGATCCTTGAAACCCGCCCGGTGGGCGGCCCTTGCGGCCCTCCTGCTCGGGGGCATCCTGGGCCTCCTGTCCCTGCGGCCGCCCCGTCCCGCCCCCGTCACGGCGGCCGGGTTTTCCGCCCTCCGGGCCAAGGCCCACATCGACGCCATCGCCCAGCACCCCCACCCCGTGTGGGACCAGGCCAGCCTCGAGCCCGTGCGGGCCTACCTGCGCACGAGCCTGGAGGGCCTGGGCCTGCCCGTGGAGGTGATCCGCCACGAACCCGTCACGGACCGCCAGGGCCACCGCTACCCCCTGGTGAACCTGGCCGCCGCCATCCCGGGGCGGAGCGGGCGGTCCATCCTCCTGGTGGCCCACTACGATTCCGCCCCCCTGCCCGGAGGCAGCCTGGGCGCGGCCGACGATGGCTTCGGCGTGGCCACCCTCCTGGAACTGGCCCGCCTCATGGCCAGGGAGCGGAACCTGGAAAACGGGGTGCGCTTCCTCTTCACGGACGCCGAGGAGACGGGCCTCCTCGGGGCCATCGCCGAACTGAAGGAACGCCCCGAGGCCTACCGGGATGTGGAACTGGTGGTGAACCTGGAAGCGAGGGGCGTGCGGGGGCCCGCGGTCATGTTCGAGACGGGGGCCCGGAACCTGGAGGCCATCCGCCTCTACCGCAAGGCCCATCGGCCCTTCGCCTACTCCTTCGCGGTGGATGTGTACCGGCGCATGCCCAATGGCACCGATCTCACCGTCTTCCTGAAGAAGGGCTACCAGGGCCTGAATTTCGCCGTGCTGGACGACCTGGCCGCCTACCACATGCCCCTGGACGCCCCCGGCCAGATCTCCCTGGCCTCCCTCCAGCACTACGGGGAGCAGGTGCTGCCCGTGGTGCGGGCCTTCGCCACCGACCCGGCCTTCGCCAGGCCCGGCGCCCTCCAGGCCAGGCAGGACGCCGTGTACTTCTCCTGGGTGCCGGGGGTCTTCCTGGCCTGGTCCAAGGGGCTCGACCGGGTCTTGTGCTGGCTGGTAGTGGCGGCCTGCCTGGTCTTCGCGGCCACGGAGCGGGGCCGGGGCCGCCTGCGCCTGGGCGCCGCCTTCCGCTGGGCCCTGGTGTGGCTCGTGCTCGCCTTCCTGGCCCTGGGCGCGGGCCTGGGGACCAGCTGGCTGGCCGGCAAGGCCACGGGCATCCGGTGGCGCTTCGCCTATATGCCCGGCGTCCCCGGGGAGACCTGGATCACCTGGGCCCTCCTGCTGGGCCTGGGGGCCCTGGCCTTCCTCCTGGCCCGCCGTTCCCGGGACCGTTCGCCCCTGGGCGGAGCCCTCCTCCTGAACCTCCTCTGGCTGGCCCTCGTGGCGGTCAAGGTGCCGGGAGGCACCTTCCTCGTCTCCGTGCCCCTCCTGGCCGTGCTGGCCACCCAGGTGGCGGGACGCGCCCTGCGCCCCCTGGCCGTCCTGGGCCCGGTGCTCATCGTCTCCCTGTACGTGCCCGTGCTCCACCTGGTGGGCCTCGCCCTCACCTTCGGGGCCCTGGGCCTGGTCCTCTTCGTGGCTGCCTTCCCCGTCGTGCTGGCGGCCACGGCCCTGCCCGAAACCCCTTGATTCCGAGGCCCCCATGCGCTCCGTCTTCCTGATCCCCTGCATCGCCCTCCAGCTGGCCGCCCAGACCCCCATCACGGCCCCCATCCGCAGCGTGCGCCTGCATCCGGACGCCGCCTGGGTCACCCGCACCGGCTCGGCCCGGGTGGCGGGGCCCGGCGTCCATCGCCTCCTGCTCAAGGATCTGCCCCCGGGCCTCAGTCCCGACGATGTGCGGGTGGCGGCCCGGGGTCCCCAGGGTTCCCGCCTGGGGGATCTGAGCGTGGGCTCCGAAACGCGCAAGGTGACGGAAACGCCCGAGTACAAGGCCCTCAAGGCCGAGTGGGAGGGGGCCCGGGACCAGGTGGACAGCCTGGAGGCGGAGGGGGAGGCCCTCCAGCGGGAGGTGGCCTTCCTGAACGGCCTCCAGGCGGCCTACGACAAGGAGGTGTCCTCCCGCCTCACCACGGCCCTGCCCGGGGCCGCGGCGGTGGTGGAACTGAGCAAGGGCCTGCAGGGGCGCATGGCCGACGTCCTCACCCGGGACCGGCGCCGCCGGCGGGATCTGGAAAAGGCCCGGGAGGCCTTCCAGCGCCTGAACACAGAACTGAACAAGCGGAACTCCGAGCGCACCACCAGTCCCTCCCAGGCCACCGTGGAGGTGGTGACGGACCGGGCGGGGGAGGTGGAGGTGGATCTCACGTACCGCATCCTCAACGCCGGTTGGATGCCCACGTACGAGGCCCGGCTCAGCGCCGACGGGCGCCGCCTGGAACTGGTGCTCCAGGCCACCGTGCGCCAGGCCACGGCCGAGGACTGGAAGGGGGTGCGGGTGGAGATCACCAACGCCCGCTCCGGCCGGAACCTGGCCATTGCCGCCTACAAGGGGGCCCTGAGCCTGGACGCGAATGCGCCCGCGCCGCCGCCACCGCCCGCCCAGGCGGCGCGCATGCGCAAGTCGTCCGCCGCCGTGGAGGTCCTCGCCGCATCCGCCTCCCAGAACCAGTTCCTGCTGGATAGCCAGCCGGTGGCCGACGCGGACGCCCGGCCCCTGGAGGAGGCCAGCGGCCTCGCCGCCACCTGGGTCCTGGAGGGGACCAAGGATATCCCCGCCGACGGGGAGGATCACCGTTTCCGGGTGCTGGCGCGGGACATCGAGCCCGCCCTGGCCCTGGTGGCCAGTCCCCGCCTGGACCCCACCGTGCACCGGGTGGCCCGCTTCCCCATGCCCCAGGGCCTGCCCCTCTTCCCCGGCTCCCAGGTGGTCCACTACGCCGGCACCCAGCGGGTGGGGCAGGGGGCCCTGGAACTGCCCGGGCCCAGCCAGCCCTTCCAGCTGGGCTTCGGCCCCTTCCGGGGGGTGCGGGTGGAATTGAAGCGCACGGACGCCGTCCGGGAAGCCGTGGGCACCTTCACCAAGGAGACCCAGTGGACCCTGAAGGAGCGCATTTCCGTGGCCAACGACACCGCCGAGGCCGTGCAGGTGGAGGTGCTGGACCGGGAACTGAAGCCCTCCAGCGACCGGGTGAAGGTCACGGTCCTTCCCGAGGCCACCCCCGCCAAGGAAGGTCCCTTCCCGGGGGTGCGGGCCTGGACCGTGCCCGTGCCCGCCAAGGGCCAGGCCACCGTCCACCTGGGGTGCCAGATCCGCATCCCCGCCGGCATGGTCCTGGAAGGGGCCGGGGAACTGCACCTGCCCCAGTGACCCCTTGACTGTTCGGCCTCTCCTCCGTTGAAATCTCCACCATGGCTGACGAAAAGAAAGATCCCTGGCTGAACCTCCTCGCCCTCACCACCGTGATCCTGGCGGTGTGCGCCACCCTGGCCACCTTCAAGGGGGGCGGCCACTCCACCCGCTCGGTCATGCGCCAGACCCAGGCCTCGGACCAGTGGGCCTTCTACCAGGCCAAGAGCATCAAGGGAAACCTGTACGAGCTCACCAAGGACCGGCTGGAACTGGATGTGAAGGCCGCCTCGGGGGCCCGGGCTGACGAACTCAAGGCCAAGGTGGAGGAGTACGCCAAGAAGGTGGCCAAGTACGACCAGGAGAAGGCGGAGATCCAAGCCAAGGCCCAGGCCCTGGAGAAGGAGCGGGAGGACGCGCTCAGGCACGGCGCCGCCTTTGGCGTGGCCGTCATCTACCTGCAGATCGCCATCCTCCTTTCCTCCATCGCCGCCCTGCTGAAGAAGCAGCCCGTGTGGTGGCTGGGCCTGGCCGTCGGGGCCGTGGGGATCGTGAACTTCGCGAACGGCTTCCTGCTTTTCTTCTGACCTCATCAACGGTTCGTTCCCCGGGCCGGTATTAGGAGGCAGGGGAGGGAACATGCGATGGTTCCGGGAATGGAAGGCGTGCTGACGGCGGGGGAGGCCCCCGCCGGCGCCGCCTCCTGCCTGGACGCGGCCCTGGCCCAGGCCCAGACGGGCGGGCCCGAGGCCTTCGAGCCCGTGCTGGAGCAGGCCGAGGGCCCCGTGCTGGGCCTGGCCTGGCGCCTCCTGGGGGACCGGGACCTGGCCCGGGACGCGGCCCAGGAGGTCTTCCTCCGGGTCTACCGGGCCCTGGGCGCCTACCGCCCGGGGGAGGGGGGCCATGCCTGGATGTACCGCATCACCGTGAACGTGTGCGCCGATCTGGCCCGCAAGCGGGGCCCCGTCCCCGTGGATCTGGACGAGGCGAGCCATGCCGCCCCGGGCCGGTCCGCCGAGGAGGCCCTCCTCCACGCGGAGCGCCGGAGCCTCGTGCGCCGGGCCCTGGCGGAACTGACCCCGGCGGAGCGCGCCGCCGTCGTCCTCCGGGACCTGGAGGGCCTCAGCGCCCCGGAGGCCGCCCAGGTGCTGGGGGTGCGGCCCGTGACCGTGCGCAGCCAGGCCTCCAATGGCCGGGCGAAGCTCCTGGCCCGCATGCGGGCCCTGACGGGAGGTGGCCGATGAACTGCGCCCAAGCCCGGGACCTCCTGGGCGAACCCCTGCACGCCGCTTCCGGAGCCCTGCGGGAACACCTGGCCGCATGCCCCGCCTGCGCCCGTGAAGCGGAGGCCCTGCGGGAACTGCGGGCCTGGCTCCGGGCCGATGAACCGCCCTTCGGGGAGGAGGACCGGCGGGCCTTGCGCCGGGGGGTGATGGCCCGGATCCAGGCCGGAAGGCCTTGGAGGCGGATCCCCTACCTCCTCGCCCTCCCCCTGGCCGCGGCCCTCCTCCTGGCCCTCTCCCTCCGGCGGAGGCCGGAGGAGCCCCCGCCGGCGCCTCCCGCGCCAGCTGTCCACCCGACCGAGCCCCCTCCTCCGGCGCGGGCCCAGGCCT
>DATGXY010000084.1:0-11753 GCA_035298525.1 Holophaga sp.
GGGGCCTCGCCTCCTGCCAGACCTGCCACGGGGCCGATTTCCGGGGCGGCGGCTCCACCGTCGCCTGCGCCTCCTGCCACGGGGTGGAGGCCCCGCACCCGGCGGCGCCCTGGCGGGGCACGGGCCTGACCCACGCCAACACCGACCCCTCCAACGCGGCCGTGTGCGCCCAGTGCCACTACGCCGGCAGCCCCGCCAACCCCCCGGGGCACCCCTCCGCCCCGGCCCCGGCGGGCACCGTCCCCACCTGCTTCAACATGACCCTCTGCCATGGGCAGGCCGCGGCGCCCCACGCCACGGGGGCCCTCTGGAAGGACCCCACCAGCGCGGATTTCCACGGCCTCCAGGCCAAGCAGGACCTCCTCTACTGCCAGGGCTGCCACGGCCGTCCCGGCACCACGGCCTTCTCGGGCGGGGTGGCCAGCACGGCCTGCACCTCCTGCCATGCGGCCGCGGGCGCCCATTCCACCACCTGGTGGCCGGCCCCCGTGGAGACCTTCCCGGGCTACGTCCCCAGCCACCGGGACGCCCGGAACCAGCCCAACGCCTGCCCCGTCTGCCACGACTACACCCAGGGCCGCACCGCCCCCCTGCCCGCGGCCCCCTCCTGCTTCGCCTCCAGCAAGGACGCGGTGGCCTGCCACGCCAACGGCCCCGGCCAGCCCAACCATGCGGTGCCCTTCCTGGGATCCGTCCACACCGGCGCCACCCAGGCCGCCTTCAACGCCGACTGCGCCCACTGCCACGCCGTGACGGGGACCTCCCCCCTGTCGTCGGCCCCCCTCTGCTCCGCGTGCCACCAGGGAGGAAGCCCGCTCACCGTCTCCCATTGCGCCTCCTGCCACGCCAAGCCCCCAACGGGCGCCACCTTCCCCGACAACGCGGGGAGCCACGGCAAGCACGAGGCCCTGGCCGGGGTGACGGGGCTCTGCGCCAACTGCCACAGCGGCTCCGACAGCGGCAGCCGGGCCCACTACGACCACGCCAACGGCAGGCCCGGCCTCGACGGCCAGCGCAGGCCCCCGGCGCCCGTGGCCTTCCTGGCCACCTGGAACGCCAAGGCGGGAACGGCCGCCCTGGATCCGGCCACCCTCACCTGTTCCAACGTCAGCTGCCACGGGGCCGTGAAGACCCCCGCCTGGGGCACGGGCACCCTCGCCGTGAACACGGACCCCGGTTGCCGCCAGTGCCACCAGGTGGGCTCCGCCCAGGCCACGCCCGAGAACAACTCGGCCTGGTCCGGCCTCCACGCCTTCCACCTGGGGTCCTCGGTGGGGGCCCTGTGCACCGACTGCCACAGCATGACCAACGGCACCCCGGGGGCGGCCAACCACTTCGCCTTCCTGGGCACTCCCCAGATGGAGGGCCCCGCCTCCGACACCATCCTCCTGCTGGGCAGCGCCGCCAACACCTACGACAAGGTGAACCGCACCTGCACCGTCACCTGCCACGGCACCGCCCACCAGGCCTTCTCCTGGAACGGGGGGGCCAACCACCCGGTGCCCTTCCTGGGCACCTCCCACACCTCCATCAACAGCGCCTCCCCCTTCGCCACCAACTGCGCGGGCTGCCATGCGGTGACCGGGACCTCCCCGGCGGCCCTGGCGCCCCTCTGCACCACCTGCCACCAGGCCGGAAGCCCCCTCACGGTGCCCAACTGCGCCTCCTGCCATTCGAAGCCGCCCGCGGGCGGCGCCTTCCCGGACATCGCCGGCTCCCACGCCAAGCACAACGCCCTGCCCACGGTGACGGGGGCCTGCTCCACCTGCCACACCGGGTCGGATTCGGGCACCCCGTCCCACTACGACCACGCCAACGCCCGCGCCGGCAAGGACGCCCTCCGGGTGCCGCCCGCCCCCACGGCCATGGCCTCCCTGTTCAACGCCAAGGCGGGCACGGCCTCCTTCAACGCCACCGCCCTCACCTGCTCCAGCGTGAGCTGCCACGGCGGGATCGCCACCCCCAACTGGCGCACGGGGACCCTGGATGCCACGGGAGCCCTGGGGGACACCGGCTGCCGGGCCTGCCACGCCCGGGGCACCAGTTCCGGCGCGCCCGAGGCCAACAGCTACTTCTCCGGCCACCACGGCACCCACCTGGGCGGGGAGGTGAACGCCAAGTGCACCGACTGCCACGCCATGGCCAACGGCACCCCCGGCGCCCTCAACCACTTCAAGCGCCTGGACACCTCCGCCATGGAGGGCCCCGCCTCGGACACCATCCAGTACCTGGGCAGCCGCTCCGTCTACAACGCGACGAACCGCACCTGCACCCTCACCTGCCACGGCGACACCCACACCAACCGGGCCTGGTAGGCCCCGCTTCCCAGGAGACCCCATGCGCGCCCTCCGCTCCGCCCTCGTCGTCCTCGCCTGCGGCCTCGCCGCCTTCGCCGGCGATCCCAAGGCGCCCAAGTTCACGGGCGACGTGGACAAGTACTGGATCGAGGTCTGCGCCCGCTGCCACGGCGCCAACGGCAACGGCCGCGACAACGCCGGCAAGCCCCTGCCCGACGCGGGCTTCGACTTCACGGATTCCCGCAAGGCCAACCGGAAGAAGGACGCCTCCTGGATCAAGGACATCCTGGAGGGCCACGACAAGATGCCCGCCTACAAGGACAAGATGGACGAGGCCGGCGCGAAGGCCTTCATCGCCAAGCTCCGGAAGTTCGCGGCCTAGCCATGACCGCCCCCCTCCGGACCGCCCTCCTCTGCCTCGCCGCCGCGGCGGGAGCCCTCCGCGCCGAGAGCTCGGAATACCCCCTCGGCCTCAACCTGCCCACCGGGGACATGATGCAGTTCTGGGACCTGGGCGTGGCCTTCACCCACCGCTTCGGGACCCCGGTGCGCGACCACTCCAAGGACCTGTACGGCCTGGACGGCTACGCCTACCCCGCCTTCGGGCTCATCGCCGGCATCAAGCCCATCAAGGGCCTGAACGTCATCGCCTACCGCACCGCCGACAACAAGACCCTGGTGTTCGCCCTCCAGCAGCGCATCGTCAATGGATCCGTCGTGCGCATGTCCCTGCGGGCCGAGCGCTTCGACGAGACGGTGGAGAAGGCCCTGACCCCCATCGGGACCGTGGGCATCTCCGGGGCCTCGGCCCAGCTGCCCATCGAGATCTTCATCGGCGATTCGGTGATCCTGAGCCTGGTGCCCACCTGGATCAGCCGCACCACGACCCAGGAGAAGGCGGTCTTCACCGGCGGGGCCGGCCTGCGCTGGGACGCCACGGCCAAGTTCGGCTTCATGGCGGAGTTCTACCCCCGGCCCTCCCGCATCGGCAAGGATTTCCACCCCGGCTTCGCCGCGGGCATCACGTACAAGACCTTCAAGCACCGCTTCACCCTGCTGGGCACCAACGTCATGGGCACCACCGCCAACCAGGTCCTCTCCGGCGACTACGGGGGCGGCCCCCGGGAGACCCGGGACTGGGGGCTGGGCTTCAACGTCACCCGCACCTTCTGAGGTCCGATGGAGTCCCTGATCGCCTTCCTCGCCTCCAAGCACCCCGCCCTCGTCCACGTGCCCCTGGGGCTCGTCGTGTGCCTCCCCATCATGGTGGCCGCCGCCTTCCGCAGCCGGTACCCCCAGACCTGGCGGCGCATGGCCTTCCGGGTGGCGGGGCTGGCCCTGGCCCTGAGCCTCCTCACCATGCTCAGCGGTCTTTTCTGGGGCCGGAAGCTGAACCTGGTCCCGGCGGGGGCCTGGATCCCCCCCGTGCCGGCCCCGGGCCAGGCCCTCCTGCGCATCCTCCGGGGCCACGAGGGCGCCGCGGCCCTGGGCTGGGTCCTGGGCCTCCTCACCGTGGCCGCGCTCCGCACCTCGTACCGGCGCCCCGAGCGCTGGTCCTGGACGGCCCTTTCCCTGGCCACCTCCCTGGCCTGGACCGGGGCCTGGGGTTATGCGGGCAAGCTGGGCGGCGTCCTTGTGTTCGGGGACGAGGAGACCAACAAGGCCGCCGCCGCCGCCCTGGAGGCGAAGAAGGGGGACCAGGAGGCGGACCTTCCCATCCGGGCCCTGGACTACGCCGGGTGCGAACCCGGCCAGGCCAAGGCCTTTCCCAGCCGGGCCCACGGGGGGCGGCTGGCCCGCACCTGGGTGCCCGCCTCCGCCATCGACGCCTACCGGGAGGGCCGTCCCCTGCCCGTGGGCAGCTACGCCGTCCTGAGCACGGTGGACGCCCAGGGCGACCCTGGCCCCCTGTACTTCCGGGAAGTGAGGAAGGACGGGACCCAGGCCTTCGCCTTCTATTGGGCCCGGGTGCCCGAGGGGGCCCGGAAGGAGACGGGCGGGGAGGACTTCGCCTACTGGCGGAGCCCCGACCCCCGGCTCCAGGCCTGCGCGGCCTGCCACCGGGACCCGGGGCCCGCGGCGCGCTGAGGGCCTACTTCTTGTAGGTGCCCGAGCCCACCATGAGGCCGTCGCAGAGGACGGCGTAGCTGGTCTTGTGCTCCATCTTGCCCGACAGGGGATTGGGGTACTTGTAGTCCACCCAGCCGCCGCCCTTCTTGGCGACCTCCAGCAGTTCGCGGACGATGTACTTGCCGTCGGGATCCTTCAGGTCCCAGCGGTTCTTGCCCACCAGTTCCTGGGTGTTGAACCCGATGGCCTTCACCACGCCCTGCATATCGTAGATGAAGATGTAGAGCTCGCTTCCCGAACCCACGTGGAAGATGCCCTGGTTGGTCTCCTTGATGAGCTTGTCCATGCCGTTGGCCTTGGCGTAGGCCACGGCCCGCTTCACCAGGTTCTCGGCCTGGGCGGGGGTGGACTGGGCCGGGGCGGCGAGGGCCGGCAAGAGGACGAGGGCCGCGGTCAGGAACGGGCGCATGGAGCCTCCATTGGAACGATTGGGACAACCTTAGCCCCAGTCCGGCGGGAATGCCATCCCGGTCCTGCGGGAAATCCTGCCAGAGTTGTGTTCTGCAAGGAGATTCCCATGCCCGCCCACATCGTCGTCGCCTCCATCACCGCCCATCCCGGCTGCGAGGCCAGGCTGGAGGCCGTGCTCACCGGCCTCGTCGCCCCCAGCCGGGCGGAGGCCGGGTGCCTCCGGTACGACCTGCACCGGCGAGTGGACGATCCGGCCACCTTCGTCTTCCTGGAGGCCTGGGAAAGTCCCCAGGCCCATGCCGCCCACAAGGAGACCCCCCACTTCCAGGCCGCCCGCAGGGAGCAGGAGGGGTTGGTCCTGCGGCGGGAGGCCAGGATCCTGGAGCCACTCGGCTAATGATTTGGCCCTGGCGCTATTGCCAGATAATATTAAATAATTATTATTCAGGGGACATTACCGCACTGCGCTCTCGCGGAGGTTCCCTTGACGATCCTTGGTCCCCGGCTGAAACGCCCCCCCCTTGGCGCCCTCGGCCTTGGCCTCCTGGGGACCTGCCTCCAGGCCCTATCGCCGGCCCAGCCGAAGTCCCCGGCCTACGAACGGGGGTCGCTGCTTTCCCTCGGGCCGGTGGAGGAAAAGCCCACCAAGGATTTCCTCGATGCCTTCCTGCAGGAGGTCTCCAGGCGAAAGCAGGACATCAAGGCCTTTGGCCTCCTGAACACGTTCAAGGAAACCTTCCAAAGCCAGCTCTCAAAGAGCGCGGCCCGTTCCCGGGTATTCACCTACGCCTCCGAGGACGCCCATGGGCCCGATGGTCCCCGGCATCCCCGGACCTATTCGGGCCGGGTCTTCTTCCCCCCGCATCCGGAGAACAAGGCACTCCCGTTCCCGACCCCCCTTTCGGTACCCCTCGTCGTCTACGTTCACGCCACGGAAACCCGGAGAAATTTCGTTCCTTCCAACAACTATGCCGGGGAGGAGACCATGTTCGGGGCCCTGGCCGCCGCCATGGGGGGCTTCGTGGTGGCCATGCCCGACGGCGACGGCATGGGGAAGGACACGGAGGAGATGCACCACTACTGCTATGGCGAGACGGCGGCGAAATGCACGGTCGACTGCATCCAGGCCATGCTGGACGAATACGAGGCGGACGATCCTGAAAACCGGGGCAAGAAGAAGCTCGTGGGCGTTTTCGACAATGTGAACTATGTCTGGGACGGCCGGGTGTTCATCGTCGGTTACTCGGAGGGCGGCTACATCGCCATGGCGGCGGTCAAGGAACTCAGCCGGAAGGACGCGGACGGCAATTACGTCTACCCCGACATCCCCTTGAGCGGCGCGGCGTGCATGGCCGGGCCCTTCGACTTCCACGCGTCCACCCTCAAGCTCCTGGACGCCAGGAACACGGCCCCCTACGACCGTCCCTACATCCCCGCCTATTTCATGAAGGCCTTCGAGCAGATCGCTCCGTCCGACGTGAAGTTCGCCGACGCCATCAACGCCAGTTTCCTTCCCCTGGGCCGTAATGACAAGACCCTCCCGCCCAGGGACGCCAAGGCGCTGACCGGCTGGCTGGGAAAGAACTCCGTGGACCGCTGGGTTGGCGGGGAGTTCGGGGGGGACGATGCCACGGCATGGATGAACAAGGTTCTCACCGGTGATCCCAAGAAGTCCGTCAGCGCGCGAAAGATCCTGGACGAGCGCTGGGTGCAGGCGAACCTGGATAATCCGGACAGCCGGCTCAATCAGCTCCTGCGCGCCAACAACCTGGTCGGCGAAGGTTCGGGCGGGGACTGGAGCCCCCGGGACAAGGCCCCCATCCTCTTGATGCATGACCGGTTGGACACCACCGTGGCTTATGAGAATTCAGAAGCAGCCTACCGTGGTTGGTTCGATCCGGGGAGCTATGTGCCCATGGACATTCAGGACATGACCCTCCGTGACAACCTGCAGGGCTCGGGGCACGTGCTGGGGGCCGTCCTGGCCATCCCCAGCGCCTTCATGTGGATCGCCAACGGCATGTCCAAGGCGCTCCCTGACACCTTCAAGAGCATCGCCAAAAGCAGGATCACCAGCTTGGCCAAGCCCATCCTCGGTGGCGGTGGGGCGGACGCCTTGTCCCAGGCCATGACCAATGACCGGACGCCGGACCAGCCCCTGCTTGAAGTCTCCCACATCAAGATGCCCACCCTCCGGGCGGGCGAGATGGTCACCGTCAGCTTCGACGATTGGTTCAAGGTCATCGGCAAGATCAAGCTCTATGGCGTGGCCGATAAACCCCAGTTCGCCAACCAGCCCGAGATCTCCCCGGGCGCCAAGCGGTACTTCAAGCTTCTGAAGGGGGGCGAACTGCGCAAGGTGGGGGACAAGCTGGAAATCGACGCCGCGACGATGAACGCCACCGCCGACCCGGGCAGCCTCTACATGGCCGTGTATCCCAGCAGTTCCCTCGTTGCCCTCACGCCCAGGTTCACCGGCGGCTCCAAGGGGAAGCCCTTCGACTGCGCGTTCAATATCAAGCAGGCTTTCAAGAACAAAGTTGTCAACCGCAAGACCCCCGCCACGATCCGCACCGTCAAGGGAGGCACGGACTGGCTGAACGAATCCGCTTTCGAGAACGCCTACCCGGGCACCCGGCGTGCCTCAACCTTCATCGACCTGAGCCGCTGGCGCTGAGCGCGGGGATCATCCCAGTCAGGGACGCCGCCCCTCCTTCCAGGCGGGGCGGGCCTCCTCATCCGCCACCCGGGCCCCCAGCTCCAGGGCGAACTGGCACTGCTGCACCATGCCGGACAGATCCCAGGCGGGATCGTACTCGTCCGTGACCTGGTGGTACCGGGCCCCCATGGTGGCCGCCTTCTTCCGGGAGCCCTCGGGATCCTTCAGGTAGGTCCGGCCCCCGCCCACGGAGAACGCCGGCACGCCGGCCTTGGCGAAGGGGAAGTGATCGCTGCGGAAGTAGCCTCCGCCCACGTCCACGGTGGGCGGGGCCAGGGCGAGGCCCATGGCACGGGCCACCTGGGCGGCGGATTCCAGCAGGGTCGTGCGCTCCGCGCCCGCCACGCCCATATCGGAGGTGGCGCCCACCCAGTTGAGGCTATCCAGGTTCAGGTCCGCAACCGTCCGGTCTATGGGCCAGAGGGGCGCCGCCACGTAGGCCAGGGACCCCCATAGGCCCTGCTCCTCGGCGGCCGTGAAGAGGAACATCTGGCTGCGCCGCCGGGGCACGGCGGCCTGGGCCATGGCCAGGAGGCCCGCGCAGCCGGAGGCGTTATCCACGGCCCCGTTGTAGATATCGTCCCCGCGCTCGTCAGGCTTGCCCGAACGGCCGAAGTGATCCCAGTGGGCGGAGTAGATGACCACCTCATCCTTCAGCTTGGGGTCCGTGCCCGGCAGGACCCCAGCCACGTTGTACTGATCCTGCACCTTCACCTCGGCCTCCACGGCGCCCTGGAGGCGGGCGCCCAGTTCCACGGGCCTGAAATCCCGGCGCTCGGCGGCCGCCCGCAGGGCGTCCAGATCCCGGCCCCCGGCGGCACAGAGGCGCCGCGCGGCGTCCTCGGTGATCCAGCTCTGGAGGGCCAGGCCGGGTTCGGCCGCCAGCTGGAAGCGCCAGGTGGCGAAGCTGTTGCGCACCACGGACCAGCCGTAGGTGGCGCTGGGGGTGGTGTGCACCAGAAGCACGCCCAGGGCCCCCTGGCGCTTGGCCTCCTCGAACTTGTAGATCCAGCGCCCGTAGTAGGTGAGGGCCTTGCCGCCGAAGCGCCCGGGCTCGTCCGCCGTGGGCTGCGGGTCGTTGACGAGGGCCACCAGCACCTTGCCCTTCACGTCGAAGCCCTTGTAGTCGTCCCATTGGTGGTCGGGCGCGGTGATGCCGTAGCCCACGAAGACCAGGGGGGCGTCGAAGGTCTGGCGCGCCAGGGGCAGGCCCGTGCACCAGGCGCCGTCCCGGTCCCCGTCCAGGTCCAGGGTCCCGCCGGCGGCCTTCACGTGGAGGTCCGTCCGGGTCACATGGGTACCCGCCAGCTTCACGGGCTGCCGGTAGCTCCCCTTCAGGGGCTGCAGGCCCAGGACCTGGAGCTGGGTTTCCAGGTAGCGCACCGTCAGTTCGGCGCCCCGCTGGCCGCTGCCCCGCCCCTCGAAGAGGTCGTCGGCCAGAAGGGCCAGGTGGGCCCGCAGGGGGGCCTCCTGCACCTGCGGCGCCCCGGCGGCCAGGGACGTGGTCAGAGCGAGGACGGAGAGGGCGGCGCGCATGGGAACTCCGGGGGCTGCCCATACATCGTAACGCGAGTTTGCCCGGGCGGTCCCGCCCTCAGGACCACCGGGCGATCATCTCCTTGAGGCTCCGGCTGGTGTAGGGCTTGGACAGGAAGTCGTCCATGCCCGCCTCCCGGCACTTCTGCATGTCCTCCTTGGTGGCGTTGGCGGTGAGGGCCACGATGGGCAGGCGGGGCCGGCCCCCCTCCGCCTCCAGACGGCGGATGCGCCGGGCCGCTTCGAAGCCATCCATTTCCGGCATCATGCAGTCCATGAGGATGAGGTCGAAGGGCTCCTTCCGGGCGGCCTCCACCGCCTCCAGGCCGTTGGAGGCCAGGTGGCAGGAGCACCCCAGCTTGCCCAGGAGGGTGAGGGCCAGCTTCTGGTTGACGGGGTTGTCCTCGGCCAGGAGGGTGCGCAGGGGGCGCACCACCACCTCCGGTTCGGGCAGGGCCTGGGCCGGGGAATCGGCCTGCGGGAAGACGGCCTCCAGGAAGAAGGTGGAGCCTTGGCCCGGCTGGGTTTCCACCCCCACCCGGCCGCCCATCAGATCCGCGAGACCCCGGCAGATGGCCAGGCCCAGCCCCGTGCCCCCGTAGCGCCGGGTGATGGAGCCGTCCGCCTGGGTGAAGGGGGAGAAGAGCCGGTCCACTTCCGCGGGCTGGATGCCGATGCCCGAATCCGCCACCGAGAAGCGGAGGGCGCCCCCCGGCAGCACGGCGAGGCCCACCCGGATCCCCCCCTCCTGGGTGAACTTGATGGCGTTGCTGACGAAGTTGGCGAGGATCTGGCGCAGGCGGACCGGATCGCCCAGGACCCAGGGGATGGGCCCCGGCGGCAGTTCCACATCCAGGGAAAGGCCCTTCTTGCGGCAGTTCTCCTGGAAGAGGGCCACCGTTTCCTGGACCACGGCCCGGGGATCGAAGGCCAGGCTTTCCAGGAGCATCTTCTCCGCCTCGATCTTGGAGAAGTCCAGGATCTCCTCGATGATGGCCAGGAGCTGGCGTCCGGAGCCGATGACCGTCTGCACGTACCCCGTCTGCTCCTCGTCCAGGCCCGTCTGCAGGAGGAGTTCCGCCATGCCCAGCACCCCGTTGAGGGGGGTGCGGATCTCGTGGCTCATGGTGGCCAGGAAGCTGGATTTGGCGGCGTTGGCCACTTCGGCCTGGCGCTTGAGGGCCAGGGTCTGGGCCATATCAGCCTCCCGCTGGCGGATGGCCCGCAGGAGGACGGCCAGGGCGGCCAGGATCGCCGCCAGGCCCAACCCCGCCACCGCCAGGATCACCCAGGCCAGATGGCGCCAGTGGGCGAGGATGGCCCGATCCGTGAGGGAAAAGCAGAGGACCAGGGGATGGCGATCCAGCTTGCGGGCGGCGGACAGCTTCCAAGGGCCCGGCTTGCCGTCCGGACCGGCCTCAGGGCCGTACCGGGTCCCGAAGGCCGCGTCCCCCCCGCCCAGGATGGCCCGGGCCGGGCCGGTCTCGTCCCGCCTGCCGATCCTGGCGTCCACCCGGGGCCACTGGGTGAGCAGGGTGAAGTCGCTGCGGTAGAGGGAGATGGAGGCCCCCTCCCCCAGGTTGGATCCGAAGCGCTCGTAGAACCCCGTGAACACGTCCACGGAGAAGCCCACGAGGGTGAGGCCCAGGAAGCGCCCATCCGGTCCATCCAGGCGGCGGCTGATGTAGAAGACCCACTTGCCCGTGCCCTTGTTGCGCACGGGCACGCTCACGAAGTCCCCCAGGGAGGGATCCGCGCGCCGGGCCTTGAAGTAGTCCCGGTCCGCCAGGTTGATGGGGGGCGGGGGCCAGCTGCGGGTGAAGTTGATGACATCGCCGTTCTCGGCCACCACGGTGGCCACGTCCACCTGGGGCATGTCCCGGGTCTGCTCCCGCAGCATGCGGAAGGTGGCCTCGCCCTTCATGCGCCGGCGCAGGTCCTCGGGATCCTTGGCCCGGGCCTCCCGCACGTCGTCCGTGATGCGGTCCAGGGCCAGGTAGGCGGCGGCCATGTTCTGGTGGGCGTGCTCCGCCAGCACCAGGGAGTGGCTGCTCATCTGCCTGCGCCAGATCTCCACCTCCCGGCTCCGCAGGGTGAGGATGGACCCGGCGGTGGCGGCCACCACCAGCAGGACGAGGAGCAGGCCCAGGGCCAGGGCGAGCTGGCTGGTGCCGAGGCGGCGCTGCGGGGAGGCGGTGGGGAGCATCACGTCAGGCTGGGTCTAGGGCTCCCAGCATAGCCCCTCCGGCCCGGGGCGGCGCGCCTAATTCGTCCGGCCCAGGCGGAGGGAGTTGCCGATGACCGAGAGGCTGGAAAGCACCATGGCCCCGGCGGAAAGGATCGGGTTCAGGATGCCGGTCACCGCGAGGGAGATGCCCGCCACGTTGTAGAAGAAGGCCCAGAAGAGGTTCTGGCGGATCACCCGCAGGGTGCGCGCGGCCTCCAGGAAGGTCTCCTCGATGCGCATGAGGCCGCCCCCCAGGAGGACGATGGGCGCCGCGTGCTGGGCCAGATCGGCCCCCGAGCCCATGGCGATGCCCAGGTCCGCCGCCGCCAGGGCCGGAGCGTCGTTGACGCCGTCGCCCACCATGGCCACCACCGCGCCCGCGGCCTGGAGGCGGCGCACCTCCTCGGCCTTGCCGCCGGGGGGGACCTCCCCC
>DATGXY010000085.1:0-11345 GCA_035298525.1 Holophaga sp.
CCCCCCGCCCCCGAGCCCGCCAAGGTGGAGATCCGCCCCCTGCCGGCCCCCGCCAAGCCCGCGGCCCACGATCCCGTCAAGCTGGCCAAGCTCACCAACTTCACCCAGCGCATCGTCCAGGCCGCCAAGGCCGCCCTGCCCGCGGAACACCACGACATGGTCAACAAGCTCCAGGCCAAGGCCAATCAGCAGCTCATGGCCGGCGAGGGGCCCGAGGCCGTGAAGAACCTGGCCCTGGCCGTGTCCCGGGGCGCGGTGGACGCCGGCTGCGACGGGGAGACCGTCAAGAACCTCAACGCCAGCCTCAAGGCCCTCTTCGCCAAGTAGCCCCCAGGAAAGCCCCCGCATGACCCGAAGCCTCCGCACCACCGCCGTCCCGGCAGCCCTCGCCCTCCTCGCCCTGACGGCGTGCGTGGATCCCAAGCCCGGGGACACGGGCGTCACGCCCGTGTACGTGTACGACGAGACCTCCC
Organism: Holophaga sp.; assembly: GCA_035298525.1. Classification (GTDB taxonomy): domain Bacteria; phylum Acidobacteriota; class Holophagae; order Holophagales; family Holophagaceae; genus Mesoterricola. Next base: position 474 of record DATGXY010000085.1, read on the forward strand.
ACTCCGTCCTGGTGTGGAACGACATCAACACCCTCTACGCCGCCGCCGGCGGCGCGGCCCCGGCCCCGGACCGCACGATCACCAGCGACGGCTGGCTCTCCAACCGCGAGGCCCTGGCGTGGGGCGGCATGGTCCTCAACCCCTCGGCCAACCTGCTCTACATGGTCTTCGAGGACGGCACGGTGGTGCGCGTCTCCAACGCCTCCAACCGGAACGGCAACCTCAACCAGACCGCGGACATCATCTACTTCACCCTGGGCAGCGCCTCCAACACCAGCGACCACCTGACCAGCTACTGGTACGACCAGGCCGGCCTCGACCCCACCACCGGCACCCTCTACGCCCTGGAGAAGGGCGCCAGCAACACCAGCCGGATCTGGGTCGTCGCGAGCCCCGCCCTCCTGTACAACGGCGCCGTCGTTCCCACGGGCAGCTTCATCACCAACGACCTCACCTCCGACACCGGCGGATCGGGCATGACCGTGGGAAGCTCCGGCACCGTGATGGCGTGGTTCAAGGGCGGCAACCAGCTGACGGATCCCCTGGGCACCAATTACGAGGGCATCCGCATGCGCCTGTCCACGGGCAGCAACTTCGCCAAGAACAGCAACGTGCTCATCGGCTCCCAGACCTCGCTGGGCGACGACACGTCCACGTACGCCTCCATGGCCTACGACTCCGTCTTCAACCGCCTCTACCTCATGCGGCAGACGGCTTCCGGCGCACCCATCGCCAGCTACCGCCAGAGCCAGTTCTCCCTGGGCACCTTCAACCAGGCCCCCTACGCCACGGTGGCGGGGGGCAGCCTGCCCTCCCTGCGCTTCATCGCCCACGCCCGCACCAAGGACTGGATGGCCGGGGGCGACTACACGCCGGCCACCACGGGCTCCGGCACGGGCACCAACGTCCTGCGCATCTGGAAGGCCCCCAGCTCCGGCGCCTCGGCCCCGTCCCCCGTGGAGGTGACCCTGGGTTCCACCGTGACCATCCGGGGCGTGGCCCTGGACGGGAGCAAATAGGATGGTCCTCCACCGCCTCCTGGCCGTCCTGGCGCGGGACGTGGCCAAGGATCTCGTCAGGCACCGGGGCCAGCACCTCCTGGCCGTGCTCACCCTGGCTTCGGGCCTGCTCCTGGCCGGGGGCGGCCTCCTCGTCGTGCAGGGCCTGGACCGCTGGGTGACCCGCATGGAGGCCCTGGCCCGCATCACCCTCTTCGCCGGCGAGGGCGGCGGCCTGGACCAGGCCGAGGCCCAGCTGCGCAGGGACCCCCGCTTCAAGGAGGTGCGCCGCATCGGATCCCAGGAGGCCACCCGCCGCTTCATGGAGACGACCCGGGAGGCCGGCCTCATGCTGAAGAGCCTGGGCGAGCCCATCCCCGACACCCTCGAGCTGACCCTCCGCGCCGATCTGCGCGCCGGGCGCCGGGCCCTGGAGGTGGGCGAAAGCCTCCGCTCCCTGCCCGGGGTGGGCGACGTGGTGGTGGACCAGGAGCGCATGGAGGGCCTCCAGCGGGCCGCGCGCCTCCTCCGTTCCGCCCTCAGCACCTTCGGCGCCCTCCTGCTCGTGGCCGCGGGCTTCGCCACCGGCAACGTCATCCGCATGTGCGTCATGGCCCGGGAGGAGGAGATCGCCATCATGCGCCTCGTGGGCGCCACCGAAGGCTTCATCCGGACCCCCCTCCTGGCGGAGGGCGCCGTGCTGGGCCTCGTGGGCAGCCTCGTGGCGGTGCTGGGCCTCTTCGCCCTCTGGTGGCCCCTGCACCGGGGCGTGGGCAACCTCTCCCCCCTCCTCGTGGAACTGGCGCGCACGGGCTTCTTCTCCCCCGGCAACGTCGCCCTCCTGGGCCTCACCGGCATGGCCACGGGGGCGCTGGGGGCCTTCTGGGGCTTCTGGTCCACCCAGCGGGCGGCGCGGCGCATGGAGGAACTGATGGAGCAGCGGACCTAGTTTGCTTGCGGCGTCCGGGTGCCGGTAGGTCCGTGTCCCTCCATTTCGCCCATTCCCGTCGATGCCGGTGTTGGCACGTTCTGGCGCCGTCGTCCGCAAGGTCTCGCTGCGAGGGCAGTGAACCGGCGCAAGGTGCGCGCCGACATCCATCACGGATCGACTTTCCAACCACCCCAAGCTGCGCTTCAAGTATTCACGCTTCCCAGAACCGACACCGGCCCATGAATGCGCCAGCTTTCATGGGCCGGTTGCACGTTTCCCGGGGAGAGATGGGGGGACACGGGCCCCACGCCCTTCAGCGTCCATTGAGGAGATCGGTGGCCGCCCGAAGGCCGGCGGCGGAACCGGCCAGGGCCACCAGCCGCCCCGGCTCCAGGTGCTCGGCGGGATCCACGGGGAGCCAGTGGCCGTCCCGGTGGAAGGCCACCAGGTCCGCCTCGGGCAGATCCTGGAGGGCCGCCTGCAGATCGGAAACCGGGCGCCCGGTGAAGGGGCTTTCGATTTCCACCCGCACCGTGGCCAGGGTGGGGCATAACTCCGCCCAGGGGCGGCCCACCTGCTTGAGGATCCACTCCGACCCCGCCTGGGTGCCCGCTGCGGCGGGGGTCCGGAAAAGAACGGCCACGCATACGAGCAACCCCGTCAGCAGGGCGAAGGCGGGCCCGGCGGGGAGGAGGGCGAAGGTGGGGGCGCTGATGCCCACGAGGATGGCCAGGCGCAGGAGGCCCACGTCCCTCCGGGGCGCACCCGCCACGAGGGTGGCGATCTGCCCGGCCCGCCGGAAGAGGACCCAGGCCAGGAGCAGGAGGCCCCCCAGGGCCGCCGCCAGGAGGCCCGGCGCCACCAGGGGGTGGCGGGCCAGGAGGGGCTGGGCCTGGGGATGGAAAGTGGCCAGGAGCAGGAGGTTGAAGACCAGGGCATCCAGGAGGAGGAAGGCCACGGGAGCGGCCAGGGGTGCGGGCGAATCCCGGTGCTGGAGGGGCTCCCGGGGGGCCGCCAGGCGCTGGAGGCACCGGGGCATGCGGCGCCAAAGGCGCTCCGCCAGGGGCCCGCCCGCCTTGAAGGTCCAAGGGCCGGCCACGGCCGTGACGAGGGCCACCCCCGCCACCACGGGGAAGGCGTGGGGCCACAGAAGGCCCGCGGCGCTCCCCACGCCCACCAGCACGAAGGAGAGCTCCCCCGGCTGGGCCAGGGCGAGGCCCACCTGGATGCCGCGGGGAACGGGCAACCCGACGAGGGCGGCCCCGAAGGCCCCGCCCACGGCGCAGGCCACCAGGACACCCGCCGAAAGCAGGAGGATGGGGCCCGTCTGGGCGGCAAGCTGCTTGGGGTCCAGGAGCATGCCCACGGCCACGAAGAAGATGGCCCCGAACATATCCCGCACGGGCTGGACGAGGCGCTCGATGGGTTCGCCCCGGCGGCTGGCGAAGGCCAGCATGCCGGCGGCGAAGGCCCCCAGGGCGGGGGAGACGCCCACGCGGGCGGCAATGGCCGAGCCGGCAAAGCAGGCGCCCATGGCGGCCACCAGGAGGGTCTCGCCCCGGCCGTGATCGGCGGCCCAGCGGAGGAGGGGTGGCACCAGGAGGCCTCCGGCCGCCAGGGCCCCGGCGACGAAGAGGGCCACTTTGGCCAGGGCCCAGCCCACGCCCCCGGAGGCGGCGGAGGTGTCCAGCCCCGCCAGGAGGAGCACGGCGAACAGGTCCTGGACCACCAGCACCGAGAAGACCAGGTCCCGGAAGGGGCCCCGGGATCCGTGCTCCTGGAAGAGCTTGGCGATGATCATCGTGCTGCTCACCGCCAGGGCCGCGCCCATGAGGGCCGCCTCCTGGGCGGACCATCCCAGGGCCCGCCCCAGGGCGGAGACAAGGGCGACGGCGGCGCCCACCTGGACCGAGCCCACCACCACCGCGGGGACGCCCTCCCGGGCCAGCTTGCGCAGGTCGAACTCCAGGCCCACGGAGAACATGAGGAGGATCACGCCCAGTTCCGCCAGGGTGCGGATGTTGCCGGCCTCGGCCGCCAGGGGCACCGGCACGTGGGGGCCCACGATGAGCCCCGCCAGGAGGTAGCCCAGGACCGCGGGCTGGCGCAGGCGCCGGAAGAGGAGGGTCGTGATCGCGGCCACGCCCAGGACGATGGCCAGGTCGAAGATGAGCGGAGGGAAGCCGTGATCCATGTCCATCCGGTGCCGCCATCCGCCGTCCCGTTCCCCGGCCCCGAAGCCTGATAGGATTCGGGCATGGACGGAACCCGCAAGGACGAGCCCAGGGTGGCTGTGCTGATCCCCTGCTACAACGAGGCCGCGGCCATCGGGGGCGTCGTGCGCGCCTTCCGGGAGGCCCTCCCCGGGGCGGAGATCCACGTCTACGACAACAACTCCACCGACGCCACCGCCGCCGAGGCCCTGGCCGCCGGGGCCATCGTGGGCCGCGAGGCCTGCCAGGGCAAGGGGCACGTGGTGAGGCGCATGTTCGCCGACGTGGAGGCCGACGTCTACCTCATGGTGGACGGGGACGGCACCTACCACGCCCCCAGCGCCCCGGCCCTGGTGCGGCTCCTGGCCGAGGGCGGCCTGGACATGGTGGTCGGCTGCCGTGTGGAGACGGCCCAGGAGGCCTACCGCCCCGGGCACCGCTTCGGGAACGCCCTCCTCACCGGCGCGGTCCGGTCCATCTTCGGCCAGCGCTTCACGGACATCCTCTCCGGCTACCGGGCCTTCTCCCGGCGCTTCGTGAAGTCCTTCCCCGTGCTCTCCGCGGGCTTCGAGATCGAGACGGAGCTCACGGTGCACGCCCTGGAGCTCTCCATGCCCGTGCAGGAGCTGCAGACCCCCTACGGGGCCCGGGCGGAGGGCACCGAGAGCAAGCTGCGCACCTACCGCGACGGCCTGCGGATCCTGCGCCTCATCGCGAACCTGTACCGCACCGAGCGCCCCCTGGCATTCTTCTCCATCCTCTCCGGCCTCCTGGCCGCGGCCTCCCTGGTCCTCGCGGAGCCCCTCCTCGTCACGTATGCGCGGACCGGCCTCGTCCCCCGCTTCCCCACCGCCATCCTCTGCGCGGGCATGATGACCATCGCCGCCCTGGGCTTCGCCTGCGGGCTCGTGCTGGACACGGTCACCCGGGGGCGCAAGGAGATGAAGAAGCTGGCCTACCTCGCCGTGCCCGGTCCCGGGGCCCGGCGGTGAGCGCCGGCGGGCGCCTCCGGTCCTGGGCCGCGCCCGGCCTGGCCGCGGCCTACGCGGCGGTGCTCTTCGGCCTCACGGCCCAGCTCCAGCAGGGCCTCTTCGAGCGCGACGGCTACTTCCACGCGCGCTTCGCCTGGATGGTGCCCCTGCGCTGGTTCTCGAGGGAGTTCCCCTGGACCTGGCTGAGCACCTGGCGCGACCGCTTCTGCGACAAGGAGTTCCTCTACCACCTGGCCATGGCGCCCTTCGCGCGCATCGGGGACGACCCCATCCTGGGGGCGAGGATCTTCTCCGTGCTCCTGGCGGCGGCGGTGCTGGGCGCCTTCTGCTGGGTCCTCCGGGCCCACCGGGTGCGGGGGCCCCTCTACTTCGCCCTGCTGCCCCTGGCGGCGGGGGGGCTCTTCATCGCGCGCCTGGGCATGATCCGGTCCCACGTGCTCAGCATGCTGCTCCTGGTGATCGGGCTCCACTTCCTCCTGAAGCGGTCCTGGCGGGGGCTCTTCGCGCTGGGCTTCGTCTACGCCTGGGGCTACACGGTCCCCTTCGTCCTGGCCATGACGGCCGTGCCCTTCGCCCTGGGCGCCTGGGCGGGCCGGGAACGTCCGCCCTGGAAACTCCCGGCCGCGGCGGCCCTGGGCTCGGTGGCGGGGCTCGCCCTCCACCCCTACACCCCCCTGACCCTGGAGACCTTCCTCACCTACGTCCAGGTCTTCCGCCAGGGCCTCCAGGGCGCGGGCGCCTCGGGCTTCGAGCTGGGCAACGAGCTCTACCCCTATCCCCTTCCCGTGCTCTTCGACATCTATCCCCTCCTCCTGGTGCTGGCGGCCCTACTGCCCATCCTGCTCCTGGCCATGCGCCGGCGGCTGGGAGGCGACACCCTCGGCATGGGGCTCGCGGCCCTGGTCTGGGCCGGACTCACCGTCACCACCCCCCGCTTCGCCGAGTACTCCGTCCTCCTCGTGGCGGCAGCCTGGGCCCTGGCGGCCCGGGACCTCCTGCCCCCCCTCCTGGAACCGGGGGGCCTCCTGGGCACCCGGAAGGCCCGGTTGGCCGGCGTGGCCCTGGCCTGGGCGCTTCTCGCGGGCTTCCACGCCCGCTCCCTCACCTTCTATGCCTACTACCAGTCCGAGGCCGCGCCCCCCCGCCACTTCACCGGCGCCTGCGCCTGGATGGCCCAGAACCTCCCCGCGGGCGAACGGGTCGCCAACCTCTTCTGGGACGACTTCCCCGACCTCTACTACGACGGCTACCGCCAGACCTTCCTGTGGGGCCTGGATCCCACGTACTCCCTGCGCCAGGATCCCGACCGGGCGCGCCTCCTGGAGCGCATCCGCCGCCACGAGGGCCCCATGGACGCCGATCTCCTGCGGGAGACCTTCGGCGCCCGCTACCTGGTCCTCCGGAGCCGGCGCGCGGCCCTCTTCCCGGAACTGGGGGGGGCGCGGTTCCACCGGGTCTACGAGGATCCCCGGGCCGTCGTGTTCCGGCTGGGCGACTAGGGCGTGTTCGCGATGTTGGAGGCCCCGCGACGGGGCCTTCTCATGCGTAGTCAGGCGTCCTAGGCCCCCCGGGCGATCTTCACCAGGGCGTCCAGGGCCTCGTGGCTGCCCATGGCCACCAGGACGTCGCCGGCCTCGAAGACCTCGGCCCCGGTGGGATTGAAGTGGAGGCCGTCCATGCCGCGGTTGATGCCGACGATGAGGGCGCCGGTGCGGTCGCGCACGCGGATCTCGCGCATGGTGCGGCCCACGAGCGTGGACCCCGGCCTCACAAGGATGTGCTCGATGGCCATCTCCAGCTGCTTCTTGTCCAGGATCACGTCCACGTAGTTGAGCAGGTCGGGCGTCATGAGGAGGGAGGCCATGCGCCGGCCGCCGATCTCGTAGGGGCTGACGATGTGGTCCGCCCCCGCGGCCTTGAGCTTGTTCTCCGTGCCCAGCTTGGTGGCCCGGGCCACGATGGTGATATCGGGGTTCATCTGCCGGGCCGTGAGGGTCACCAGGACGTTGTCGGCGTCGGAGGTGAGGGCCGTGATGAGGCCCTTGGCGCGGCCGATGCCGGCCTGCTCCAGGATGACCTCGTCCATGGCGTTGCCGACGATGAAGAGGTCCCCCTGGAACCGGGGGTTGTGGGTCTTGTCGGGGTCGCGCTCCACGACGACGAAGGGGACCCCGGCCTGCTTCAGCTCCCACGCCGACTGGAAGCCCGTCTTGCCGAAGCCGCAGACGATGACGTGGTCGCGCAGGGCGTTGAGTCGGTTCTGCATGCGGCGCTCCAGGAACAAGCCCTTCAGGTCCCCCTCCAGGAGGAGGGCCAGGAGGTTGGAAAAGGCCATGCCCACCACGACGAGGCCGGCGATGATGTAGAAGATCACGAAGAGCTTGAGCCCGGTGCCTCCCGGGTGCTCGTCCCGGAAGCCCACCAGGGTCGTCACGGCCATGTAGAACCCGTCCATCCACCCGGTCCTGGCCAGCACGTGGAAGCCCACGGCACCCATGGCCGCCACAACCGCCAGGAGGGTGACGGACTGGGCCAGGCGCCGGATGGGGGGAAGGTCCTTCACTTCGCCTCCCGCGGCAGCTTGATGGTGAAGTGGGCGGTGCACAGCGCCATCACCCGCTCCCCGCAATGGAGGCGGCACTCCAGCACCGCGCTTCTCAGGGAGGCCCGCACCACCGCGGCCTCGATGCGAAGCGGCGCGTCGACGGGCTCCAGGTAGCGGATGTGCAGGTCCGAGGTGGCGAAGGGCATGCGCCCGTCGAAGTGGGTGCTGAGGGCCAGGGCGCAGGCGATGTCCGCCAATGTGGCCAGCACGCCTCCGTTGACGACCCCCGAGCTGTTGGCGATGGCGGGGGAGGGGGAGATGGACACCACCGCCCGCTCCGGGGCGATCGTATCGATCTCCAGGCCCCACCCCCTCGTGAGGGGATAGTCCCGGAACCGGGCCTTGAGCCGGTCGGCGAGATCGGGGGCGATCTCCTTGGGTGTCCGTGTCCTGACCATGCTCCGAGTCTACGCTTCCCGGCCCGGCATTTCCTCCGTGGATGAAAGGGCCCCGGCCCTTCCTCAGCCCCACCCCTCCCGGGCGAACCTGGCGAGGCGCTCGTCCCCGGCCCGCAGGTCCAGGGCCCGGGCCACGAAGCGGCCCACGGGGTCCCCTTCCAGGTTCACGGCCGTCCCCGGCTTCATGCGCTCCAGCCGGGTGCGGCGGACGGTCTCGGGGATCAGGGCCACCGTGAACCAGTCCCGGCCACAGTCCACCACCGTGAGGGAGATGCCGTCCACGGCGATGGAGCCCTTGGCGGCGGTCATGGGGGCCAGCTCCGGCGGCATGGCGAAGCGCCAGAGGCCCTCCCCCTCGGCCCGTTCCAGCAGCTGGCCCACCCCGTCCACGTGGCCGGAGACCAGGTGGCCGTCCAGGGGTTCGCCCACCCGCAGGGCCGGTTCCAGATGAAGGAGGGCGCCGGGCTCCAGGCGGCCCAGGGTCGTGCGGGCCAGGGTCTCGTGGGACAGGTCCGCCTCCCAGGTGCGGGGGCTTCGCGCCACGGCGGTGAGGCAGGCCCCGTTGGTGCAGATGCTGGCGCCCTCCTCGGCCCTTTCCAGGAGGTCGGGGGGGGCGGCGATGGCGAGGCGGGCGCCTCCCGGCCGGTCCCGGCGGGCCTCCAGGGTGCCCAGGTGGCGGATCAGTCCCGTGAACATCAGGCCTCCTTGGTGCCAGTCTGGAGCACGCTCCTGCGGTGTCCATAGGCGAAGTAGATCACCAGGCCGACGCCGAGCCACGCGAAGAAGCGGACCCAGGTCACGGTGGGCAGCCCCTTGGCGATCCACACGCAGGCCAGGATCCCCGCCGGGGCCAGCACCCAGATCCAGGGCATGCGGAAACGGCGGACGGCTTCGGGGCGGCGGTACCGGAGGATCATCACCGCGGCGCACACCACCGAGAACGCGAAGAGGGTGCCGATGTTGCAGAGCTCCACCACCTCGTCGATGTTGAGGAGGGCGGCGGGCAGGGCCACCAGGACGCCGGTGAGGAAGGTGGCGTTGGAGGGGGTGCGGCGCTTCTCGCTCACCTTCCCGAACCAGGGCCCCAGCAGGCCGTCCCGGCTCATGGCCATGAAGATGCGGGGCTGGCCCACCTGGTACACGAGGAGGGCCGCCGTGGTGGCGATGACCGCCCCCAGGCTGATGACGCCCGCCACGCCCATCATGTGGTTCTGCGTGAAGATGTAGGCCAGGGGGTCCGCCTTGCCGGCCAGCTCCGTGTACTTGAGCATGCCCGTGACCACCAGGGCCACCGCGGCGTAGACGACGGTGCAGATGACGAGGCTGTAGAGGATGCCCCGGGGCAGGTTGCGGCCCGGGTCCTTGCACTCCTCGGCCGTGGTGCTCACGGCGTCGAAGCCGATGAAGGCGAAGAAGATGATGGCGGCGCCCGACTGGATGCCCCCGAAGCCGTGGGGGGCGAAGGGGTGCCAGTTGGCCGGGTGGATGAACCGGGCCCCGATGCCCACGACCGCCGCCAGGATGGCCACCTTGAGCACCACCATGATGGCGTTGGCCCGGGCGCTTTCCCGGATCCCGATGTACACCAGCCAGGTGACGGCCACGGTGATGAGCACGGCCAGGAAGTTCACGGTGACGGGGAAACCCAGGATGCGGGGGGCCGCGCTCAGCACGTCCCAGTGGGCGAAGACCGCGGCGCCGTCGGCGAGGCCGCTCCTCGCCTGGTCCAGCAGATGGAGCTTGCCGGACAGGTCCAGGGGCGGGGCCCCCGGGGCCAGGGCCAGGGCCGTGCGCGGGTCCATGGCCAGCCACCCGGGGATGTGGATCCCCATCACGTTGGCCAGGAAGCTGCGCGCGTAGTCGCCCCAGCTGATGGCCACGGCCACGTTGCTCACCGCGTATTCCAGCAGCAGGTCCCACCCGATGATCCAGGCCATGAGCTCGCCCAGGGTCGCGTAGGCGTAGGTGTAGGCCGAGCCCGAGACCGGGATCATGGAGGCCAGCTCCGCGTAGGCCAGGGCCGTGAAGCCGCAGCCCACGGCCACCAGCAGGATGCTCACCACCAGGGCGGGGCCCGCCGGGAGGCGGCCGTCGGCGAGGTTCCCGGCGGCGGCGGTGCCGATGCTGGAGAAGATGCCCGCCCCGATGATGGCCCCGATGCCGAACATGGTGAGGTCGAAGGTGCCCAGGTTCTTCTTCAGCTGGTGCTCGGGTTCCTCGGCCTGGGCCTTCAGGGCCTCAAGGGGCTTGGATCGGAAAAGTTTTTCGATCATGGGCGGCCTTCCTGGCCTCAGACTGGGATGGCTGGGCTTGGATCATGGTAATGGCAAACGGCGGGTGCGGGGGGAGGGGCTGAATGGACCTCTGGCGCGACAGACGCCTGCGGCTCAGCGTCACCCGCCTGGGCGCGGAGTACCTCCTCGCCCTCCTGCTTCTGGGCGCCGCGGCGGTGAACACGGGCAACAACCTCCTCTACCTCGTCTTCTCCCTCATGCTGGGTCTCTTCCTCGTGTCCGGCGCCGTCTCCCGCCGGGCCATCCAGGGCCTGGCCGTCCTCCGGGTGGAGGAGGGCAACGTGTTCGCCCGGGTCCGGGGCGCGGTGAAGGTCCGCTACCGGGACGGCGATCCCGCGCGGCTCCGGGGGCTCGAACTGCGCCTGGGGGCGGAGGGCGCGGTCTGCGAACCCGGGTTCCTCCGGGGCGGGGACGGGGCGGGGGAGGGGGTCGCCGTCATCC
>DATGXY010000086.1:0-2601 GCA_035298525.1 Holophaga sp.
AGGGGAAGGAGGCCCTGGGCGACTTCCCGGAGGAGGGAGTCGGCGGCGGGGTTCCGGGCCAGGGCCCGCTGGGCCTCGAAGACCTTGGCCTGGGCGGCGCCGGGGTCCAGGGGGCCCGCGGCCAGCTTACGGATCTCCCCCTCCCAGGGGCCCAGGCGCAGGGGACGGCCCTCCCGGGCCCGGCCCACGTCGGCCAGGAGCACCAGGAGCATCTCCAGGCTCTGGCCCACCTGCTCGCTTTGGGAGGCGTCCAGGCCCTTGTCGGGCCCCAGGGGGCCCCAGGCCCCCGCGAAGGCGGCGCCTCCGGCCAGGGCGATCCAGGCTTCCAGCCGGGCCTCGGCCCGGGCGAAGGCCTCCGGATCCAGCAGGCGCAGGGTTCCGCCGGAGAGGGCGATCCAGCGCTCCCGGTCCCGTTCCTCCCAGCCCCCCCGCGCCGCCACCTTCCAGGCGTCGGCGTCGTCCAGGGCCTTGAAGGGGATTCGCTCGCAGCGGCTCCGGATCGTCTGGAGCATGGCCTCGGGCCGGTGCGTCACCAGGAGGAAGACCGTGCCCGGCGGGGGTTCCTCCAGGGTCTTGAGGAGCATGTTGGCGCTGGCCCCGTTGAGGCGGTGGGCGTCCTCCACCAGGATCCAGCGGTGGCACCCGGGGGGCGGGGACCGGTGGGCCCAGGCGATGACGCCGCCCTCCACCAGGTCGTCCTCGCGGATGGCGCCGATGCGGATGAGCCCGGCCTTGCCCTCGGGGGCGATGCGCAGGAGGTTGGGCAGCTCGACGGGCACCTCGCCCCGGAAGAGCCGGCAGCCCTCGCACTCCCCGCAGGCGGTGCGCCGGAAGCAGAGCTCCCGCATGGCCAGTTCCAGGGCCACCCGGCGCTTGCCCACGCCCTCGGGCCCGGCGAAGAGGAGGGAACCCCCCATGCGGGAGGACTTCACCCGCTCCAGGAGCCGTTCCCGCACATCCTGGTGCCCCGACGTAAGGGGATCGAACATCATTCCACCCTGAGGCCGGCGGTGCGCAGGAGGGGCGTCAGCCGGGACCAGATGGCCTCCTCCACCGCGTCGGGCCCGTCCTGGGCGGGCACCACGACGACGCGCTGGGGCTCCTTCTGGGCGATGGCCAGGAACCGCGCCCGCACCCGCTTGTGGAACTCCAGGTGCTCCTGGTCGAAGCGGGTCTCCTTGAAGCCCTCGGCGGCCGCGTTGCGGGCCTGTACCCGGCCCAGGGAGACCGTCGGGTCCATGTCCAGGAGGATGGTCAGGTTGGGCCTGACACGCCCCAGGACCACCTCGGCGATCCGGTCGATGACGGCGTCGGGCAGGCCCTGGGCGCCCTGGTAGGCGCGGGTGGAATCGTCGAAGCGGTCCAGGAGGACCAGGCGCCCCTCCTCCAGGGCCGGCATCACGGACTCGGCCAGATGCTGGGCGCGGTCGGCGTAGAAGAGGAGCAGCTCGGACTTGGCGCACCAGGTCTCGCCGGAGGGATGGGGCTCCAGGAGGAGCTGGCGGAGTTCGCGGCAGAGGGCGGTGCCCCCGGGCTCCTTGGAGACCTCCACGGGGATGCCCAGGCCTGCCAGACGGGCCGCAAGCCGCCTGATCTGGGTGGACTTCCCGGATCCCTCGATCCCCTCCATGGTGATGAACAGGCCTGCCACGCAACCTCCGGGCGCCGGGCGCCAGCGGGTTCCAGGATACCCGCTCCGGGCCCCCGCCGCCCCCCCGCGGAGGCGGAGGCTGCACATTCCACGAAATGGGCATATCCTTTTGGAAAATAGTTTGACCCTCCGAGGAGTCGACCGTGACAGAAACCATCCGGTGCCCAGGCTGCTCCACGCGCTTCGCGCTCCGGCCCGAGCGGGTCGGCGCCGGCATCCGCAGGGCCAAGTGCTTCAAGTGCGGGACCGTCTTCGATATCGCGGAAGCCGTCGAACGGCTTCTCGCCGCCGCGGAGCCCGCCGCCGAGATCCCGGCCGTGGATCCCGGGGCGACGACGCCCCTCCGGGTCCATCCGGAGCTCCTGGCCCCGCCCGAGGCCCTGCCCGTGATCCCGGCCGAACCGGTCCTGGAGCCTGAGGTTCCCTCCTTCCCGGCCAGCCTCCTGGCGACCCCCCTTCCTGGCGATACGGTGAACCTGGATGTGGAACCCCCGCCCATGCCGGAGGTGACGTTCACCTCCTCCCCGCTGGAGGCGTCCCCCTTCGAGGCCTTCGACGCCGCGCCGCCCTCCCTGACCCTGGGCGACCTGGAGGGCTCGGACGAGGAGATCATGGAGAAGACCCTCGTCATCCTGCCCCCGCCGGAGCAGGAGGCCTCCCAGGGCGAGCCCGGCGCCTCGGGCTTCACCTCGGCCAAGGACGCCATCGCCAAGCTCATGGGCGACGCCCCCGCCCCGCCCCCCTCCCCCGAGCGCCGGATGCTGGGCGCCCGGAACCCCATGGACGTGGAAGCCACCCTCAGCGCCCTCGAGGTCACCCTCAGCGGCGCCCAGGGCGCGCCGGCCCCCCAGGCCCCCGTCCCCTCCGCCTCCACCCTCAAGCTTTCCGCCGCGGAGATCCAGGCCGCCATCGGCGCGGCTCCCGTCCGCCTCCCGGACATGCCCTCCCCC
>DATGXY010000087.1:0-1890 GCA_035298525.1 Holophaga sp.
CCCACACCCCCACTCCATGCCAGGGCAAAGCCCTGGCATGGAGTCTAGAATTCCGCCAGGATCGCTTCCACGATGCGGAGCTGGCGCTGGAATTCCGCCATGGTGAAGGGCTTGGGGCTGAGCAATAGGCGGGGGTCCTCGCGCATGGCGGCCCCGAGGTCCTCGTCCGTGTAGCCGGTCGCAATGATCACCGGGAGGTCCGGCCAGGCCGCGCGGATGGCCTTGAGCACCTCCAGCCCCCCCATGCCGGGCATGTTCATATCCAGCATGACCAGGTCCGGCCGCCAGTCCCCCTCCAACTGGGCCAGGGCCTCCGGGCCCCCCTCGGCGATGCGCACCTCGTGGCCCATCAGTTCCAGCATGGCGGGCACCGTGGCCCGCAGGAGCTCGTCGTCGTCCACGAGGAGGATGCGCCGGCCCGCCGCCGGAAGGGCTTCCGTCCCCTCTTCCGCCGGCAGGGCCCCGCTGGTGGTGGAGGGCAGCACCAGGCGCACGCAGGTGCCCTGCCCCACCTCGCTGTGGATGCTCACCTGGCCGCCGTGGGCCCGCGCCGTGTTGAAGACCTGGGCCAGGCCCAGGCCCGTGCCCTTGCCCTGGGGCTTGGTGGTGAAGAAGGGCTCCATGGCCCGCTGCACCACGTCGGGGGGCATGCCCTCGCCCGTATCCTCCACCTCCAGCATGACAAAGCCGCCGGGCAGGATCCGGGTGCGGATGCGCAGGTCCCCCCCCGCCGGCATGGCGTCCACGGCGTTGACGCAGAGGTTCATGAGGGCGCTGCCCAGGGCACCGGCCTCGCCCATGACCAGGGGCAGGCCCTCCTGGAGATCCGTCTCCACCCGGTACTTCTTCAGGAGGGTGCGGTCCAGGATATCCCGCTCCTTGGCGGCCATGTCATTGAGGTCGATGGCGGCGAAGGCGCCGCTGTCCTTGCGGCTGAACCCCACCAGGCCCTTGACCAGATCCCGGCCCCGGGCCGCGGCCCGCTCCAGGGTCTCCAGGGGGGCCCGGAGCCCCTCGTCCCCTTCGTGCCGGGCCCGCAGGGTCTGGCTCACCGCGAAGATGGCCCCCAGCACATTGTTCATATCGTGGGCCACCCCTCCGGCCAGGCGTCCAAGGCTTTCCATCTTCTGGTTCTGGGTCACCTCCGCCTCCAGGAGGCGCCGCGCCTCCTGGTCGGCCCTCAACTGGGTCAGGTCCCGGATGATGGTGAGGACCATGTCCCCCTCTTCCATGTGCATGAGCCGAGAGGAGATGGAGCCGTCCATGATCTGGCCGTCGGCCTTGCGGAAGCGGGCCTCCAGGTCCCGCACCTGCCCCTGGGATCTGAGGCGCTCCAGCCACCGGCCGCGCTCCTCGGGGTTCTCCCACACGTCCAGTTCATGGGAAGAACGGCCCACCACCTGGCCCAAGGTGTAGCCCAGGACCCGGGTGAACCCTTCGTTGACCAGCTGGTAGACCCCCGTCCCCGCGTGGGTGACGGCGATGGCGTCGGGGCTGGCGTGGAAGGCCGCCGCGAAGCGCCGTTCGGAGCGGGCCAGTTCCTCCTCGGCGCGCCTGCGGTCCGTGATGTCCACGAAGGAGATGGCCGCGCCCCGCAGGGATCCGTCCTCCCGGCGCACCGGCTCGGCGTTGGAAACCAGCCAGCGCATGGAACCATCCTTCATGGGCAGGCCCATTTCCACGTTCCGGACGGGCTGCCCCGTGCGCAGGGCGGTCATGCCCGGCAGGTCCGCGTCCGCGAAGGGACTCCCGTCGGGGCGGAACAGCCTGCGCACGGCGGTGGACCCGGGCACGGCCCCCGGTTCCGTGGAAAGCTCCAGGAGGCGCCGCACGGAGTCGTTCATGAACTCCGGCCGGCCCTCGGCGTTCACGAAGGCGATGCCCTCCCCC
>DATGXY010000088.1:0-10665 GCA_035298525.1 Holophaga sp.
GAGGGGTGGACGGGGGTGAGGTAGACCGCGTCGGCGCCCAGGGAGGCGATGTGATCGGCGCGGGCGGCCACCCCGTCCAGGGTCCCGCCCCAGGGCCCGCTGCCCGCCGCGGGCCCGGCGCCCCCGTGGAAGCGGTCCGGGAAGATGGCGTAGACGAGGCCGATGTCCCCCATGGCGCCCCTCAGCGCCGGCGCTGGGAGGGGCCCCCGGCGGGGACGCAGGCGGCCTTCAGGTCCCGCACGGTCCGCTCCACCTCGTCCCGGGTGACCAGGCCCTCCGAGGTGGAACGCAGGGAGCAGGCCCGGCGGGCCCCGATCTGGGCCCGGAGCACCGATTCCTCCACGGACAGGCCCATGAGCACGTGGGCGGAAAGGAAGCCCACCGCCAGGGCGTCCCCGGCCCCGTTGGTGTCCACCACGGGCTCCCCCGTCTCCACGGGGGGATAGGCCCGCACCCCCGCCCCGGTGGCCACGGCGCAGCCCCTGGCGCCCATGCCGCACACGGCGACGCGGCCGGGGCGCGCCGCCGCGAGCCGCGCCAGGAACGGCGCGGGATCGGGGAAGTTGGCGCCGGAGAGGAAGAGGATATCCGAGGCCTCGATGAAGTCCCGGCGGTAGGGATCGTCCATGTCCACCACGTCCTGGAGGTCGCAGGCGAGGGTGAGGCCCTCGGCGCGGGCCATGGGCAGGAGGCGGCGGGCCCAGTCGGGGATGTTGAAGTGGGCCAGGCGGGCCCCCGCCATGACCGCGCGGCACGTGGCCGGGTCCGGATCGGGGTGGCGCTTGCCGTCGTAGAAGTTCTTGCGCCGGCCATCGGCGTGCATGATGTTCACGCTCCGGGAGGTGCCCCCGGCGTCCGTGAAGAGGGCCCGGACATCGATGCCGTCCCGGGCGAAGGTCTCCCGCACGAGCCGCCCGGGGAAGTCGTCCCCCACGTGGCCGATGAAGCCCGTCCTCAGGCCCAGGGCCGCGTAGCCGCGGCTGGCGTAGCCCCCCGCGTGGCCCAGGCAGTCCAGGTTCTCGGTGAAGTTGGCCTCCACATCGAAGTCGATGTCGCGTCCGGGCAGGTAGACGTTCGTGTCGACGCCCACGCAGCCGACGACGACCACATCCAGGGGCTGGGGCATGGCTTCCTCCAGGGCTTTGTAACCGGTTACAAAGGGGACCTGAGCATCATTGGAGCCTGGGCCCGGCCTGTCAACCGGGAATCAGGCCCCCGGGCGCAAGCGCCGCGCGACCAGCAGATGGGCGGCGCCACCGGCCAGGGCCGCCAGGGCGAGGCCCCCGTGGATCCAGCCCAGGACCGTGCGGACCCGGGGCTCCACCGCCACCTGCACGAGGGAGCCGCTGAGGGCCAGGGCCCCGCCCCCCAGGCCCAGGAGGATCCCGGAGCGCCGGCCAGTCCTGCCTCCCGCCCTGTACGCGGGCAGCCCATGGGCCGCCACCATCCACCCCAGCATGAACACCGCCGCCGGCCCCGCCAGCACGTGGGCGTGCTGGAGGGGGGCCTGCCAGGGGTGGGCCTCGGGCCCGAACTCCGTCAGGCGGGCCCCGAAGTACCGGGTCCAGCCGTAGCCCAGCCCCGTGAGGGCCACGAGGGCGGCGGCCCCCAGGAAGGCGGCGCGGGCCAGGCGGCTCACGGGTACATCACCTGGGCCAGGGCCAGGGCCCGGCGGGAGGCGTCCAGGAGGGCCTGGGCCGTGAGGGTGGCCCCGGACAGGGGGCGGACGCCCCGCTTGAGGGCCAGGTCCCCGTCCAGCCTCCGCCCCTGGAACTGGCGGAGCCAGGCCTCCCGGGCCTGGTACTCCTGGGGCTCGTGGAAGGCCACCAGTTCCGTGCGCAGGATGCGGCCATCGGGCCCCACGGCCACCAGCACCGTTTCATCCAGGGTGCGCACCCGGTGGGTGTCCAGGAAGGCGAGGCCCACCCGGCGCCCCTCCCGCATGGCCTCGAAGCTCACCTGGAGGGTGCGGGGCGGTGTGCCCGCCAGTTCCTGCACCCGCCGGGCCTCCCCTTCGGTGAGCACCCGCTCCCGGCGCGTGAAGGTCGCCCCGGGAAAGGCCAGGGCCAGGGCCTCCTGGGGGGTGGGGAGGGCGGCCAGGGGAACGGTGAGTACGAGGGCGGCGAGGGCCTTCATGGGGACTCCGGGACGAAAAGGGGATGGAGGGCCCGGAAGGCCGGCGTGGCCACGGGCGCGCCCCGCCGGGGCAGGAAGAGGGCGGCCACGCCGTGGCGCCGGGCCCAGGCCGGGCCCTCCCCGGGCCCCAGGACGTAGAGGGCGGTGCTGAGGATATCGGCGTCCAGGGCGCGGGGGGCCACCACGGCCACCTCCCCCCAGGCGGGGCAGGGCTGGCCGGTGCGGGGATCCAGGATATGCCGGCCCCGCTCCGAGCAGCCGCTGGTGCTGAGGGAGGCGTCCTGCAGCCGGAGGAGCACCCGGGCCCGCGTCCGGTCCCCCGGGGCGGCGATGGCCGCCGGCCGGGGCTCCCCCCAGGCCAGCAGCTGGCCGCCGAAGTCCAGGAGGCCCGAGGCAGCGCCCGAGGCGGACCGGGCCCGGTCCAGGGCGTAGCCCTTCAGGAAGCCCCCCTCCTCCAGGCGGGCCCCGGCCGCAAGGCGCACGGCGCCCTCCCGCAGATCCAGCCGGCGGATGCCCGAAGCCTCCCGGGCCGCGGCCAGGGCGCCGGGGGTGGGCGCGGCCCCGCCCCGGCGCAGGCCCCAGGCCTCCACCAGGGTGCCCAGGATGGGGTCGAAGGCCCCCCCGGTGCGCTCGGCCCAGGCCCGCGCCTCCCCCAGCAGGGCCACCCATTCCCCGTCCAGGGGGGTCCAGGCCTCCCCTGCCCCATTGGCCCGGCTCCAGGCGCTATCGGGCCGCCAGGTGGAGCAGGCCGCCTCGATGCGGGCCACCTCGGCCAGGGCCCCCTCCGCGGCGGGGTCCGGCAGGCCGTCCAGGGTCAGGCGGGTGCCCATGGCCAGGACGACGCGCTGAACGGAGACGGGCACGGAGGCGGGTGGAGGGGTGGGGGGAAGGGGCACGGCACAACTCAATATTTAGACTCAATCTCAACATTATTCGACCGAGCCGTCAACCCCGGCGGGGGGCCTGTGGGGCCCATTCATCCCCCTCCCGTGAATCCCGGGCACCGCGAGCACCCCCTCGAACGGGAAGGCCCGCGGTGCGATGTCCGGGAGGCTAGAGCCGGCAGCGCAGCTGCAGGGCGAGGATATCCACCTTGTTGTGGTATGTGCCGGACAGATCCCCCCTGAAGAAGTCGGGGCTGCCGGGGGCCCCGCCCTTCAGGCCCAGGGTGGAGTCCTTGGCGAAGAGGTGGGAGTAGGCCGCGTCCACGGCCCAGCGCTTCGAGAAGGCGTAGCCGATGCCCCCGGAGACCCAGGTGCGGTCCGCGTCGGGAATGCGGGGGGTGCGGAAGGCGTCCTCGGCCGGAGTGCGGTCCAGGGCGACGCCGGTCCGGAAGGTCCAGGCGCCCCGGGTCCAAGTGGCGCCCAGGGCGTGGAACCAGGTGTCCTTCCAGTTCTCGGGGGTCACGGAATCGGCCTGCCCCGTGGCGAAGGCGATGCGGATGTCGCGGAAGTGGCTCCAGAAGGTGCGGGCCGATTCCCACTGGAGGGTGAGGCCGGGCCGCGCCTCCCAGGCCACGCCCAGGCTGGCGGTGGCGGGCTGGTTGGCCATGGGGGTGGCCCCCCCGTCCTTGAAGGTCCCCGCCAGGGCCGCGGGCACGCCCTCGTAGCGCACGTCGCCCTTGAGGCGGTAGTCGATGGCGGAGCGGAAGGAGGCGCCGAAGCGCAGGGCCGGCGTGGCCTCGAAGAGCACCCCCGCCTTCCAGCCCAGGCCCCAGCGCTTGCCGTGGACGGTGGCGATGCCGTCGGCGCTGCCCGGGGCCATGCCGGGGATGTGGTAGGCCGCGCCCACGGCGCCGAAGTCCACCGCGTTGCTCAGTTCGGCGTCCACGTGGCGGCCCGCGAGGGCGGCGCCCACCGACCACCGGGGGCTGATGCGCCAGGCCACGCTGGGGGCCACCTCGATGACGGTCATCTCGGACCGGAGGGCGTGGTAGCGCCCCATCCACCCGTTCTCGTACGAGCTGCTGAGGCCGAAGGGGCTGTTGACGGAGACCCCCACCCGCAGATCGGGCCCCAGGCTCCACATGGCGGAAAGGGCCGGCAGGGTCGCGGCCTCCCCCGCGTCGCCGCCCAGGCCCCCGGAGACGGCGGAGCCCCCCAGGGCCGCGGCGCGGTTGGCGTTGCCCTCCACGAGGCGGGCCGAGGGGACGATGGTGCTGAAGCCGGCCACGAATTCCGTGCCCTGGAAACGGGTGAGGGTGGCCACGTTGAAGAACATGCCCCCGATATCCGAACCGCCCGCGCTGATGCCGGCGTACGAGCTGCCCTGGGCGCTGGGGCTCTGTTCCCGCAGCTGGAATCCGGAGGCGGCCAGAGGGCCTGCGGCCAGGAGAAGGAGGAGGGCGCCCCGGAGGGCTGGCTTGGCGACGGGTGTCATGGGGTCCCCGGAAATGAGTGAAGGGACAAGCCTACCAAAGGATTTCGGTCAAACGGGTCCAAAAATGACCCCGGGTCAGTAATGAACAATTCGCCCCCTTGCCGGCCGGGCCTCCGCGGCGCATCCTGGAAGAGGAGCGTGGATGCACCTTCAAATTTCCAATAACCGGATGAACCTGGACCGGGCCTAGGGCCCGGGGACGGAGGCCAGCCTCCCCCCGGACCGCCTGGAATGCCCCCCCGAGGGGGCCTTGGTGAACCTTCATCCGGATGTGCTTCCATGACTTACCCATCCCAAGCGGGCCCCGGCCTGCCCCTCTCCGCCTTCGGTTGGACGCCCAACCAGGCGGCATCCTTCCGTTCCACCTTCCCGGCCCTGGAGCCCGGCCGCGTCCTGGCCGCCAGCCGGGGCTTGGCCCTCGTCCGCACGGAAACGGGCGAAACCCTGGCCAGTCCCTCCGGCCGCCTCCGCCAGCGTCTCCAGGCCGAGGACCTCCTCCTATGCGCCGGCGACTGGCTGGCCCTCGAACCCCAGCCGGGGGGAGGCCGGGCCCTCGTCCATGATCTCCTGCCCCGGGGTCCCCGCCTGGCGCGCCAGGAGGCGGGGCCCGGGGGCCGGGCCCAGGTGCTGGCGGCCAACCTGGACGTGGTCTTCCTCGTCATGGGCCTGGACCGCAACTTCAATCCGGGCCGCATGGAGCGCCTCCTGGCCCTGGCCGGGGCCGGGGGCGTCCGCCCCGTCATCCTCCTCACCAAGCGGGACCTGAACCCCCAGGCCGAGGCCCTCCGGGCCCGCATGGAGGACCTGGCCCCCGGCGTCCCCGTGCTCACCCTGGCCACCCCCGCCGGGGAGGGCCTGCCCGAAGCCAGGGCCTTCCTCCCCCCGGGGGCGACGGGGGCCCTCGTGGGCTCCTCGGGGGCGGGCAAGTCCACCCTTCTCAACGCCCTCATGGGGGGCACCGTGAACCGGGCCCAGGCGGTGCGGGAATCGGACGACCGAGGCCGCCACACGACAACCGCCCGGGAGCTTTTCCTCCTGCCCGGCGGAGGCTGCCTCATCGATACCCCGGGCATCCGGGAGGTGGGCCTTTGCGGGGGCGAGGACCTGGACGGCCCCTTCGGGGAGGTGGCCGCCCTGGCGGCCGCCTGCCGCTACCGGGACTGCGCCCACGGCGCGGAGCCCGGATGCGCCGTGCGGGCCGCCCTGGCCTCCGGGGCCCTGGACGAGGGGCGCTACCAGCGCTACCTGCGCCTGCGCCGGGAGTCCGCCTTCGAGGAGGCGAGGGCCGATGCCCGCCTGTGGCGGGAGCGGGACGAGAAGTGGAAGCGCATCGGCAAACTGCAGAAGCAGATGCGGAAACGCTAACATGGGAGCGAACAGCCTATTGGAGCGCCCATGGTCCCCTGGAAACATCCCCTGGTGTGCCTTGCCCTGGTGGCGGCGGCCCAGGCCGCCGAGCCCAGCGCCTGGGATGTGAACAACCCGCCGGGCCCCAAGCAGACCGTGAAGCTGGACACCCGCACGGGCACCTGGATGACGGTGGACGTCAGTCCGGACGGCAAAACCCTCCTCTTCGACCTGCTGGGCGACCTCTACCTCCTCCCCATGGAAGGGGGGGAGGCGAGGCCCCTCACCCACTCCATGGCCTGGGAGAACCAGGCCCGCTTCTCCCCTGACGGCAAGCGCATCGCCTTCATGAGCGACTCCGGCGGGGGGGACAACATCTGGATCATGGACGCCGACGGCGCCAACCCCCGCCAGGTGACCCGGGAGGACTTCCGCCTCCTGAGCAACCCCGCCTGGCATCCCGGGGGCGAGTACGTGGTGGCCCGCAAGCACTACACCGGCACCCGCTCCCTGGGCGCCGGGGAGCTGTGGATGTACCACGTGGCCGGCGGCAAGGGCCAGCAGCTGGTGGAGAAGGCCAACTGGCAAAAGGACCTGGGCGAGCCCGCCTTCGCCCCCGGTGGCCGCCACCTGTACTACTCCCAGGACACCACCCCCGGCCCCCAGTTCGAGTACAACCGGGACGCCCACGGCCAGATCTTCGAGATCCTCCGCATGGACCTGAAGACGGGGCGCACCGAGCCCTTCGTGAGCGGTTCCGGCGGTTCCATCCGCCCCACGCCCTCTCCGGACGGGCGCCACCTGGCCTTCGTGCGGCGCGTGGGCATGCAGAGCACCCTCTTCCTCAAGGATCTCTCCAGCGGCCGGGAGTTCCCCGTGTGGAACGGCCTGGAGCGGGACCTGCAGGAATCCTGGTCCGTGCACGGCGTCTACCCCGCCTTCGCCTGGACCCCGGACGGGGCCGCCCTCGTCGTGTGGGCCCAGGGACGCATCTGGCGCGTGGACTGGCGCAAGAAGACCGCCAGGGAGATCCCCTTCCACGTGGCCGATACCCGGGAGGTGCGCGCGGCGGTGCGCTTCGAGACCCCCGTGGCCCCCGATGTCTTCAATGTGAAGATGCTGCGCTGGGTGCAGGTGGCGCCCCAGGGCGGCCAGGTGGTGTATTCCGCCCTGGGCCGCCTCTACGCCAAGACCCTGCCCGACGGGGCCCCCCGGCGCCTCACGAAGCAGGCCGACCACTTCGAGTTCTTCCCCAGCTTCAGCCCCGACGGCCGCGAGGTGGTCTTCACCACCTGGGACGACGCCGCCCAGGGCACCGTGCGCAAGCTGGACCTGGCCTCGGGCCGGGAGACCGTGCTCGTGGCCGAGCCCGGCCAGTACGGGGACCCCCGCTTCTCCCCCGACGGCCGCACCGTGGCCTTCGTGAAATCCCGGGGCGGACACCTCACCTCCCCCTGGAACGCCCTGGAGACGGGCGTGTTCACCGTGTCCGCCGCCGGCGGGGGCAGGCCTGTGCGGGTGGCCGAGGAGGGCGAGGCCCCCCAGTTCGGGCCCGACGGCGCCACCCTGTACGTGACCCGCACCGGCGTGCGCAACCAGGTGGAACTGTTCAGCAAGCTGGTGCGCATCCGCCTGGGCGGGGACGGCACCGAGCCCCGGGAGGCGGAGGTGGCCGCCAGCGAATCCGCCACCGAGTACGCCCTCTCCCCCGACGGCAGATGGGTGGCCTTCGTGGAAGGCTTCCACACGTACGTGGCCCCCCTGCCCGCCTCCGGCCGCACCCTCCAGGTGGGCCCGAAGATGGACGCCTTCCCCGTGCGCCGCCTGGACGTGAACGCGGGCCGCTACCTGCACTGGTCGGGGGACGGCTCGAAGCTCCATTACGCCCTGGGCGACGAGCTCTTCACCCGGGACCTGAAGGACGCCTTCGAATTCCTGCCGGGCGCCCCCAAGGCCGCCCCGGCGGCCCCCGAGCGCGGCCAGAAGATCGGCTTCCGCCAGCCCCTGGACAAGCCCAAGGGCCTCACCGCCATCACCGGCGCCCGCATCGTCACCATGCGGGGCGACGAGGTCATCGAGGACGGCACCCTGGTGGTGGAGGACAACCGCATCAAGGCCGTGGGCAAGGGCATCCCCGTGCCCGCCGGGGCCCGGGTGGTGGACGCCAAGGGCCGCACCGTCATCCCCGGCCTCATCGACGCCCACTGGCACGGCGCCATGGGCGACGGGGAGATCATCCCCCAGCAGAGCTGGGTGAACTACGCCAGCCTCGCCTTCGGGGTCACCACCGTCCACGACCCCTCCAACTCGACGACGGAGATCTTCACCCAGAGCGAGCTGCAGAAGGCCGGCGACGTGGTGGGCCCCCGCATCTTCTCCACCGGCACCATCCTCTACGGCGCCAAGGCCCCCATCACCGCCGTGGTGGACGGCCCCGGCGACGCCCTCGCCCACCTCAAGCGCATGAAGGCCGCCGGCGCCATCAGCGTCAAGAGCTACAACCAGCCCCGGCGCGAGCAGCGCCAGCAGATCCTGGAGGCCGCGCGCGCGACCGGCATGCTGGTGGTGCCCGAGGGCGGCAGCCTCTTCCAGACCAACATGAACATGATCGTGGACGGCCACACCGGCATCGAGCACGCCATCCCCGTTCCCGCCGCCTACGACGACGTGAAGCAGCTGTGGACCCAGACGAAGGTCGGCTACACCCCGACCCTGATCGTGGCCTACGGCGGACTGGACGGAGAGCACTTCTTCTACGACACCACCGACGTGTGGCGCCACCCCATCCTTTCGGCCTTCGTGCCCCGGACCATCCTGGAGCCCGCCAGCGTCCGGCGCCCCAAGGCCCCCCTGGAGGACTACAACGTCATCCGCGTCGCGAAGACCGCCACCGAGCTGGCCCGGGCCGGCGTCAGCGTGCACATCGGCGCCCACGGCCAGCGCGAGGGCCTGGGGGCCCACTGGGAGCTGTGGATGTTCGGCCTGGGCGGCATGACCCCCCTGGAATGCATCCGCGCCGCCACCCTGAGCCCGGCGAAGTACCTGGGCCTGGACCGGGACATCGGCTCCCTGGAGCCCGGCAAGCTCGCCGACCTGGTGATCCTGGACGGCGATGTCCTCGCGGACATCCGCAACTCCGACCGCATCCGTTCCGTCATGATCAACGGCCGCCTCCACGACCTGCCCACCATGGACGAGGTCCTGCCCCGGAAGAAGGCCCGCCGGACCTTCTTCTTCGAGACCTCCGACGGCTCAGCCGTGCCCGTGCAGCCCGCGGGCGTCCTCTGCCACGGGCATTAGGCCACCACGAAGGCGTGGTACTCCCGCATCGCCCGGGCCCAGTGCCCGGGCACGAGGACGTGGTGGTTGCCCAGGGGGCGCTCCAGAAGGGAATCCAGCCCCTCCTCCAGCCGCACCCGCACCTGGGTCCGGCAGCGCAGCTCCGAGTCGCCGTTCTCGTCCAGCTCCCCGTCCGACACGAAGAGCCCCCTCAGGTCCGCACCGCCCACCCGGGCCAGGGTGACGGGGCCCGGGGGAACCTCCCCCTGCAGGCCCACCCCCAGGGAGCTTTCGAAGTGGGAGCGCAGGGCGTAGGTCTTCACGAGGCGGCGGGCGATGGTGCAATGGGCCAGCCACAGGGTGCCGGTGGCCGCGTCCAGATCCTGGGGGTTGGCCATGAAGGCGGGCCCCGTCCCCAGGGCCTGCATCCAGAGCATGGTGAGGGCCGCGGGGATATCCCCCTCGCAGCCGGCCACGATCCCATCGTCCAGCAGGGCCGAGAGGCCCAGGCAGCCCGTGGTGCCCAGGTCCGTCACCAGTTCGAAGCAGCGCACGGAACACGCGTCGAGGCGATGCCGGGCCACCACCTCCCGCAGGGCCAGGGTCACCCGGGCCGCCATCTCCAGATCCCGGTCCGAGGGCTCCACCACCCGGGAGGCCCCCGAGCGGAAATCCCGGACCCGGTCCGCCACCTGGGCGGGATCCGCCGCGGCCAGCGCATCCCGCACCTCCGCCAGGCTCACATCCACCACCTCCGGGCCCCAGGCCGCCTTCACCAGGGCGGGGTCCGGCATGCTGGCCACGAGCCAGTCCGAGGGGGCCCCGATGCGGCCCAGGCGCGCGCGCCCCAGGCGCTCCCGCGCGGCCAGGTGGCCCGCGGCGCGGCGCAGCTGCCCGTAGCCCTCCTCCTTCCCGTTCAGGAGCACGATGCGTCCCGCCCGGCCCGCCTGGCGCAGATGGGCCAGGATCTCCAGGGAGGCCGGCAGCGCGTTCTGGCTGGGATGGGCCACCAGCAGCACGGGCCCGGGCCGGGCCTCCGCCGCCCGCAGGGCCAGGGCCTCCGTGCCCCCGGTGACCACCAGGAGGGCGTCCGCCTCCGCGGGGTCCGTGACCGGGCGGTGCGGGATGCCCCTCGCCTCCAGATCCCGGCCTATGGCCTCCACCGTGGCGACCACCTGCTCGGCGGAGTGGAAGCTGGAAGCCAGGGGCAGGAGGCGGAGGGGGGAAGCGGGCACAAGGACTCCGGAATGAAGGGGTTCGGGTAGGATCAAAGTATCATCCCACCTCGCCCCGCACGCACCCCGCCCCCCCCAGGAGCCCCGATGGAAGGTCCATTCCGCATCATCACCGGCGACGGCCAGGAATGGGAGGCCGCGTCCCTGGATGAGCTCCGCGCCCACTACGGCTCCGGCCGCATCGGCGCGGCCACCCTCGTGCGGGAGGCCGGGACGGAGGGCCCCTGGAAGCCCCTGGGCCAGGTCCTGGATCTCGCCGGCTGGGAGGGCCCCGCCCCCATCCTCCCCC
>DATGXY010000089.1:0-6549 GCA_035298525.1 Holophaga sp.
TTGGGGGGCTGGGGAGGCTGGGCGGTGAGGGCGAGGGCCAGCAGGGGGAACAGGATGGATCGGGTCATGGGGGCTCCAGGCAGCCTGGGCTGCGGAAAAGCGGGGCGGGCCAAGGCCCGCCCCGGGTCTGGACGGTTCAGATGCCGGGAAGGCGCTTCTGCTGGCCGGCCGGGTCCGCCCGGGGGAGGCCGTGGCGGGACAGCTCAGGCTCCGCGGGATTGCCGGACACCTGGCCCCGCCAGGCGCCGTCCTCGCGACAGGTGGTTTCGATGTACTGCTTGAAGGCCTTGAGCTGGGAGGCCAGGTTGCGGGATACGGCGCCCAGCATGGCCCCCAGGTCCTCCACGAGGCCCTGGGGCTCGTAGGCCATCTCCAGGAGGATCCGGCAGGAGGATTCGGACAGGGGCCGGAAGCTGGCGCTGCCGGCGTTGATGGCGCCGTCCACGCTGCTCCAGGCGATGCGCTCGTCGGGGATCTGCTCGTAGATCTCCGCCGTCCAGCGGAACTCCCTGCCGGCGATCTCCACCCGCCACTGCACGTGGGTGTCGTCCAGCTGGCGGACCTCCTTCACGTTGTCCAGGAACCGGGGGAAGCTTTCAAACTGGGTCCACTGGTTGTAGGCGGTGCGCACCGGCACGTCCAGGTCGATGGCCTGGAACACGGGGGGGCACATCTTCAGCTTCATCTTGAGGGTGGCCAGATCGGCCCCGAGGGCGGCGTTGTGGTCGGGGTTGGCCTCCAGCTTCGGGAAGGCGGTGCCCTCCTCCTCCTGGACGTGATGCTCGATGCTGGCCATGATCCGGGCGACGAGGGCGTCATCCTCCGCGAAGGAGGCGGGCTCCCCCGCGTGGCCCAGGCGCACCTGGCTGATGAGGCGCTTGACGGCGCCGTGCTCCTCGCCGAAGTGGCGGACCATGCCGCCCTGGGCCGATTCCCGGGTGAGGTCCGGGTACAGGAGGCTCTCCTCGAGGCGGGCGTGGATCTCCAGTTCCTTGCAGATGTCGTCGGCCAGGCCCACCCGGGCGCCGAAGTCCTGGGTGGCGTTGAAGCGCCGGTAGAGGTCCTCCACCTTGCGGTGGTCTTCCCTGAGCATGCCCGTCGCGGTGGTCTTTTCCATGTTCATCCTCCTGATTGGAAAGGGGCCCGGGGACGGCGGAGCCGCCCCGGGCCTGGAAGGCGCGCCTAGCGGGGGCCCGTGCCCCAGCCGAAGCCGAAGCCCAGGGTGGTCACCCAGTCGTTGCGGGCCAGCTGGGCCTGGGTGCGCACGTACTTGGAGTCCAGGGTGATGGTGCCCCAGGAACCCACGCGGAACTGGGCGCCCAGCCCCGCGTGGTAGCTGAGCCGGGTGGTGTCGTGGCCGCCGGCGAAGGCACCGTCGATGTGGGTGCCGCCGATGCCCGCCGTGAAGTAGGGGAAGGCGCGGTAGCCCTCGGGATGGAAGCCGAAGAGGACGCTGCCCAGGAGCTGGTGCTGGGGGCCGGTCCCGGTGGCCGTGGGCAGGGTGGACTTGAGCTCCGTGCGCATGAAGGAGAAGTCCAGCCCCACGTTGTCGGTGAGCCAGGTGCCGTACCCGATGCCGTAGCCGCCCTGCTCCTTGAGTTTGGCGCCGTTGTCGAACCGGGTGTAGGCCCCCTTCGCCACCAGCCACTGGTCGCCCTGGGCAGCAAAGGCGAGGGATCCCCCGAGAAGAACAGCGAAGATACGTCGGTACATAATGCCCCTTTGAAAAGGAAGGTTGAACGAACGGCGGACCTGCCAGTCTGGGTCCGCCATGAAAGAGAAGGCTCGGATCGTGCCATCCCGGCACCGACCTTGGAAATGCTGGGGACGCCTGGTTTGAAACCGGCACGGCGACGGCCGGGCCGGATCCGGCCGGGGGCGGTTCGCGGCGGCATTTGACGGACCCGTCGTATTTGACGGAAGCCCCGCCAGACGGGCGTTTCCGGGCCTTGGCGCCCCTCCCGGGAATCTGTCAACGTGGAGGCCCGGCCCCCGCGGCCCCCTCCAGGCCTTCTCCTTGAAACGCCCCTTGTCCCCAGCCGCCATGGCGCCCCGCCCCCGCAGGGGGCGGTCATGAGGCGCCTGCGCACGCTGCTGGAGAGCCTGCTGGCGGAACTGGACGCCGGGGAGGGCCGGTCCCCGGAGGCCAGCGCGCCGGAGCTCCTGGACCGCCTGCGCCGGGAGGAGGGGCGCCGGGCCCGGGAGGCGGAACGGTGGGAGGAGGCCCTGGCCGCGGCCCGGGCCGAGGTGGAACGCCTGCGGAGGGAACTGGAGGGGGAGCGGGCCCTGGTCCCCCTGGAGGCGGAACCGCCGGCCCCGCCCTCCGGCTTCATCGGGCGGAGCCCCGCCCTCCGGGAGGTGTTCGCGCGCATGGACGCGGTGGCGGGCCAGGACACCACCGTGCTCATCCTGGGGGAGACGGGCACGGGCAAGGGCCTCCTGGCCCGGGCCCTGCACGAACGAAGCCCCCGGCGGGAGCGGCCCCTGGTCTTCGTCAACTGCACCGCCCTGCCCGCCAACCTCATCGAAAGCGAACTCTTCGGGCGGGAAAAGGGGGCCTTCACGGGGGCCAGCGCCCAGCAGATCGGCCGATTCGAACTGGCGGACAAGGGCACCCTCTTCCTGGACGAGGTGGGGGACCTGCCCCTGGAGCTCCAGGCCAAGCTCCTCCACGTGCTGCAGGAAAAGGAGTTCTGCCGCCTGGGCAGCCCGCGGCCCATCCGGGTGGATGTGCGGATCCTGGCCGCCACCAACCGGGACCTGCAGGAGGAGATGGCCCGGGGGCGCTTCCGGGAGGATCTGTTCTACCGGCTCAATATCTTCCCCATCCTGCTCCCCCCCCTCCGCCAGCGCCGGGAGGATATCCCGCTCCTGGCGGAAAGCTTCGTGCGGCGCTTCTCCCGGGCCGCGGGCCGGGAGATCCGCCACGTGCCGGCGGGCACCCTGGAGCGCCTCGTGGCCTACGGGTGGCCCGGGAACGTGCGGGAACTGGAGAACGTGATCGAACGGGCCGTGCTCACCTCCCCGGGGGACACGCTGCGGGTCCAGGACCGCCTGGAGCCCGCCCAGGCCCTGGACGGCCTCCCCTTCCCCACCCTGGCCCAGGTGGAGCGGGAGCACCTGCGCCGGGCCCTGGAGCGCGCGGGAGGCCGCATCGACGGCCCCGGCGGCGCCGCCGAACTCCTGGATCTCAATCCGAGCACGCTGCGGGGGCGCCTACGGAAGGCCGGCGTGAGGCCATCCGGGCTCCGGGCCTGAATCAGAAGGTGTACTTGCCCAGGTCGCCGAGGCTGCGCAGGGTCAGGACCAGGTCCAGCCGGTCCTCCCGGGTGACGGAGCCGGGCACGGTGATGCCGATGTGGGAGAAGCGCAGGCTCGTGGCCACGCAGGGGGTCACGTGGGCCAGGGCCACCTGGCTTGCGGCGAAGGTGCGGGCCTTGAAGTCGTAGTTGGCCTGGAACTCCAGGCGGAGGGCGTCGCCCCAAAGGCGCTTGAGGCCTCCCACCTGGATGCCCTTCTGGCGCACCAGGAGGCGGTTGATGCCGGTGGAGAAGTAGGCCAGCTGGAAGCGGGTGCCGTCGCCGGCGCGGTAGTCGGCGGAGAGGGACTGGTCGGCGTCGCTGTCGGAGAGGTCGGAGCTGCGGCGGAAGCTGATGCGCAGGGCCTCGCTGGGCTCCACGTCGATCTCGTTGTCCACGGTGGCCCAGCCCTTCTGGACGCGGCCGTCGTTGAGGAGGATGGGGGTCATGTGGTACTTGGCCGAGACCTTCCACCGCACCAGGTCCGCGAAGGAGGCCGCGGGCCCGGGCCGGCCCAGGAAGTGCTGCTTGAGGCCCAGCTCCAGGCTGCGCTCCCCCGCGGCGCTGCCGGCCACCCCGGGCTGGGCGTCCACGTCGTCGAAGTGGGGGATGCGGGCGTCGGCGGAGGCGCGGCTGTTGGTGGTCACGGCGAAGTAGGGGCTCAGCACGTGCTTGACCTCGCCGGTGTAGCCCAGGACGGACACCTGGTTCCAGGATCTGCCGAAGGGGGGCCCTGAAAGGAGGAGTCGGGCCGAACCCAGGAGCCTGTCCTCGGCCGGGCCGTCCACGACGAAGGGGCTCGCGGTGAGGGCGAGGCTGCCGTCCGCGGCGTTGCCCACGTCGAAGAGGGAGGTGGTCAGGGAGCGGGAGTAGTGGGTGTAGCGCCCCAGGGTCTCCACGTCCGCGCGCAGGGGCCCCCACTGGCCCAGGCGCCCCTGGAGGCGCAGGAAGCCGTCGTCCCGGCGCCAGGCATAGGTGTCGTTGGGGATGCGCCCGCCGCTGGTGGCGGCCA
This sequence comes from Holophaga sp., assembly GCA_035298525.1. GTDB lineage: Bacteria > Acidobacteriota > Holophagae > Holophagales > Holophagaceae > Mesoterricola. The sequence goes on from DATGXY010000089.1 coordinate 4,312, forward strand.
GGTCCAGCTTGTAGGTCATGCGCCCCGTGCGCAGCCCGCCGTCCACGTAGAAGGCCCCCAGGGGCAAGGGGTACAGGGAGGCCTGCAGGGAGGGCAGCACCTGGCGGTTCAGGGAATTGGGGAAGTTGGGATCGTAGAGGGGGGAATCGGAGGTGGTGAAGAAGGTGCGCTGCTCCGAGGCGGCCAGGGACACGCTGAGCCAGGGGAAGGCCCGGCCCACGTACAGGGCGCTGTCGAAGGGGGTGCCGCCGAGGCGGGCCATGCCCTGGCCGTAGTCCGCGTCCAGGAGCTGGTCGGAGGCGCGGTTCACGTCCGCCGCCAGCTGCCAGCCGTCCTCCCGCTGCCAGATCTCCTTGAAGCTGAAGCGGTAGCGCCGCTGTTCATCGGTGCGCTGGCGGATGAACTGGCCGGTGAAGCTGCCCTGGTGGGTGGGGAGGGGGTTCCACCGCGCCTCCAGCCCCGCCAGGACCCCCTGGCGGGTGAAGTATTCGGGGGAGAAGGTGACATCGGCGGTATCGCCCAGCACCTGGTAGTAGGGGATCTGGACGCTGGCGCCCATGGGCCCCGAGAAGGAGAGGCTGAAGGGGAGCAGGCCCGAGGTGCGCTCGGCCTTGGCGGGGTACATGGCCCAGGGCAGGAAATAGGGGGTGGGCACGCCCCCCACCCAGATCCAGAGGTTGCGCAGGGTGGCGTAGCGGTCCAGATCCACGGTGAGGCGGGAAACCTGGGCCTTCCACCCGGGGCGCTCCTGGGGGCAGGGGCTCAGGTCCACCTGCTCGAAATCCCAGTGCTTGAGCGTGTTGAAGGAGACCTTCCGGCTGCGCAGGTACCAGGTGGGGGGCAGTTCCATGTCCAGGGCCCAGGCTTCGCCCACCTGCTTTTTCCATTCCATGCGCAATCGCTCGCAACGCAGGCGCAGCCCCGGCCCCTCGAGGCGGATGTGGCCCTCGGCCACCACCTCCCCGGTGGCGACGGCGTAGGTGATGCGGTCGGCCAGGAGCAGCAGATCCGGGCTCTCCACGGCGCCGTCCAGCAGCACCCAGCCCCCGGGGCCCTCCTGCACGTCCCGGCCCCAGTAGCGGATGGGCACGGCGCCCTCCCGGCCCTCCTCCGCGGCCAGGGGACGCAGGGGGAGCAGTTCGCCGGGGGACGGGGCCCCCAGTTCGGAGGCCGGGGGCGGCAGGGGCGGCAGCGGGGCCTGGGCCCAGGCCGAGGCGGCGCACAGGAGCGCGGTCAGCGCCGGTCCCGCCGCCTCGCGGTGGGCACCCGGTTCATGAGCCATGGTGGTGATGGGGGGCCAGGCTGAGGACGACCATGAACAATAGGATGCCCACGGCGAGTCCGGCCGTGCTCTTCCAGCCCTTTTCCTTCTGGGCCTCCGGCAGGAGGTCCGAACAGGCGACGTACAGGCTCAGGCCCCCCGTCAGGCCCAGGACGGGTCCCAGCTTGATGGGCAGGTAGACCTGGCCCAGGGAGCCCAGGATGGCCGCCAGGGCGAGGACGCCGGCGGCGATGAGGGCCTTCCGGTTGCCGAAGCCCCGCACGATGAAGATGGACGAAATGGTGGCGCCTTCGGGGATGCGGTGGAGGAGGACGCCCATGAAGACCATCAGGCCCAGCCCGCTCTGGGTGGTCTGGGCCGCCGTGATGGACATGCCGTCCATGAAGCTGTGCAGGGAAAGCCCCAGGAGGGCGAGGATGCCCGCCAGGGGGCCGCCATGGTGGTGGTGGGACTCCTCCCCGTAGTGGAAGTGGGGGGTGATGCCGTGCTCCAGCAGGTGGATGATGAAGAAGCCGGCCACCGCCCACAGGGCCATGGTCTCTCCCCCCTGCTCCACGCTTTCAGGCAGGACGCGCACCAGGGTCACGGACATGAGGTAGCCGGCGGCCACCCCGGACATGTGACGCATGAGGCTGCCCCGGCCCTGGAGGAAGCGCACCACCAGCCACCCTCCGAGGAGGGTGGCCAGGGCGGCCATGGGTGCCAACCAGAAGAGGTGGTCGAAAGGCAAGGGCCTACCTCACTTACTTCTTGCGGGTGCGGGGCTTGGGAGCTTCCTGAGCGGTTTCGGGGGCGGGTTCCGCGGGGGCTTCGGCGGCCTTGGCGGGCTTCCGGCCGGGCTTGGCCTTGGCCTTGGCCTCAGGCTTGGCATCGGCCTTGGCTTCGGTCTTGGCTTCGGCGGCCTTCGGGGCCGCGGCCTTGCGGCCGGGCTTGGCCTTGGGGGCCGGGGCGGCCTC
>DATGXY010000090.1:0-5215 GCA_035298525.1 Holophaga sp.
CCCGGGAGCGGTTCCTGGAGCAGGGCTGGCCGGTGGCGGAGCTGAGCTTCGACCCGGACATGGTGGCGAGGGGCCTGGTCATCGACACCCAGCTGGGCAACGTGGTCAAGGCCAACCGCTTCGGGCTGGTGCGCCGCGCCCAGCACGGCACGGAGGGCCTGGCCTTCCAGGACCAGCGGACGGTGTACTCGGGAACCCTGGTGGACCTGTCGGAGTCCCGCTGGGTCTTCCTGAACACCCTCTTCTCCCTTTCCGAAGGCTGCCTCTACGCCCAGCTCGTGGATCTCCTGGACCGCCGGGTCCTGCCCGGGGTGCTGGGCTACCGGGACCTGTACGAGCGGGTGCGGGAGGCGGTGGACGCCCAGCACCTGGAGGGCCGCCTGAAGGCGGAGATCATCCGGAACCCCGAGCAGTGCGTGATCCTGGACCCGGAGACGGCGCTCACCCTTCAGGACCAGCGCCACGCCGGCAAGAAGCTCCTGCTCATCACCAATTCCGACTGGACCTTCTCCTCGGCCATGATGGCCTATTCCTTCGACCGGTTCCTGGAGCCGGGCACCACCTGGCGGGACCTCTTCGACGTGGTGATCGTGGGGGCGCGCAAGCCCGACTTCTTCACGTCCCGGGCCCCCTTCTTCCAGGTGGTGACGGAGGACGGGCTCCTGCGCCCCTGCATGGGGCCCCTCCAGCCCGGGGTGGCCTACATGGGGGGCAGCGCCGCCCAGGTGGAGCGGGACCTGGGCTGCAGCGGCGACGAGATCCTCTACGTGGGCGACCACATGTTCGGCGATGTGCACGTGAGCAAGGCCGCGCTCCGGTGGCGCACGGCCCTCGTGCTGCGCGAGCTGGAGGAGGAGGTGGAGGCCCTGGAGGCCTTCGCGGGCGCCGAGCGGATCATCAAGGAGAAGATGGAGGAGAAGGAGGCCCTGGAGCTGGAGCTGAGCCGCACCCGCCTGGCCCTGCAGCGGCTCCGCCAGGGCTACGGCCCCCGGGAGCCGGAGGACGCGCACGGGCTGGAGGCCCGGGTCCAGGAGCTGAAGGCGCGGCTCCTGCCCCTGGACGCGGAGATCGCCCCCATGGCCCGGGCCGCCACGGAGCTCACCAACGGGCGCTGGGGCCTGCTCACCCGGGCCGGCAACGACAAGAGCCACCTGGCCCGCCAGGTGGAGCGGTACGCCGACGTGTACACGAGCCGCGTGTCCAACTTCCTCCACGCGACCCCCTACGCCTACTTCCGCTCCCCCCGGGGCAGCCTGCCCCACGATCCCTCCACCCCGGGCGGGGCCGCGCCGGAGGCCTGAAGGGGGTCAGTCGATGCGGAAGGCCACCCTCACCTCCAGGGGGTCCGCCGCGTTGACCAGGGTGGAGCGGTCGTTCACGTCGTCGTAGGCGAAGCCGTAGGCCTTGCCGCCGATGCCTTCCGCGTGCCAGAAGGCGGCGTAGCTGTTGGCGGGGGAGGCGTCGTAGTCTGCCTCCTCGTCCCGCCAGCTCAGGGGGGCCTCCAGGGTGTGGCGGTTGATGAGGGCGCCCAGGAGGGCGCCCAGGACCCGCTCGGTGGCGTTGCCCTCCGTGAGGGGGCCGTCGCAGCGCCAGGCTTCCCGGGTCGTGGGCATGCGGGGGATCACGTAGGTGCAGGCGTCGCCTTCCCGGGTGAAGACGAGCCGGCCCTGGCCGTCGACGCGACCCGTGAAGGTCCCTTCATCCGGGGTGAGGACGAGCGGCTCGGAGCGGTAGCGCTCCCACATGGCGCGGATGTAGCCGTCCAGGTACGTGGTGAGGGGACCCTGGGTGGCGTGGCCCGGGGCTAGGATGCGCAGGCCTCCTGCGTCCGCCAGGGCGGCGAAGGCGGAGGGCATGGCGTCGCGGTAGGCGGCGAGGATGTCGCTGCGCCGGCGCGCGATGCCCACGGGACCGGCCTTGGCGCCGGAGGCCTCCACCACCTCCAGGGTGATGGGCAGGCCGAACTGGTCCACGCAGGTCGTGTTGCCGTGGAAGCCCGATCCGTCCAGGGCGAATTCCATCCAGTCGAAGACGGTGGACGCGTTGGGGTCCTCGGGGTTGTTCATGTCGGGCTGCACGAGGCCGCCGGTGACGGGATCCACCCGCAGCCAGAGGGGGGCGCCCACGCTGAGGTAGAGGCGCGCTCCGCGCAGCAGGCGGCCCCGCTCCACCTGGAAGCTCCGGACCTTCGCCAGGGGGATGGCGTAGGGGGCCCAGTCCTGGTCGCCGATGCGCACCGTGTTGTCCGCGGGATCGCAGGGCAGGAAGCGGCCCCTGTCGTCCATGCGCACGAAGCGTCCCAGTTCGTCCATGGCCGTGAGGGTGACGAAGACGGGCTCCTTGCCCCTGGGGCCCGCGGTGCGGTTGGACAGGACGAAGCGGGTGGGGGCCTTGGAGGCCCGGGTCTGGTGCCGGGGCCTTGGCCGGGGGAAGCAGGGGCCGGGGTGGCGTTCACCCGCCGCCAGGGGGGTGGGCATCAGGGCGAGGAGGGCCAGGGACAGGCCGAAGGCTTGCCCTGTATTGAGGTGTTTGAACATCTGGTCTCCAGGTGCGGGCAGTCACCGGTCCAGGCGCGACCCACCCCTGCAGGGTGCGGTCCGAGGGGGAAGCCGGCAAGGGCGGCCGGGGAAGGTGTGATCCAGGTCCTTCGGCCCGGCGCGCAGTCGTCCGGCGCGCGGGGAGCCCCCGCCTGCCCGGGCGGACCGATGACATCCCCGGCATCCCCAGGCCTCCCAACCCCCCCCATTCCGTCAGTACAGGGCTTTCCCTCAGCTTCGGCGCTCTTCAGAAGTAGACCATCTCTGCTCTCCAGAAGTGGTTCAGGCTTGAAACCCGAATCTGCGGCGCAGTGGAAGCCATTTTCTCCCCTGGGGGGCGTGAGAGGTTCTTCGTGGATCTTTGCTTCAGCCGATCCGCCGCCTGACTTTTTCCGTGGCCCTTTCCACGGTTCTCCGGGCATACCGTTCCGCGTCCGCTCCGCGTCTGGCGATGGCCTTGACCAGCAGGGCCTCGTAGACCGATACAGGGTCAGCCCCGCCTTCCAGCATCCGGCACGCCCAGCCCCACTCCTGCCCCGAGGGACTTCGGTCCGGCAGGTTTCGGTTCTCCATTCGGGGCCCCTCGATGGGCCCTGGGTGGGCCAGGACGTTCACCCAGCACCCACCGCGCTTCCAGTTCCTAAACCCCGCCAGACGCCCCAGGTGCTCTCCCGACGTTGAGGCCGGGTCCGCTCCCAGTTGCTGGGCGAGCCATCGCTGCCTCTGACCCCGGCCTGCCGCGTCCATGGGGACTGCTGGTTGGCAGCCACAGATGGCAGCCGCCCTCCGGCGAGGTCCGAATGGCGAGCCCGCCATTGCTCCCCGCCACCTCCAGGGCCAGGCCCGGGTCCACGTCGTCCAGGAACACCACGGCCCAGGCCTGGCCCCGGGCCGGACGGATGTAGATGTCGGCTCCGTGGGCGTTCTCCGCCCGTGCCCAGGCCAGGGGCAGCGCCTCCAGGGACCAATCCCGCTGCCAGAGCATCGCCCCATCCCGGCGCCGCACGGTGTCAATGGCCACCAAAACTGACCCCCTTCTGGCCACCACTTCTGACCCCCTGGTTTGTGGTTAACTCCAGCCCTCTCTGAGCTGGCGACACGAAAACTGACCCCCTGAGCCTGTCCGGCTCAAGGGTGGTTTGGACATGGTGGGTCATTTCCCCGGGCGGGGCTGGCCGGAGCGGAGGCCGTAGGCCGCAACGGAGGGCAGTCCCGCCCGGGCGGCTCACGAAAGGACCCCGTCACGGGTCGGCAGGACGCCGGCCTTACGCTTTTCCCGCAGGCGATAGCTCTCGCCCTTGATGGTCAGGACATGGCTGTGGTGCAGAAGCCTGTCCAGGACTGCCGTGGCCACCACGGGATCCCCCAGGACTTCGCCCCAGGAGCCCACTGGCTGGTTGCTGGTGATCAGGAGGCTGCCTTTCTCGTAGCGCCGGCGAATGAGGTGGAACAGCAGATGGCCCCCGGACCTCACCAGGGGCAGGTAACCGAGCTCATCCAGGATCAGCAGGTGGGGGCGGCTGAACACGATCAGCGCCTCGTCCATGGCCCCGTTCTGCTCGGCCACGGTCAGCTGGTGGACGAGGTCCAGGGCGGTGATGAACCGGCAACTGTAGCCCTGCTCGATGGCCTTCCTTCCCAGGCCGATGGCCAGGTGGGTCTTTCCCACACCGGGAGGACCCAGCAGCAGGATGTTCGTGGCATTGGCCAGATACCTCCCGGTTTCCAGTTCCGCCACCAGACGACGATCCAGGCTGGGCTGGAGGGTGAAATCGTAGGCCTCCAGGGTCCGGTCCAGGGGGAACTTGGCCATCTGGGTCCGCATTTGAGCCCGCTTGGCGTCCTTGGCCGCCACCTCCTCGCCGATCACCTTGTCCAGGAAATCCAGATAGCTGAGCTCGCCTCTGGCGCCCTCCTCCAGGAGGCTGTCCAGGCGGGCTTTCGTCCCCCCGAGGCGCAGTCGGATCAGATTCCGCTCCAGGCGGTCCATTCGGGGATCGATCATGCCTCACCTCCCGCCACCCGCTCATAGACGGAGAGGTCCCGGACGATACCCAGGGCCTGGCTGGATTTCGGTTCTGGGGGCTGGAACCCGGTGATGTTGTCAAGCGACATCAGAATTGACCCACCAGGCGACACGAAAACTGACCCACCTGGTAGTTGGGAACTGAAGCCGCCGGGGTGTCCGGAACGGAGGCCGTAGGCCGTAGCGAAGGACATCCCGGCGGGCGCGGCCATCATCCGGCCACTTCCTTGGCTGGCACGACGCCAGCCCGGCGCTTTTCCTTGAGGCGGTAGCTCTCGCCCTTGATTGTCACGATATGGCTGTGATGCAGGAGCCTGTCCAAGATGGCCGTCGCGACCACCTCGTCCCCCAGCATGGTTGTGTACAAAGGTTTCTGTAAGTTAGCGTCCGTGCCGTATTTGGCGGCCGGAAAGCAAAGGGGCCACTGGCTCCAGTAGGTTGGTGTTCTCGACGCAACAGCCTACGAAAGGAAACCAATGGCCGAAGTGAAGTTTGGGTTCTTCACGGATTCCCGGGAAAGGCCGCGCGGATCTTGAGGAAGAAGTAGGCCTCATCCCGGTATCCATAGGCGATCCGCTTCAGGACCTTGATCTTGTTGTTGATCCCCTCCAGGATGCTGGTGTTCAGGTGCCATCGGCAGTGCGAGAGGATG
>DATGXY010000091.1:0-6968 GCA_035298525.1 Holophaga sp.
GGGAACCCTCCACGGGGAAGGGGAGGCGGCCCGCAAGGCATTCGTACAGGGTGGCCCCCAGGGCGTACACGTCCGCCCGGCGATCCACGCCCCCGACCCGCCCTTCCAGCTGCTCCGGGCTGCAGTAGGCCGGCGTCCCGAAGACCATGCCCGGCAGGGCCAGGTCCCCGCCCCCCTGTTCCCGGGCCAGGCCGAAGTCCATGAGGCAGGGCCGCCAGCCCCCGTCCTCCTGGTGCTCCAGGAGGATATTGGAGGGCTTCACATCCCGGTGGATGATGCCCTGGCGGTGGCAGCTGTGGAGGGCCCGGGCCACCACCGTCACGATGCGCACCTTCTCCTCCAGGGTGAGGGAGCCCTGGGCCTCCTTGAGGTTGGGGCCGTCGATGAAGCGCATGGACAGGTAGGGCTGCCCCTCGTGCTCATCCACGGAGTAGATCTGGCACACATTGGGGTGCTCGATGCGGGCCTGGGACCGCCCCTCCTGGAGGAAGCGCTCCGCCAGCCCCGGCCCCAGCCGCTTGGGGAACTTGAGGGCCACGACCCGCTTCAGCTGCTGGTCGAAGGCCTTGTACACGGCCCCCATGCCCCCGTCCCCGAGGAAGGAGAGGGGCAGGTAGCGCCCGGCGGCGGGCAGGGGGAAGCCCTCCCGCTCCTGGGCGCTCAGGTCCGCGGGCGACAGGGCGGGGCCCTCCGGCTGGGGCGTGGCATCCCCGCTGGCCCCCCAGGCCTCCTCCAGGGCCTCCCGCAGACGGCCCGCCTCGGCCAGCTCCTTGAAGCGCGCCGCCAGGCCTTCCTCGGAAAGGGTTTCCGAATCCCCGTCCACGGTCTGCCCCAGGTCCTCGGGCCGGATCAGGCCGAGTTCCAGCGCCCGCTTGAGGATGCGGGCCTGCTGGCTGATGGTCAGCGGAAGCGTCATCGCGGTTCGCCCCGGGGGAGGTCCTTCCTAGACCTTACAATCGGTCGGGGAAGGAACCAATGGTTTCGCCGGGTATCCTGGATCCATGGATTGCCCCCGCTGCCACGCCACCCAGGAGGACGGCCTGGAGGAATGCCGCGCCTGCGGCGTCGTCTTCGCCCGCTGGAGGCCCCGGCCCGCGGCCGAGGCGCCCGAACCCGGATGGCGGTCGGAGCTGGCGGAGATCCTGCTGCGCCCCGAGCCGGCGGAGAACCCGGTGGCTGATGCCGCGCGGGCGGCCTTCCTGGCCCTCCTGGCCCTCCTGACCCTGGGCATCCTGGCGGCGCCCATGACCGGCCCCGAGGCCGGGAACAGCTTCCTGCACTGGATCGATCTCCCCTTTCACGAAGCGGGCCACTTCGTCTTCCGTCCCCTGGGCAGCTTCCTGCACATCCTGGGCGGCACACTGGGCCAGCTGCTGGTGCCCCTGATCGTGGCCGGGGCCTTCCTGCGCCAGCGGGATCCCTTCGGCGCGGCGGCCGGCGTCTGGTGGCTGGGCCAGAGCTTCGTGGACTGCGCCCCCTACATTGCCGATGCCCGGGCGCGCCGCCTGATGCTCATTTCCGGGGAGACGGGCCAGACCGACTGGGAGGGTCACGACTGGTACCAGCTCCTCAGCCGCACCGGCCTCCTGGGCTGGGACCTGACCCTGGCCCGCCTGGCCTGGTCGCTGGGCGCCCTCCTGATGGCGGTTGCCCTCGCCTACGGGGGCTGGGTCCTGTGGAAGCGGCGGACCGCCAGGCGCTGAGCTCCAGGGGGACCCGTGGCGGAGGGGGCGGAACCGCAGGGGGAAAGGCCTCGGACCCTCCTTCAGAACCCTTGGCAGGATGGTGAAAGGAGTTCAGAGGATTGGGCAACCTCAGGGGCGGCCGATCACCACGTAGGCCGGCGGCAGGTTCTTCAGGACGGGCCCCAGGACGTGGACCCGCCTGAACACGGACCGGAACTCCGGCAGGAGCCGGAGGCCGTACTGGAAGGCGACGAATCGCCCGCCCGAACCCAGGGCGTCCCGGGCCGCGGTGAGGATGCGGGTCCGCACCTCCTTGGGGAAGTTCTGGAAGGGAAGCCCGGAGACGACCGCATCCGCCGGGCCCCATCCCAGGCTCCCGAGCCACTGGGCGAGATCGCCCGCGTCCCCGATCCGGACCTGGAGCCGCGGGTCGGGGAGGCGCTTCTGAAGCAGGTAGGCGATCCCAGGGTCCAGTTCCAGGGCCAGGATCCGCCCATCCATGGGCAGCCCCTTCAGCAGGTGCCGGGTGATGCTGCCCGTTCCGGGCCCCAGTTCCACCAGGGTCTTCCCCCCGCCCGCGCGGGCCAGGACGCGGCACAGCTCGGTTCCGCTGGGAAGGATGGCCCCGAACCTCCGCGGGGCGGCCAGCGCCCTTCCCGCGAACGCGAGGGATTCAGACCAGGATTTCCGCTCGAGGGCCGCGCCCTCCATGACCATGCTGGCGATGCTTTCCATCGAAGCCTCCTGAGGATTGCCTTGGGTTGCCGTTGCCATTCCGGGAAGGGCGACAACAACAACACAGGCCGGCCTCGAAGGCGGGCGCGAGCGGAAGGCTGGAGGGGCGGGGAAGGAACATGATGGGCCTCAGACATGCGGACGTGCGGGACGAAGCGTCACCGCATCAACACGACTGGGCCAGGGCCTTCTCCATGGCACCGATTCTTGCACGGCGGTGCGGAAGGCGCAATACGGGTGCGAGGACCTGGTCGTCCAGAGAGGGACCCGGAACCCCTGGACCGTCAACCGGCCCCGATACCCCCCGATTGCTCCAGGGGTTGAATCGGGTCCAGGCAACTGGGGCGCAGGTTTCCCCCCAGCAAGGATGCCCCCCAAGCCCCAGGATGTCCGGGTTTAAGCCACCCCTGCTAGTTCCGAGGCTCCGCGATCCAGGCCACCGCCACCGACACGGCGTAGAGCCCCAGCAGCACCACGGAGAAGAAGACGGTCGTCAGGACCACGTCCCCCGGCGTGAAGAAGGCCGATGCGACGAGGATGGCGATGGTGGCGTGGCGCCAGAAGCGCAGCATCTTCGCCGCGGTGAGGATCCGGAACCGCGCCAGGAAGAACACCAGCACGGGCAGCTCGAACATGATCCCGGTCACCGCCAGGGTCGAGATGAACAGATCCAGGTAGGCCTCCATGTGGAGGTTGGCCCGCAGCCCCGCCGCGCTGGCCTCCTGGAAGAGGATGTCGCCCAGGAACCGGAAGGCCTGGGTGTAGGCGAAGGCCAGGCCGAGGGCGAACATGCCCGTGGTCGCGGCCATGAAGGGGATCAGCAGCCGCCGCTCCCGCTCGCGCAGGGCCGGCCTGATGAAACCCCAGACCTGGAGCAGCACCGCCGGCGCGGCCAGGAAGGCCGCGGCCCAGAGCGAGAGCCGCATCAGGCTGAAGAATGGCTCCGTGAGGCTCGTGTAGGCCCACGGGTGGAGCTCCCCGGGGGCGACCTTGGCGTGGCGCGCCATGGCCAGGAGGAAGGGGCGCTGGGCCCAGGCCCACAGTTCCACCCGGAAGGCGTAGGTGAGGGAGAAGGCCGCAACCACCGCCAGGAGGCAGCGCACGATGCGGATCCGGAGCTCCCGCAGGTGCTCCATGAACGGCATGGTCAGCGCCGCTTCCTGGACGGTTGCCGCGTCCATGCTAGGCCTTCTTCTCTTCGGTGACGGTGGAGGTCAGCTCGCGGCTGGCCTTCTTGAACTCCTGGATGCCGCGGCCCAGGCTCTTGCCCAGCTCGGGCAGCTTGGAGGGCCCGAAGAAGATCAGCAGGGCGACGCCGATCAGGAGGATTTCAGTGATTCCGAGGTTACCCATGGTGGTCTCCCGCCCGCGCTCAGGGCACGGGCCAGTTGAAGGAATGGCAGGTGAGGCAGTAGTTAGCGGGCTTCTTGTGCGCGTGGTGGCACAGGTTGCAGTTCTTGGCGTACCCATGCTGGTCGGCGTGGGGGTTGTGATCCTTGGCCTGGGCGGTCTTGGCCGCGAGGGCCTCCAGGTCGTGGCAGGCCATGCAGGCGGCGGGGGCCACCTTGGCGGGCTTGCCCTTGCCGTGGCAGCCGGCGCAATCGATGCCGGCCAGGCCGTGGCGGTGGGCCAGGTCGAGCTTGCCCCGGAGGGTCTTCTCCCCGGTGTGGCAGGTGGCGCAGGCCCCGGCCTTCTTCAGGTCGGGGTGGCCCGCGGGGAGGACCTTGTCCTTGCCGTGGCAGGCGGCGCAGGCGGTGGCCTTCACGCCCGGCTTCCGGGCGGGCGCCGCGGAAGCCGGGAGGAAGGTGATCACCCCCAGGAGGGCGGTCAGGAGGAAGCGGAGCACGTTCAGCCCCAGGCCTTGGCCTTGGCGGCGTTGGAACCGGCGGCGCGGCCCATCACCAGGCAGTCGATGACGGCGCAGCTGCCGAGGCGAACGGCGCCGTGGACGCCGCCCGTGGCCTCGCCCGCGGCGTAGAGGCCGGGGATGGGCTGGTCGGTGGTGATGTCCATGGCTTCAGCGCGGGTGTTGGTGTAGATGCCGCCCATGCAGTGGTGGACCTTGGGCAGGAGGCGGGAGACGTAGAACGGCGCGGTCTCGATCGGGGCGGTGCCCTGGGGGAGCTTGGTGCTGTTCTTGATGTCGTCCTTGGGATCCTTGGGGTCGCTGTTCCGGATGTTGGTGTTGTACTTCTCCACCGTCGCCAGGAAATCGGCCTTGGGCATCTTGTAGTGGTCGGCCACGGCCTCCAGGGTCTGGAAGGCCTTGACGACGCCCCGCTCCTGCAGCTTGGTCATGACGCCCGGGGTCAGGCGGCTGACGCCCTTGGCGTCGGCCATGGCCACGCACTGGTGGCCCTGGTTCATGAGCATCATGATCGCGTCGGCGCGGATCTTGCGGTTGGCCAGCTCGTCGATGAAACGCTTGCCGGTGGTGGCGTCGATCCAGATGCCGTACATCGAGGCGGCTTCCTGGGCGAAGTGGGGAGCGAGGCCGAAGCCCTTCTCGTCCGGGGAGGCCCAGGGGCCCACCTGGATCCAGTCGCCCTGGATGATGTTGCAGCCGATACGGGAGGCTTCCCGCCACATCTCGGCGGTGGCGCCGGGCTGGTTGGTGCTTTCGACCTTGGCGGTGAGCTTGGGGTCCTGGATCATGCGGTAGGCCACGTCCTGCCCGAACCCGCCGTGGGCCAGCACCACGCCCTTGCGGGCGCGGATGTTCTTGACCTTGCCGCTGCCGGCCTTGGGGAACTCGTAGCCTTCGCGGACCTGGAGGCCCTTCACGCGGCCGTCCTTGTCGCGGTAGATCTTGGCGACGTAGGTTTCGAGCCGGGGCTCGACGCCCAGGGCCTTCAGCTTCTCCAGCTGGGGCAGCACGATGGCGGACCCGCTGGAGTTGTAGGTCTTGTAGCTGCGCTTGACGGTGTGACCGCCCTCCTGGACCAGCTCGTTGTCCAGGTACTTCACGCCCAGCTCGTTGACGGTCCACAGCACGGTCTCGGTGGACTTCTCGGAGATCAGCTTGACCAGGTCGGGGTGGTTGAGGCCGAGGCCGGCCTTGATCATGTCCTGTGCCATCAGCTCGGGGCTGTCCTTGATGCCCATCTTGGCCTGCAGGGGGCTCCCGGCGGCGGAGACGATGCCGCCGTTGATGATGGAGTTGCCGCCCGCGGTGGGCATCTTCTCGAGCACCACCACGGAAGCGCCGGCCTTCTTGGCCTCGTAGGCGGCGGCGAGGCCGGCGAAGCCGGAACCCACCACCACCACGTCGAAGGTCTCATCCCACTTGCGGGGCATGGCCGTCTCGACCTCGGGAGCGGCCTTGGAAGCGGCGTCCAGGGGCACGCTGGCCAGGGCGAGGCCGCCCAGGAGGGCGCTGCCGGCGCCCAGGAAGCCGCGGCGGGAGAAATTGCTCTCTTCGCTCATGTCAGACTCCTCAGAAGGTGTAGAGGATGCCCACGCCGAAGCCCTTGGTGTCGGCGCCGGGGTTGATGCCGGAAAGGACGGGGAAGGCGCCGTAGGTGGCGGCGGACTTGTTGGTCACCTGGTAGAAGGTGGCGAAGACATCGGCGGTCTTGGTGATGGAGTAGTTGTAGCCAAGGGACACCTGGCTCGCGCCCAGGTTGTTGGTGCTGGCGGGAGCGCCCCCGACCAGCTTGGCGGAACCGTCGGCGGCGGAGCTGTAGAGGCCCCAGATCTTGTGGCGGCCCAGGTCCTGCTGCACGGAGACGGCCCAGGCGGCGCGCTTGTACTCGTTGGCCTTGCCCGTGACGGTCTCGTCGTTGCGGTAGGTCAGTTCCTCGACCATGCCGGTGACGCGGGTGCCGGTGCTCTTGAAGACGTAGAAGGCCAGGAGCTCGTGGCCCTCGTCCTTGGACCCGGTGTTGGTGAGGCTGGGAGCCGTGGCGGCGCCGGTGAGCTGGCTGAGGCCGAAGTAGTCGTTGTGGCACTCGTAGCCGTAGTGCAGGGTCAGGGCGCCGATCTTGTAGCTGACGAGGGCGCTGATGACGGTGGGGTTGTACTGCAGCTGGGTGGCGACGTCCGTGGTGGGCTTGCTCTCGTTGGCGGAGTAGGCCAGGCGGAAGCTGAGGCCGCTGAAGGAGGGGCTCCAGTACTGGAGGCTGTTGCCCTGGCGGCGGTTGAAGGCGGCGTCGTTCTTGGTGTTGGCGCGGCCGGAGTTGGTGACGGTGCCGGGGACGTTGAAGCCGGGGTTGCCGGTGAGGCTCTGGTCGAAGGGGAAGAGGCCGCGCAGGGCGCCGGTGAAGATCTGGGGGAACTTGTAGGGGGTGTCCCAGCTGCCGACGAAGACGGTGCCGTAGGTCTTGCTGGCGATGCCGATGCAGCTGTTGCGGCCGGCCAGGGTGCTGGGCTGGTCGCCGTCCACGCTGGTGGAGCTCTCCAGCTGCCAGATGACCTTCAGCTCGTCGCCGTCGATCTTGTAGTCGCCCTTGAAGCCGATGTTCGAGGTGCTGCAGGTGAAGCGGAAGCGGGCCGGCACGTTCGTGGCGGTGGGGGAGACGGTCACCAGGGCGTTGCCGTCGGCGGCGG
>DATGXY010000092.1:0-6566 GCA_035298525.1 Holophaga sp.
CTCGGCGATAGGCTTTTCGTCTCAACTTGCCTGGATGACGGGCCTCAGAACGGCCCCATAGACCGGCTCCGGCCTCCTCGTCAGCACCAAGCTAAAGTGAGTGTGGGTCGGCGCCTCCCCTCAAATCCGTGAAGAACCAAAGTTGCTTCAATGACCAAGGGAGCGGGCATGCCAGTGGAAAGGGAATCTGGCGCCTGACCCATCCCCGGAAAACGAGGCCAGTTGAGACGTCGGTTCACGCCTCAGATGGGTCACCGGCGTCCTGATCCCACCCGGTTTCCAGGTGCGCGGGCGGGCCGGAAGGCCTACCCTGGAGCCTCCTCCTCCAGGTGATCCGTCCCATGAACGCCGGTCTCAAAACACGGGTGGCCCTCCTCACCATGACGGGTCTGCTGGGGGTGATCCTGCTGCTGGCCTGGCTCCAGGTGCGGCACCTGCGGGCGGGCTTCCTGGACCTGCTCTTCGCCCAGCAGCAGGCCCGGGTGCGGTACATCGCCAATCAATTGAACGAGGCCCTGGATTCCCGGCAGTTCATCCTGCAGAAGGTCGCCGCGGGGATCACGGCCGCCCACCTCAAGGACCCCCGGCGCATGGAGGCCCTCCTCGCCAGCAAGCCCGAGCTGCTGCGGCTCTTCACGCTGGGGATGTACGCCATCGGCCCGGAAGGGCGGGGGGTGGCCGATTTTCCCCGCATGGAAGGGCGGGCCACCGCCGATTACCGGCAGCGGGACTACTACCTGGAAGGGGTGCGGACCCGGCGGCCCGCCATCGGCAGGCCGGTCATCGGCCGTTTCGCCAAGGAACCCGTCCTCCTCCTCTCCGTGCCCATCCTGGGTTCCGGCGGTGAACTGCTGGGGGTGCTGGTGGGGGCGAACCTCATCCGGGGGAGCGAACTTTTCAACGAGGTGCAGGTACAGCGCACCGACCGCTCGGGCGATGTCTTCATCCTTTCCGTCCGGGACCGGCTCTTCGTGAGCAGCACCGATGCCTCCCGCGTCCTGGAACCCCTCGTGCCCCGGGGGGTCAACGGCCTCCTGGACCGCTTCATGGACGGGTACGAGGGCAGCGGCATCATGGTCAATTCCCGCAAGGTGGAACTGGTTTCCAGCGCCTACCGGGTGGGGAACCACGGCTGGATTGCGGAGGGTGTGCTGCCCACGGCCACCGCCTTCGCCCCCCTGCGCCTTCAGGAGAAGCGGGTCTGGGCCGGGGCCCTCCTGGCCTCCGCCACCATGGCGCTCCTGGTGTGGCTCGCGCTGTGGCGGGGCCTCCGGCCCCTGGAACAAGCCGCCGACGCCATCCACCGCATGTCCCAGGGCCCGGAGCCTCCCCACCCCATCCAGGTGCGGGGCGCCCGGGAGATCACGGCCATCGTGGACCGGTTCAACGAACTGCAGGTGGAGCTGGCCTCCCGCCAGGCCCAGTTGGAGGATATCAACCGGAACCTGGAGGCACGGATCGAGCAGGCGGTTACGGATCTTCGGGTGAGGGACCGGATGCTGTCCCTGCAGGGCCGGCAGGCGGCCATGGGGGAGATGATCGCCACGATCGCCCACCAGTGGCGCCAGCCCCTCTCTTCCCTGAGCCTCACCCTCCAGAACATCCAGGACGCGCGCCGGTTCGGCGACGCCAGCGAGGCGGAGATCCAGGCCCAGTTCGCCACCGCCCAGGGGCTGATCCAGGGCATGTCCCAGACCATCACGGACTTCCGGACCTTCTTCCAGCCCGACAAGGAACCGGTGGTCTTCCCCCTCTCCCACCCTGTCCGCATGGCGGCGGGCTTGGTGGAGGCCCACTTCCTGGCCGCCTTCATCACCCTGGACATGGTCTTCCTGGAGGACGTGCGGGTGGAGGGCCACCCCAACGAACTGGCCCAGGTCCTCCTCAATCTCCTGGTGAACGCCCGGCAGGCCCTGGAGGGCCGGGATCCCAAGGGCGGCCGGGTGCGGGTCGCCGTGTCCCGGGCGGGGGGCTGGGGCCAGATCACCGTCGCCGATGATGGGGGCGGCATTCCGGAGGAGCATCTGGACCGGATCTTCGAGCCCTTCTACACCACCCGGGCCCGGGGGGCGGGCCTGGGCCTGCACATGGCCCGCCAGGTGGTGGAGGGCATGGGAGGAAGCCTCACCGTGCGCAATGAGGAGGGGGGGGCGGCATTCACCCTGCGCATTCCCGGGGCCTGAGCCGGGGAGGTGGCCGTAGACCTGGCGGGCCTCCGGGCTGGGCCGTCGACGGGTGGCCTTACTTGTTGTCAGCCTTCCGGATCACCCGGGCCTTGAGGACGAGGATGCGATCCCGGGGCGCTCCGCCGGTCTCGTCCGCCAGGAGGCCGCCGAAGGCCACGGCCTCGCCTTCCTTCACCTGGACGGAGGTGCGCAGGGCCCGCTCGTCCAGGAGGGGCTTGTCCTGGGCGCCCTTGGCGGGGGCCAGGGAGGCGTAGTCCAGGGCCAGGGTCAGGGTGCCGTCCGCATGGATGCGGGGCTTGACCCGGAGCCGGAAGCCGCCGGTCTGGACGCGATCGCCGGCGTCCTTTGCGGCGGCCGCCTCGGGCTGGACCTGGCCGACGCGGATCTCGCCGGCCTCGTCGGCCATGACCCGCAGGTGGGGTTTCGCCACCAGGCGGGTGGCGCCGTCCTTCCTGAGGGTTTCCAGGGCCCGGTCCACCGCCGCGCCGGAGGTCTCCCGGGCCAGCCCGGCCGCGGCCACGGCCTTCGGGCCGGCCTCCAGGATCTCGATCTCCAGGCCCACCTCGCCCTTGGGCTTGTCCAGGTTCTCCACGAGGGCCTGGGCCGCGGCCAGTTCCGTCGCGTTGCCCTGGATGGAAAGGGCGTGGAGCCGCTTGTCCGGGAAGACCCGGACCTGGGGCATCAGGGCGTTGAGGGTCTGGCGGACGCTGTCCGGGTCCGCGTGGGAAAGGGTGAAGGTGCGGTTGGAACGGGCCTCGAACTCCATCAGGTTCTGGGGCGTCTTCTTGAAGACCATGAGGGAATCGGGCGACAGGACCTTGGCGAACAGGTTGTTCTGGAGCAGGACGGTGTCCAGGGCCTGCTGGAAGGGGAGGTTCCGGAGATCGATGCGGACGTTGGCGTCCTGGGCCGCCACCGAGGCGTGGAGGGTGATGGTCACGCCGCCGGCCTTGCCCAGGCGCTGGAGGACGTCCTGGAGGCTGGCGCCGCCCGTGAAATCGAGGTTCGCGCCTTCCAGGGACCGGGCCTTGAGGACCGGGGCGGTCGCCTGGGCCCCGAGGGGGCCGAGGCCCAGGGCCTGGATGAGGCATGTGGCGGCGAGGACGCGGGTCGGACGGCGCATGGCACCACTCCCATGAAATTCCAGTTGAATTGGATGATTTCAGGGGAGGATATCACACCTGGAGACGGCGCAGGAGCGCTACAGGGTCCCGGCGGGGGCCTGGGCCCGGAGTTCGGCCTGGCAGGCCTCCACGGCCTTCCGGTACTCGGGGTTGGCCTTCACCGCGTCGTGGACCAGGGTGGCCAGGATGCGACCGCCCAGGTTGTCGCTGGGGTAGTGCACGCCCGCGAGCATGCGTCCCCAGGCGGACTTGCGGGCCCAGGCGAACACCGCGTCCCTGTGGGCGGGCATCAGGTCCGCCAGCACGTTGGCCGTAAGGTACACGGCGGTGGCGTGGCCGGAGGGATAGGAATAGAAGCCGGGATCCGTCTGGCCGTTCGTTTTCGTTTCCTTGGGAGGCTGCACGCAGGGCCGCACCCGGGGATCCTGGATACAGGGGCGCAGGCGCTTCCACTTGAGCTTGGCCACGTGGTTGGCGCTTTCACCATCCCCCAGCACCTCCTGGAGGAGACGGGCGGTAAGGGGCAGGCGGTCCGGGCGGAACCAGGGACCGAGGGTGGAGGCCACATCGAAGTACTGGAGCCGGTCCGTGGCCTTGGCCCAGGCCTCCTCGGCGTCGGTGCGCCAGGCCTGGAGCTGGAGGATGGTTTCCAGGTCCGCCTGGGCGGCCAGGGAGCCCAGGGCAGGGGGGTCCGGCAGGCGGGACAGGTCCATCCTCCGGGCATCCACGTAGCGGGCGCCGGGGACGAGGCGGGGCACATCCGGGATCTTGTCCTGGGCGACCAGGGCGGGGGAGCCGGCGAGTTGGAGAAGGAGCAGCGCTCCGGTCAGGACGGGCAGGGACATGGGGGGGCCTCGGATCGCCGGGCGCGAAGGCTGCCCGACGGTTAAGGTGCTACCATACCATGGGTTTGGCTAGCGCTTGACGAGGGCGAGCAGATGGTTGTGGTATGCGTCCACCGTCAGCAAAAGCGTGAGGGAAAGCCGGTAGAGGAGATCCCCCGCGTCGGCCGGATCCTTCATGGACTTACTGGCCCGGTCCAGGATGGCGTCGACCGGCTTGGCCTTGTTCCTCAGCGTCGCGTCCCCATCGATGAGATCCTTCAGATCCTTCCGGGGGAACTTGGTTCCCGATGGGACTTTCCCATCGGGGAACCGACTCTTGAAGAACTGGGAGGCACGGTTCCTCTCCTGGAGGATGGAATGGCTCAGGTTCGCCAGGGCCTCCATGTCCTTCCCTTGCTCCTTGGTTCCGCCTGCTTGGACAGCCCGGGTGAATTCATTCATGAGGTCCGTCCACTGGGTGACCTCGTCCGCCTTGGCGTCGAAGGGGGTGGTCACCAGGTCCCCCACCGCGAAGAGGCGGGTGTGGTAACTGGTGAGTCTGCGCGCGAGGTCATCGCCGGCGGGGGCTTGGGGGGCGGCGGCCAGGAGGGCGGGAAGGGCGAAAGGGAGGAGGAACGTGGGGCGCATGGAGCTCCTGAAGAGGCTGGCTCCAAGATAAATTAATTATTAATCAAGTCAAGACCGGCAGGCCGGTTCAGCCATGCATGCCCTCGCCGCCCAGTTCCCGGGCCAGATCGCCCACCACGGCCTTGGCGTCCCCGAAGAGCATGAAGGTCTTGTCCAGGAAGTAGAGGTTGTTATCGATGCCGGCGAAGCCCGGGTTCCGGGATCGCTTGATGGCGTAGACGGTGCGGGCCCGGTCCGCGTCGATGATGGGCATGCCGAAGATGGGGCTGGTCTTGTCCGTGCGGGCCGCGGGGTTGACCACGTCGTTGGCGCCGATGACCAGGCACACGTCGCAGTGGGGCATGTCCCCGTTGATGTCGTCCATCTCCACCAGGTCGTCGTAGGGGATCTCGGCCTCCGCCAGCAGCACGTTCATGTGCCCCGGCATGCGCCCGGCCACGGGGTGGATGGCGAACTTCACGGTGACGCCCCGCTTCTTGAGGAGGTCGTACAGCTCCCTCACCTTGTGCTGGGCCTGGGCCACGGCCATGCCGTAGCCGGGCACGATGACCACCAGCTCGGCCTGGGCCAGCACCTGGGCGGCGCTTTCGGGGGTATCGGCCTTGTAGGCCTGCTCCGTCCCCGCGGCGGCTGGCGCGGCCTGGCCGAAGGCCCCGAAGAGCACGTTGGCGAAACTGCGGTTCATGGCCTTGCACATGAGGATGGAAAGGATCAGGCCGGAACTGCCGTCCAGGGCCCCGGCCACGATCAGGAGCTTGTTGTCCAGGACGAAGCCCATGGCGACGGCGGAGAGGCCCGCGTAGCTGTTGAGGATGCTGATCACCGTGGGCATGTCGGCCCCGCCGATGGGGAGGATGAGCAGCACCCCGAAGGCGAGGGAGAGAAGCACCAGGAGCCCGAAGGCGAAGGGCGCCCAGGGCGCCAGGGGGCTGGCCACCAGGGCGCAGGCGGCCCCCAGGGCCAGGGCGAAAAGGCCCAGGTTCACGGCGTTCTGGCCCGGGTAGGTGACGGGGCGCTGGGGGATCCAGGCCACTTCCTGGAGCTTGCCCGCGGCCAGAAGGGAGCCCGTGAGGGTGAGGAAGCCCAGGAGCACCTCGGCGCAGAGGGCCGCGGTGATGAAGGGGGTGAGGGCCTCCCGGTTGCCCTGGCCGTAGTACAGGACGAACTTGCCCATGCCCACGAGGCCCGCCGCCATGCCGCCGAAGGCGTGGGAGAGGGCCGTCCGCTGGGGGACGGCGGTGAGGGGCACCTGGGCAAGGGGCCAGCCCACCAGGGCCCCGGCAGCGAAGGCCGCCAGGATCCAGAGGTAGTGGCTTCCGCCCCCGGCGGCCACGCCGGCCAGGGTCCCCACCACGGCCAGGGCCATGGCGGCGACCCCCGCGCCGACGCCCCTGCGGGCCGTTTCCGGACCGCTCATCCACCGCAGGCTCTGGATGAAGAGGGCCGTGCCGGCCAGGTACAGGACCTGCACGAGGGTGGGGACGCTCATCGGCCGTCCCCCCCGCGCTTGCGGAACATCTTCAGCATCCGGTCCGTGATGAGGAAGCCGCTGACGATATTGGTGGTGGAGCAGAAGATGGCCGCCAGGCCCAGGGCCGTCACCAGGCCGGGCTGGTCCTGGCCGGCCGCCACGATGATGGCCCCCACTACGGCGATGGCGGAGATGGCGTTGGTGAGGCTCATGAGCGGCGTGTGGAGCAGGCGGGATACCCGCTGGATGCTCATGAGGCCCACGAAGGTGGCCAGCACGAAGACGAAGAGGGCCCCCATCAGGTCCGTGGGGC
>DATGXY010000093.1:0-35802 GCA_035298525.1 Holophaga sp.
CCCGGCCCGCCCGTGCTCGACACGGTGGTGGCCGAGGTCTACGGCCCCACCCCCGCCGAGCGCGAGCGCTACGCCACCGAGGTGCTCAAGGCCTTCCGCACCGTGGACGGCGTGGTGGACGTGGATTCCACGCTCAACGCCACCGACCCCAAGATCAGCCTCGTGCTGGACCGGGAGAAGGCCGCCCTCCACGGCGTCGCCCCCGCCCACGTGGTCCAGACCCTCTACATGGCCGGCCAGGGCCACGCCGCGGGCACCTTCCACGTGCTCGAAGGCTCCACCCAGGTGCCCGTCGTGGTCCAGCTCGCGTCGGAGCGCCGGCGCGAACTCCGCGACCTCCTCCAGCTCTCCGTTCCCGGGGCGCGGGGCATGGTGCCCCTGTCCGAACTGGTGAACGTCAAGGAGGGCGTGGAGCAGGCCGACATCTTCCACAAGAACCTGATGCCCGTCACCTACGTCTTCGGCGACCTGGCCGGCGCCATCGAAAGCCCGGTCTACGCCCTGACCGCACTCGGGAAGAAGATCGACGCCATTCCCGGCACGAACGGCGCCAAGGTGGCCCGCCTGGGCCTCTCCCACCCCTCCGCCACCGAGGAGCTCGCCATGAAGTGGGACGGCGAGTGGCACATCACCCTGGAGGTCTTCCGGGACCTGGGCCTGGCCTTCGCCGCCGTGCTCGTGCTGATCTTCGTGCTGGTGGTGGGCTGGTTCGAGAGCTTCACCATCCCCTTCGTCATTCTCGTGCCCATCCCCCTGAGCCTCATCGGCATCATCCCCGCCCACGGGGTCCTGGGCGCCTTCTTCACCGCCACGAGCATGATCGGCTTCATCGCCGGCGCGGGCATCATCGTGCGCAACTCCATCATCCTGGTCGACTTCATCGAGCTCAAGCTCACCGAGGGCATGGCGCTCGAGAGCGCCGTGGAGGAGGCCGGCGTGGTGCGGTTCCGCCCCATGCTCCTCACCGCCGCCGCCGTCATGGTGGGCTCCAGCGTGATGCTGGCCGACCCCATCTTCCAGGGGCTCGCCATCAGCCTCATGGCCGGCGAGGTGGCCGCGACCCTCCTGTCCCGGCTCGCGGTTCCCGTGCTCTACTACCTCGTCGCCCGCCGGGGCCGCGCCGCGGATCTCCAGCGCCAGGCCACCCTCCAGGAGAAGCCATGAACCGCACCTTGATCCTTCTCGTCCCCGCCCTCGCGGCCTTCCTGGCCTGCGACCGCGGAACCAAGGCCTCCAGCCCCGCCGCCGAGGCCTCCGCCTCCCCCGTCCAGGTCCTCACCGCCGCCTCCTTCCCGGGCGTGCGGGACCAGTCCAAGCCCGTGCTCGTGGACTTCTGGGCCCCCTGGTGCGGCCCCTGCCGCACCCAGGGCCCCATCGTCGACGAGGTCGCCGGCCGCATCGGCGACGCCGCCGTCGTCGGCAAGGTCAACGTGGACGACGAGCGCGACCTGGCGGCCCAGTACGGGGTCCAGGCCATCCCCACCCTGGTCGTGCTCAAGAACGGCCAGGTCGTCAACCGCTTCGTGGGCGTCCAGACCGCGGACGTCCTCGTCAACGCCCTCAACGCGGCGAAATAAGGAGAGCCCATGAACGTCGACCGCATCGTCCACAGCGTCGCCGGCACCCTGGTCCTGGCCAGCGTCGCCCTCACCGCCTGGCACAGCCACAAGTGGGTCTGGCTCACCGTCTTCGTGGGCGCCAACCTGCTGCAGAGCGGCCTCACCAACTGGTGCCTGATGTCCACCATCCTCGCGAAGCTGGGCGTGGAGACCAAGGGCGCCTGCGGAGTGAAGGGATGACCCTCCTCCTCGCCAAGCGCCTGGCCCTGGGCATCCTGATCGGGGGCGGCCTGGGTTTCGCCTACCAGAAGCTGATCGGATGCAGGACCGGCACCTGCCCCCTCACCGCGACCCCCCTGCGGGCCATCCTCTACGGCGCCGTCGTGGGCACCGTGTGGGCCCTGGGCGGCCGTTCCGGATCCTGAAGGAGCCGCGGAATGCCACCCCTGAGCCAGTCCGACCTGACGATCCTCGCCGCCCTCATCGTGGGGGCGGCCTGGTTCCTCCTCATGCGCCGGCGCGCCACCGCCGAGCCCCTCACCCGCCAGCAGCTCCTGGAACTGCGCCAGCGGGGCGCCGTCGTCCTGGACGTACGCACCTCCGCGGAGTTCGCCCAGGGGCACCCCAAGGGCGCCAGGAACATCCCCTTGGGCCAATTGAAGGCCCGCCTGGGCGAGCTGGACAAGGACAAGCCCATCCTGGCCTGCTGCGCCTCAGGCATGCGCAGCGGCTCCGCCTGTTCCATCCTCCGGAAGGCCGGATTCAAGGAGGCCCACAACCTGGGCCCCTGGACGAACCTGCAAAGCTGACCCATGGGTCAGGAATACAGGCGCCACAAGGTCTTTCGCGGGTCCTTTCCTGGACAGGAATAGGCCCGCGAAAGTATGATTGTATGCGCGAAATGGAGACTGGATGGCCCCCCACAAGACGTTGACGGACCCCATGATCGAGGAGGTCAGCCGCCTCTTCCTGGCCCTGGGCGATCCTTCGCGCCTCAAGATCCTCCGCTGCCTCCTGGAGAACGGCGCCCCCATGAGCCAGGGCGCCATCGCCGAGTGCACGGGCCTCTCCCAGGCCAACGCCAGCAAGCACCTGGCCTTCCTCGTGCGGGTGGGCCTGGCCAACCGGGAGCCCCAGGGGAACGCCGTGTTCTTCTCCCCCGTGATGCCCCTGGTGGGCAACGTGTGCGATCTCGTCTGCGGCCACGTTTCCGAGCGGGTGAAGGCGGCCTACCAGGCCCTGAAGTAGGCCCCTGCGGGCCGAATCTCAGCCGGCGGCGGCCAGGATGCGCCTGAGGTAGGGCACCTGCGCCTCGGCGGCCTTGCGCCCTTCTTCGATGACGTAGGGGATCTTCTCCGTGTCGAAGAGGCGCACGCGCCTGCCGAACTCCGGCGCGACGAGGATCACCTCCTCGTGGTGGCTGAGGCTGTGCATGGCGAAGCGGGAGCGCAGCAGGTTGTTGGTCATGATGCTGCTCAGCTGGAAGGAGAGGCGCCCGAAGCTGTCGAAGCGGCGCTGGTAGGGGCTCTCGAAGCCCATGGCCACGATCAGGCCCGCCCCCTCCCGGATGGCCACGTTCACGGGGAGCGGGTCCGACAGGAACCCGTCCACGAGGGTCCGGTCCCCGATGCGGAACGGCTTGAAGATGTAAGGAAGCGAGATGCTGGCCCGGATGGCGTCCACCACGCTGCCCCGGTCCAGCACCGCCTGGTCCCCGGTGGCCAGGTCCGTGGCCGTGATGTAGAGGGGGATCTTCGCGTCCTCGATGCGCATGTCCCCGAAGGCGTCCCGGAGGCGCCGCATGATCAGGGCGTCCTTGCGCAGGCCGAAGGAACCTCCCCTGCCCCGCCGGAGGAACCCGCCGAAGAAGGCCCGGAAGAGGGCGAAGGGATCCCGCTGGCTGGTGACCTCCTTGGTCCAGAGGCGCGCCGTCATGGCCGCGGACTCCTCCGCGCCGCGGCCCATGGCGATGAGGGCGGCGTAGATGGCCCCGGCGGAGCAGCCCACCACCATGTCGACGCCGATGCCCTCCCGGACCAGCACCTCCTGCAGGCCCAGGGAGGCCGCGCACTTGACGCTGCCGGCCCCGATGACCAGGGCCACCTTCTTCCGGGGGCCCGGCGGCGTCATTCGGCGGAACCGAAGCTGGCCACGGCCAGGGCCGCGTCGGGATAGAGCTTCATGAAGGAGGTGAAGCCCGTCATCTCCAGCACCCGGCTCACCCGGGGGCGCACGCCGGCGAGGCGCACGTCCCCACCCGAACGCCGGGCCTCCTTCACCAGGAGGAGGATGGTCCCCAGGCCGGCGCTGCTCGTATATTCGACCGCGGCCAGATCCAGCACCAGGAGCACGCCACCCTCCCGGATGGAGGCTTCCAGGGTCTCCTGGAGCACATCGGCGGTGAGGGCGTCGATGCTGCCGGCGACCTCGGCCACGGTCACGCGGCCCGCCTCCCGCAGGACCAGGTCCAGGGTCCCGTCCTCCCCCGCAACGGACGTACGGCCGAGTGTGGACCGGCCGGGGCCCCCGGACAAGGATGTGGAATCCGAATCTTTCATGGCTCACCTTGAAGTTGAGCCATTCTTGAATGAATCTCATTCTTGTCAAGCAGTCATTGCCCAGGAGCGCGTTGCGGTTCCTGCGCCCCGGGGAGCAGGGGTCAGCCGGCGCCTCCATGGATCCGGCCCAGGTCGGCCACGGTGAGCCGGCCCAGCTCCGACACCATCTTCTCCCGCATCTCCCGGCAGCAGGTCCAGGCGGCGCAATCGGTGCGCCCCGAGCACGCGTCCATGCCAAGGATGCAGGAGGTGCGCCAGCCCCGGCCATCCAGGGCGTCCACCACGGACCCAAGGGTGACCGTCCCGGCCTCCCGGGCCAGGCGGAAACCACCGTTGCGTCCCCGCAGGGATTCCACGAGCCCCGCCCTCTGGAGGATCTGCAGCACCTTGCCCAGGAAGGGCCCGGGCGCGTCGGCCCGCTCCGAGAGCACGTCCACGCGGACCCAGCGCCCCTGGGGCCCCTCCAGGTGGCCCAGGGTCCGGAAGGCGTAGTTCACGGAGAGGGAGAAGGTGTGCATGGCCAGGCCCTAGGCCAGCAGGGTTCGGCAGAGGGCCAGGGCCTGGACGAGGACCCGGCCCGCGGCGGCGTGGAAGGGGCCGGTCCCGGGGGCGGCGAGGCCCTCGGCCACGTGGGAGGCCAGGGGTTCCAGGCGGTCCTGGAGAAGGTGCCGGGCCAGGATCTCGCAGGCCGGATCCTCCGCCATCCGGAGCAGGTGCGCCAGGAGGCCCAGGAGGGCCCCCAGGTGATCGGCGGAAACCCCCGCCGGTTCCAGCCCCGCCGCGCGCCAGGCAGCGTCCAGGGACGCCAGCAGGGTCTCGTCCCTGAGCCTTCCCGCCGTCAGGGCGGAGAGTTCCAGGCGGATGGGGGCCCGGTCCCGGCCGGCGATGAAGAGCCCGGCGTAGGCCACGTCCAGGTCCGGCCCCGGGACCATCCCGGCCAGGGCCGTCCGCAGTTCCCCGGGCGCCCAGGGCGCCTCCAGGAAGGGGGCCGGATCCCAGCCGGGGGCCCCGGGGAGGACGAAGACCCCGCCAAGGGCCTCCAGCAGGTCCGGAAGGGTGGCGGCCATCACTTGAACCCGCTGGCCTGGCCCGCGAATACGAAGACGTAGCGCAGCACGTAGCCCCCGAAGATCACCAGCCCCGCCGCCGTCAGCGCCAGGTTCCGGGTGATGTGCAGGGTCCCCTTCCCGGAAAGGACGGGGCGGAACTCCCACAGCTCGATGGCCAGGGGCGCCAGGAGCCCCGGCACGAGGAAGAGGCCCCAGAAGGCGAAGGTGTAGCGCCCGCCGAGCACCAGTCCCAGGGCCTCCCGCACCGCCAGCACGGAAAGCTGGCCGTGGATCAGGTAGGGCAGGACGATGAAGAACTCCAGCAGGATGAGGCAGATGTCCAGGGTGTACAGGAACCGGAACTCGGCCAGGTCCTTCTCCCCCTTGTCCAGGACCCGGGCCAGGATGAGGGCCGCGGTGCCCGAGGAGAGGGCGCTGAATAGGAAGAGCTGGGCCACCAGGTTGGTGTTCCAGAAGGGACGGGCCTGCACGGCGCCCAGCAGCACGCCGGTGTAGATGCCCACCCCCACGGCGAAGGGGAACCCGATCATGGCCAGGTTGCGCTTCCACGCGGCCAGCTCGGGGTGGAAATCCATGAGCTTCTGGCGGAAGGGCAGCTTCGCGGGGAGCTTGGCGAAGAGGCGGTTGCGCTCCTCCTCCGTGAGCCAGGCGTACGCGTTCACCAGGGTGAGGCCCGTGAAGATCATCAGCAGCCAGCTGCCGATGGACATGGGGGACTCCCACCGGAAGGTGGCGAAGAGCTTCCAGAAGCGCCACCACTTGCCCAGGTCGAAGATGAGCAGGAAGCTGCCCAGGGCCACGGGCCAGGGGGCCATCAGGGCCCCGGCCCGGGCGATGCGCGGGTACGAGGCCTGGCCGTCGGTCTGGAGCCAGGTGCAGAGGGCGGACACGAAGAAGATCCCGGCGGAGAGGCCGCCCAGGAACAGGTAGTTGACGATGAGGAATTCCCAGACCGGTTCGTGCATGGGCGGCTCCTACAGGAGGTAGTACAGCTGCGGGCCGTTGCCCGTCTGGGGTTTCAGGACGCGGTAGCGCCGCCCTTCCAGGAGGGCGTGCACGGGACTCTTCGGATCGGTGATGTCCCCGAAGGTGCGCACCCGGCTGGGGCAGGTCTCCACGCAGGCGGGAAGCTCGCCCCGGTCGACGCGGTGGGCGCAGAAGGTGCACTTGTCCACGACCTGCGTCTCCTCGTTGAAGAAACGGGCGTTGTAGGGACAGGCCACCATGCAGTACTTGCAGCCGATGCAGTCGGCCTCGCGCACCTCCACGATGCCGTCCTCCCGCTGGAAGCTGGCGCCCGTGGGGCAGACCCGCACGCAGCTGGGATTCTCGCAGTGGTGGCACTGTTCGGGGTCGAAGGAGGCGCGCAGGCGCGGATAGAAGCCGGAGCGCTCGGCGTTGATCCAGTTGCGGAACCGGCCCAGGGGCACATCGTTCTCGGCCTTGCATGCGACGACGCAGGCCTTGCAGTCGATGCACTTCCTGGAATCCAGGACCATGACGTAGCGGCGGGAAGCGGTCTTGGACATGTCTACACCTTCACGACCTTGACGAACGTCTCGTGCATGGCGGCGTTGCCGCTCACCTTGTCCCAGGCGGTCTCCAGCAGCACCGCGTCGGCGGCCCCCACGTTGTGCACCGAGCGCAGCCAGGGGGACTTCTTGCCGAAGCCGTGGAGCATGAACACGCAGTCCGGGCGGATCTCCTCGGTGGCCCTCGCCTTCAGGCGCACGGTGCCGGCGGTGCTGCTCACCTCCACCAGGTCCCCGGTGCGGATGCCCATGCGCGCGGCCTCGTCCGTGTTGATCCAGAGATCGTTCTCGGGAGTGTGCTCGTGCAGCCAGGGGAGGTTGGCCAGGGCCGCGTGGGTCATGGTGGCCTTCCGGCCCAGGATCATGCGGTAGCGGCCCTGGGGCGGCTGGACGGGGGAGGCGTAGGCCGGCAGCGGATCGTGGCCCGCCTCGGCGAGGCGCTCGGAGAAGATCTCGATCTTCCCGCTCTTGGTGACGAACCGGTAGACGGCGTTCCGGGTGGTGCCGTACTTGGGCTCGCTGAAGGCCACCACCCCGTGCTTCTTCATGTACTCGAGGCCGTTCTCCACGGGGAGTTCCTTGGCCTCGGCCTCGATCCACTGGTCGATGGTGTAGTCGAAGTAGTCGGAGAGCCCCAGGCGCTTTGCGAGGCCCTGGGCGATCTCCAGCATGGGCTTCGTGTCGTGGATGGGCTTGACCACCTGCTGCCGGAGCACGGCCGCGGGCCAGATGCCGGGCATGACCTCGATGGGGTCCGTGCGCTCCAGGTAGTGGCTCTCGGGGAAGACCACGTCCGCGTACCAGGCGGTGTCGCTCATGGCGATGTCGACCACGCCGATGAAGTCCATGCCCTGCATCATCTTCAGGGTCTTGCCCTGGTCGGGGACGGAATGGAGGGGGTCCTGCTTGTAGATCATCCAGGCCTTGACGGGGTAGGGCCTGCCCTTCAGGACGTTCTCGCGCAGGGGCAGATAGACGCCGTCCTTGGCGCTGGTGAGGGGGAAGGCCTTCTCGACCTCGTCCACCCGGGAGGCCTTGGGATCGTCCCAGGGCAGGAACATGAATTCGCCCTTGGCGACGCGGCGGTTCGGCACCATGCCCCCTTCCCGGTCCCAGTTCCCCACGATGGTGTTGAGGATGGCCTGGGCCCGGCGCATCTGGAAGTCGTTCTGGTACCAGGAGGAGCGCCGGCCGGCATAGAACACGGCCCGGTGCCCGGCGTCCGCGAACTCCCGGGCGATCCGCCGGATCTCCCGGGCGGGGATGCCCGTCTCGGCCTCGGCCCATTCGGGCGTGTAGGGCTTCACGTGCTCGGCCAGCTTGTCGAAGCCCAGGGTCCACTGGTCCACGAAGACCTTGTCGTACCGGTCCTCGGAGATGATCACCTGGATCATGGCGAGGATGAACGCCATGTCGCTGCCGGGCCGGATGGGGTACCACTCGTCGGCCTTGGAGGCGGTGACGGTGAACCGGGGATCGAGGTAGACGAACTTGGCCTTGCGCTCCATGACCCCGCCGATGAGGTCCATGGTGTCGGGCGTGATGATGCTCTCGAAGCGGTTGGCCCCGGCCATGATCACGTACTTGGCGTTCTGCAGGTCGAAGCTGGGCACCGTGCCGAAAGTCATGGAGTAGGCCAGGTTCACCGAGGCCAGGCAGAGGCTGGGGTGCCGCAGGATGTTGGGGCTGCCGAAGGACATGCCCAGGTTCTTGAAGAACACCTCCTGGAAGCCCTCGGTGCTGGACCAGAGGGTCCCCTCGGGACCGTGCTTCTCCTTCACGGCCTTGAGCTTCGAGGCGGCGAAGTCGAAGGCCTCGTCCCAGGAGACGGGCTTCCACTTGCCCTCGCCCCGCTCACCCACGCGGATGAGGGGCTGCTTGAGCCGGTCGGGGTCGTACACCTGCTGGATGGCGGCGTTGCCCCTCGCGCAGAGCATGCCCCGGCTCTTGGGGTTCTCGGGGTTGGGGTTCAGCTTGTGGACCCTGCCCTTCTCCACCATGGCCAGGACGGAGCACTTGTTGGGACACAGCTCGCACGAGGTGGGGATCCCCATCGGAGCGGCGGGCTCGGCCTTGGCCTTGCCCTTGGAGAGGAAGCGGGGACAGGCGACGCTGGTGGCGGCCAAGCCGCCGGCGCCCACCATCTGAAGGAAGAGGCGTCGATCCATGGGGACTCCCGGTCACGGCCCCGGCGGCCCCCCGCCCCGGCCTGGGCCGGGGCGGAAGACCGCCGGGAGGGTGCCAATCAGAACTTCACTTCCAGGCTGACGTACGTGTTCTTGATGCCCGAGGGCGACGCGTACTGGAGCATGGGGTTGTTGTCCAGGTTGTAGGCGGCGTCCCAGCTCCCGGCCATGGGCGCGGGGGCGATGTGCCAGCCGCTGAAGGCGTGGCTGAACTTGTAGTCCAGGTAGCCCACCCGCAGGGAAACGTTCTTGGCGAACTCCCAGTGGACGTAGGCTTCCAGCACGTCGCCGCGGGTGGCGAGCTTCTCCGTGGCCTCGCCGGTGGCGGGGCTGTAGGTGAACCACTTGGGCGACCCGTGGTTGAACTCCAGGCCCAGGCCCAGGTTGGAACGCACGTCCCAGCGCGCGCCGACCCAGTAGGCGTTGGCGGTCTGGCTCTTGTCCTTGTCGCCCAGGAGGCCGCCGAAGCCGGTCAGCTGGTAGCCGGGGCCGCCCATCTGGGCGGGCATGTCCCAGTAGGCGCCGTACTGGCTGGTCTTGCCGTTGGGATGGCTCTTGATGTAGCCGAAGCTGGCGAAGTAGGTGAAGGCGTCGCCGATCTTGTGCTTCCAGGTGGCCGTCCACTGGTCCATGTCGCCCAGGTTGTTGGTGGCCGTGACGTACTGGATGCTGGGCATGCCGCCCATGCCGGGCTGCGCGGGCACGGGGAAGTTGGACAGGCTCCCGAAGGGGATGTCCGTCATGTTCCCGAAGCGGTTGTAGCCCACGTAGACGTTGGCGGAATGGATGGCGCCAAGGCCCTCGAACATGAAGGGGATGTCCAGCATGGCGCCCAGGACGGTGGAGTCCTTGAGGGAGCCGATGGGGTTCACCTGCATGGCGGCCCCGGCCGGGTTGGCCATGGTCGCGTTGGTGAAGTTGAAGCCCACCACCGTGGCGCTGGACTTGACCAGGCCGCCGCCTCCGAAGCCGCTCTCGTAGCCCACGCCATAGCAGAGGCCGAAGAGGGAGTGCTCGGGGAGGCCCAGGGGCTCCAGGTGGAACTTCCAGCCGATGCCGTCCACCATGGCGTTGACGGCCAGGGCCTGGGGCGTGGCCTGGCGCTCGCCGCCGTCCCGGACCTCGTAGGGCGGACCGTCGGAGGTGTTCTGCCGGCCGATGGAGAGGACGCCGAGGCTGGGCCAGTCGTAGACGAAGCTGGCGCGCTCCACGTGCAGCACGTCGCTGGCGGGCACCTTGCCGCTGTTGAAGGAGTTCTGCACCGTGTTGGGGGAGCCGTTGAAGATGGGGGTGTCGGCGCCGCCGTGGACCTTGAACATGGTGAGCCGGCCCATGATCTTGGCGTGCTCATTGATGTTCATGGTCATGCGCAGGCGCAGCCGGGTGGACCACTGGGTGGAATTGCTCCAGTCCTGGGCGGGCATCTGCTGGGCCATGGGCATGAAGGGATAGGGGTTCCCTTCGCCCATATTGGGATTCTGCACGAAGCCCATGAACTGCTGGTAGGGCTTGAAGTGCCACTGGGCGCTATCGAAGCGGGTGCGGAGATCGCCGCCCCAGGCGATGTTGCTCTGGGCGACCTTGGTCTCGACCTTGGTGAGGGTCTTCTCCTGGTCCTTGGCCCTCTCCTCGAGGGCGGCCACCTGCTTCTTGAGTTCCTCGATCTGCTTCTTGACGTCCTCCTGGGCGCTGAGGGCGGGGCTGAGCAGGGCGAGGGCGAGGGCGATGCGGGTCATGGTCATGGTCGTGGCTCCTTATCCGGTCGCGCTCAGCCGCCGCAGGTCTCGGGCTGGGGGGAATCGGAGGCGTGGTTGATGAGGAAGGTCTTGATGTCCAGGATCTGCTCGGGGGTGCCGTGCTTGGGGGCCAGGGCCTCGCCCTTGTGCTTGCCGGCGTCGAAGAACTTCTTCCACTGGGCCTGGGTCTTGGAGAGGGGGGTGAGGGCCGCGCCGCCCTTCTCGTGGCAGGTCTTGCAGTTCTTCTTGAAGTAGAACTTGCCCTTGGTGTCGCTGCCCTTCTGCTCGGCGGCGAGGGGCATGGCCAGGAGGGCCGCCGCGGTGAGGATGGAAAGGACCTTCATGGCGTCTTCCTTTCGTCGGGCGCGCCTGAGCGCGCGGTATGTGAAGGGGCCGGGGCCGCGGGGGCCCGGCCGGGCGCAGGGGAACCCGGGCCCGCGCCCTGGGGGACGGGACCGGCTATTGAGAAAACAGGATCGAATCAGTTGGGATGGGGAGCAGGCGATCAGCCTTCTGGAATAGAAGATGGCGCGATCTGCTTATGGTTGCAAGCGTATTTTTTTATTAAATTCTATAACTAGACAGTTATAAATATCCGATCATGCAAACAACTGATCCAGAACGGCTTCTGCATCGTCCCCATGGAGGAGGTGGGGGCCATCGCTCCCGATGAACCCCGCTTCCGCGGCATGATCCAGGAAGGCCAGGAGGCCCATCCAGAACCCGTTGCGGTCCAGGAGGCCGATGGGCTTGCGGTGGATGCCCAGCTGGCGCCAGGTGGTCACCTCGAAGAGCTCGTCCAGGGTCCCGAAGCCCCCGGGCAGGGCCAGGAACGCGTCGGACAGGGCCACCATGCGGGCCTTCCGCGCGTGCATGTCCTCGGTGACGATCAGTTCCGTGAGCCCCTGGTGGGCCCGTTCCCGGGCGACGAGGGCCCGGGGGATGACGCCGGTGACCTCGCCCCCGCCCTCCAGGACGGCGTCGGCCACCACGCCCATCAGGCCGCAGTTCCCTCCCCCGTACACGAGCCGGATGCGGCGACGGGCCATGGCCAGGCCCAGTTCCCGGGCCAGGGCCCGGTGCCCGGGATCCCGGGCGGGGCTGGAACCGGTGAAGACGCAGAGATGTCCGCTCATGCCTCCAGGGTGCCGCCTCCGGGCCCGGGCCGCAACGGCAGCTCGATGCAGAAGGCGGCGCCGCGGCCCGGTTCGCTGTCGATCCACACCCGGCCCCCGTGCAGTTCCACCATCTGCTTGACGATGGACAGGCCCAGGCCCGTGCTGTACTCGCCCCCCGTGGGACGGGCGGAGAGCCTCTGGAAGAGCCCGAAGGCCTTGGCCCGGTCTTCGGCGGTGAGGCCCGGCCCCTGGTCCCGCACCTGGATCTCGAGCCCGGTCCCCCCCTCCCCCATGCGCGGGAGGACGAGCACCGAGACCTCCGTATCCGGAGGGGAGTACTTGATGGCGTTGTTCACCAGGTTGTCCACGGCCTGCCGGAAGTGGGCCTCGTCCACCCAGCCCCGGCAAGCGCATTCGGGCCAGTCCCGGCAGGCGAGGCGGATCCGCTTGCTCCCCGCGTATTCCAGGTTGGAGGCCACCACCTGGCGCACCAGGTCCGCGAGGTCGCATTCGCGCAGGTCCAGCACCACGTCCCGGATCTCGTCCGCGGCCGTCTCCAGGAGGCTGTTGATGATGGTCAGCATCCGCCGGCCCACCTCCTGGATGCGGGCCGCCCTCGCGCCAACCGCCTCCGCGCCCGCCTCCGGGTCGTCCTGGATCATCTGGGCCTGGAGGAGGATGCCCGTGAGGGGGTTCTTCAGGTCGTGGGCCGCGGTGGCCAGGAACCGGCTCTTGAGGCCGTTGGCCTGGGTCAGCTCCTCGTTGCCCCTCTTGAGCTGGGCCTCCATGCGCTCCAGGCGCTCCACGTAGTCCTTCTCCACGTCGCGCAGGCGCTTGTTCTCGAGGCAGGAGACGATGCGGGCGTTGAGGATCCGGTGGTTGATGGGCTTGGTGAGGTAGTCCTGGGCCCCCAGCATGAGGCAGCGGACCACGTTCTCCTGGTCGTTGAGGGCCGAGAGCATGACGACGGGGATCCGCCGCAGGGCGGGGTCCCGGTGGATGGCCTCCATGACCTGGATGCCGTCCACGTCGGGCATCATGACGTCGAGGAGGACCAGGTCGAAGGGCGCCTCCAGCAGGAGCCGCAGGGCCTCGGCGCCGCCCGAGGCCGTGAAGGCCTCGTGGCCGTCCCTGGCCAGGAGCCGCGCCAGGATGTCGCGGTTGTAGTCCACGTCGTCCACGACGAGGATCCTCGCGGGGGCCCCGGCGCTCACGGCTGCCCCCCTTCGGGAGCCCGGTGGTTCCGGGCCACGAGCCGCCGCACTTCCGCCACCAGCTCGGTGCGGTCGTACGCGCCCTTCTGGAGCGTGGCGGCGACGCCCGCGTCCTGGAGGCGCACGCGGTCCCCGGGGCTCAGCTCCCGGGCGGTGACGACCACCAGGGGGATGTCCGCCCATCCCGGGTGTTTCTGCTTCTCGCCCAGGAAGGCGAACCCGTCCATGCGGGGCATCATCAGGTCCAGCAGGATGGCCGCCGGAGGCTGCTCCTCCATCCGGGCCACCGCCTCCAGCCCGTCCGCGGCGGTGGCGGCCTCCAGGCCCGCGCTCCGGAGGATCCGCGCCAGGGCGTCCCGGGTGGGGGCGTCGTCCTCCACCACCAGCACCGGGCCCGACGGCGGCGGCGGCAGGTGGCGCCCAAGGACCTCGCCCAGGCGGTCCCGCTCGAAGGGCTTGCCCAGGAAGTCCACGGCCCCCAGGGAGAGCCCCTTCTGGACGTCGTCCAGGATGGTGTGCATCACCACGGGGATGTCGGCGACGGCGGGGTCGGCCTTGAGGGCGGCGAGCACCTCCCAGCCGTCCATGCCCGGCAGGATGACGTCCAGCACGATGATGCCCGGCCGCGATTCCCTGGCCACCCGCAGGCCCTCGGGCCCATCCTTGGCGATGAGGACCTGGTATCCGTCCCTGGCCAGGATGCGGCCGAGGGTGTCCCGGAGATCGGGGTCGTCGTCCACCAGGAGCACGGTCCTTCCCGAGGCCGCCAGGGGCGCCGGGGGGACCTCCCCCCGCGCCGGGGCCGCGCTCCCCCTGAGGGGAAGCACGACGGTGAAGGTGGAGCCCTCGCCGAGCCCGCTCCGCACGCGGATGTCCCCGCCCATCATCTGGCAGAACTTCCGGCTCAGGGAGAGGCCCAGCCCCGTCCCGCCGAAGCGGCGCGTGGTGGAGTCGTCGGCCTGGATGAACTCGCTGAAGATGCGCTCGATCTGGTCGGGGGCGATCCCGATGCCCGTGTCGGTGACGGTGAACACGGCGCGCGCGCCCTCCGCGTCCAGGCCGGCCTCGAGGGCGATCCTTCCGTTCCGGGTGAACTTGCAGGCGTTGCCCAGGAGGTTCAGGAGCACCTGCCGGACCTTGGTCGGGTCGGCGACCATCTCCTCCAGCCCGGCCTCGCACCTTACGGAGAGCACGTTGCCGTTCTGGGCGGCCAGGCCTTCCGAGGTCGCGGCCACCTGGGCCAGGAGTTCGGGGACGCCGAAGGGGCGGTTGTCCAGCACCATCCGGCCCGCCTCGATCTTGGCCATGTCCAGGATGTCGTTGATGAGGTGCAGGAGATGCCTGCCCGCGGCCTCGACCCGGGAGGCGTCGGCGAGGATGGCCTGCACCCCGGCGTCCTCGGCCTCGTTCCGGATCACCTCGGTGTAGAGGAGGATGGCGTTCAGGGGCGTCCGGAGTTCGTGGCTCATGTTGGCCAGGAAGGAGCTCTTGGCCCGGCTGGAGGCCTCGGCCCGGTCCTTGGCGTCCTGGAGCTCGGCGTTGGCGCGGACGAGGTCGGCGGTGCGCTCCTCCACCTCCCGCTCCAGGAGCTCCCGGTGGTGGGCGAGGCGCGTGTCCTGGTCCTGGATCCGGGCCAGCATGGTATTGAAGCTCTCCGCGAGCCGGCCCAGTTCGTCCCGGCCCCCCCCCGCGGCCCGGAGGCCGTAGTCCTGGGTGGCCGAGACCTGGGTGGCCAGGCCGGCCAGGTCCAGGATGGGCCGGGTCAGCACCCCCTGGAGGCGGGTGGCGGCGAGGAAGGTCCCCAGGCCCAGGACCAGGGTGATGGCCAGGACGGCCCCCATGGTGCCCACGAGGCGGTCCTTGAAGTCGCCCCCGTCCGACTCCAGGTAGAGCACGCCGATGGGATGGCCGTCCTCGCTGAGGATGTGCCGGGTGAGGGCCAGCATGCCCTGGTCCGTGCGCCAAGCCCTTTCCTGGGTCCGGGCGGGTGCGAGCGCGGGGATCCCGGCCCTGTCCAGGGCGGGCTGGGCGGCCAAAAGCCGGCCGTCCTCCCGGTAGATGCGGGCGGCGGTGATGTGGCGGCGCTCCCGGAGCCCCCCCAGGACCTTGGCGGCGGCCTGGGAATCGCCGAAGACGACGAAGGGGCTGGCGTTGTAGGCCACGATGGCCCCGGTGCTCCGGAGATCGTTGAGGGCCTCGTTCCGCAAGGTCGTGGCCTCGATGGCCAGGAAGCACACCGCCGCGAGGAGGACAGCCAGGCTGGCGGTGCCCATCAGCAGGAGGGTGACCTTGTTGCGCAGGGACGTTGGGGCGAGGAAAGCCATGGGCCTCTCAGCGCGATTCGTGGATGGAGTTCCCCCAATCTAGCGCAGATTCCCCCCCGGCACGCCCATGAAGATCCGGGCGGCCTGCTACTGTGGAGGGATCCGGAGGATCCGTGTACAAGCTGGAGACCTTTTCCGTTGGCCCCCTCGGCTGCAATTGTTCCCTCCTCTGGGACCCGGAGACGGGCGCGGGGGTGGTCGTCGACCCCGGCGGCGACGGCCCGCGGATCGCGGCCCGGGTGGCGGCCCTGGGCTTCCGGGTGAAGGCCCTGCTGCACACCCACGCCCACTTCGACCACGTGGGGGCCACCCGGGAGCTCCAGGACCTCTGGCAGTGCCCCGCCTTCCTCCACGAAGGGGACCGGTTCCTCCTGGACGCCCTGGACATGCAGACGGGGCTCTTCGGCATGGATCCCATCCCCCGCCCCGAGACGGCGGGCCTGGAGCACCGGGAGACCCGGGAGGGCCTGAGCGTCCTCCACACCCCGGGCCACACCCCCGGCTCCTGCTGCTTCCACGGGGAGTTCGAAAGGGGAGGCGTCGTGCTGGCGGGGGACACCCTCTTCCAGGGCGGCGTGGGCCGCACGGACCTCTGGGGCGGCAGCTGGGGCGGCAGCTGGGAGCACCTGGAGGCCAGCATCCAGGGCGAGCTCTACGCGCTGCCCGCCCAGACCCTGGTGATCCCGGGCCACGGCCCGGCCACCACCATCGGCGAGGAGGCCGCCTCGAACCCCTACGTGCGGCGTTGACGGATCTGGGATGATGGTGGAAAAGGAGGTTCCGCCATGCCGGCCGAAATCGCAGGTCTGGGCTGCCTGCTCCCGATCCTGGGAGCCATCGTCATCTGGGTCGCGTCCTGCATCCGGGTGATCAACGAGTACGAGAGGGCGGTGGTCTTCACCCTCGGCAAGGTCGCGCCTAGCCCCAAGGGCCCTGGCCTGATCTTCGTCTTCCGCCCCTTCCAGCGCGCGGTCGTCGTGAGCCTGCGCACCGTGGTGCTGGACGTGCCCAGCCAGGACATCATCACCCGCGACAACGTCAGCCTCAAGGTGAGCGCCGTCGTCTACTTCAAGGTGCTCGACCCGCGCCAGGCCATCATCGGGGTGGAGAACTACTACTACGCCACCAGCCAGATCGCCCAGACGACCCTGAGGTCCGTCCTGGGCGAGGTGAGCCTGGACGAGCTCCTCGCCGACCGCGAGAAGCTCAGCGTGCGCCTGCGGGAGATCATCGACCGCTCCACGGAACCCTGGGGCGTCGAGGTCACCAGCGTCGAGCTCAAGAGCGTGGACCTGCCGGAGCAGATCCAGCGGGCCATGGGCAAGCAGGCCGAGGCCGAGCGCGAGAAGCGCGCCAAGATCATCGCCGCCGAGGGCGAGCTCCTCGCCAGCGCCCAGCTCCTGGACGCCGCCGACCGCATCAGCCAGAACCCCGTGGCCATCCAGATGCGGTACCTGCAGACCCTCACCGAGATCGCGGTGGAGAAGAACAGCACCATCGTGTTCCCGCTCCCCATGGAGCTGGTGAAGGGCTTCGAGAAGTTCCTGAACAAGGGCCAGTGAGGGGATCCATGAGGCTGGGCGACTGGAACGTCGATGGGGTGAGCGCGGGAACCTTCCGCCTGGACGGCGGAAGCATGTTCGGGACCGTGCCCCGGATCGTGTGGGAACGCCTCTGCCCCCCCGACGACCAGCACCGCATCCTCATGGACACCAACTGCCTCCTCCTGCGGGGCCGGGGCCGGACCATCCTGGTGGACACCGGCAACGGCGACAAGGAGGCCGACGCCTTCCGCGAGCGCTTCGCCATGGGTCCCCGGGGGACCCTGGCGGAGGGTCTCGGGCGCCTGGGCGTGAAGCCCGGGGACGTGGACACGGTCATCCTCACCCACCTGCACTTCGACCACGCGGGAGGCGCCACGGAGCTGGACCCCGCCGGGAACGCGGTACCCGCCTTCCCCAACGCCCGGTACGTCCTCCAGGCCCGGGACCTGGAGAACGCCCGGAGCGGCTTCCTGCGGGAGCGGGCCTCGTACCTGCCCTGGAACTGGGAGCCCCTCCTGGCCGCGGGCCTCCTGGACCTGGTGGAAGGACGGGTGGAGCTGATGCCGGGACTCGCCCTGCGCCCCGTCCCCGGACACACCCCCGGCCTCCAGGCCGTGGAGGTGGAAGGGGGAGGCAGGAGGCTCATCTACCTGGCCGACCTCATCCCGACCCGGCACCACATCCAGCCCGCCTGGTGCATGGGCTACGACATCGACGTGGCCACGTGCGTGGCCGAGCGGCAGAAGGTCCTGGCCGAAGCCGAAGGCAACGGCACCATCCTCGTGTTCGAGCACGACCCCGAGGTCCCCGCCGGGACCGTCGCCCTGGACGGCAAGGGCCGCTACCGGGTGGAGCCGGTGGCGCTCTGAGGCCCTTCAGATCTCGGTGACGGTGAGGCCGGCGCCCCGGGGATCGAAGTCGATCTCCGAGCGGTGGCAGGCCGAGATGAAGGCGCCCCGGTCCTGGCACCGCAGGTACGCCTCCATGGGGGCGACCTTGTTCTCCTCCACCAGGGCCACCAGGGCCTCCTCGTGGGTCACCTGGCCGTAACGGCTCTGCCGGACCGCGTCCTGGAGCTGGCTGAGGCGGTCCGTGCGGATGAGGGAGGCGATTCCCGGGTTGTTGAAGAAGGTCTCGAAGGCCACCACCTGGCCGCCCCCGACCCGGGGGAGGAGGGTGTGCCCCACGATGGCCGTGAGGCAGTCCGCGATGCGGGCCAGGACGCGGCGGCGCTGGTCGGGCGGGAACAGGCCCGCGAGGGAGGCGAGGGTCTCCTCCCGCCGGGCGGAGATGTGGGTGGCGATGACGACCCGGCCGGTCTGCACGGCCTGGAGGCAGAGATCCAGGGTCTCGGCGTCCCGGATGGCCCCGGCGGCGAGGATGTCGGGCCCCTGTTTCATGGCGCTCCGGATGGCCTGGTGGTGGCGGGTGCGGTCCCCCCCCACCTCCCGCTGGCGGATGATGCACGAACCGTCGGGGAAATCGAATTCCACGGAATCCTGCACCGTCACGATGAAGGCCGGGCGGCCCTGGTTGGCCAGGGTGAGGAGGCTGGCGAGGGTCGTGGACTTCCCGCTGCCCATGGGTCCCGTGAGGAGCACGAGCCCCTTGTTGAGGCCCGCCAGGCGGCGCACGGTCTCGGGCAGGCCAAGGGTGGCCGGGTCCGGCACTTCCTGGGGCACGGCGCGCACGGCGAGGCCGGGCCCCGCGTGGTCGTGGAAGAGGCTCACCCGGAGGCGGCAGGGCATGGCGGGGTCCTGCCTCGCGAATTCCACGTCCTGGCCGGCGGTGAAGGCCTCCCAGGCCCTCGCCGGGGCCCAGGCCTGGGCCGTGTCCTGGATGCGCCGGGCGGTCACCGGCCCGAAGTCCTCCACGGATTCCACGCCCCCCGCGACCCGCATGAGGGGAGGCTCGTCGGCGGTGAGGTACAGGTCCGAACCGCCCTCGCTCAGGAGCCGTTCCACGAGCCCGTCCAGGGCGCCGTCGGACTCGGCCACGGCCCGCACGCCCTGGGCGGAGGCCCCGGAGAACCGGGCCGCGGCGATGCGGGTTCCCAGGCTGGTGCGGCACACCAGGACCTGGTAGCGGACCCCGTCGAGGGCGTAGTCGAAGTTCACCTTCTCGCCCCGGTCGAAGTCGTTCCGCCATTCAGGCGGCAGGATCTCCCCGGCCACCCCGTCCAGCACGGTGCCCAGCAGGGACTGGCTGGAAAGGGCGATGCGGTGCCCGCCGGCCACCTCCACGATGGGGCATTCCCCGGGATCCATGCGCAGCACGGTCGCTCCCTTGTTCACCATCTGGAGAAGGAACTTATCGATTTTAGCCATGTTGTGCCCCGGGCGGGTTGGTGGGCCCATCCTATCAGCCGCCCGCAGGGCAGGGAAGCGATCCCTAGGCGGGCTCGGTCCTGCCGCAGGGGGAGCAGCGCCTGAACCACTGGCCCCGCTTCGTGGAGGGCACCAGGCGCATGGGGGCGCCGCAACCCGGGCAGGTGCCGGCTTCGGGCATGGTCTCCGGCAGGTCCGCGTCCCAGGCCCCGCAGGCCACGCACACCTTGGCCCCGGCCTTGGTGGTGCGCAGGGGCCCCTTGCAGCGCCGGCAGGTCTCCAGGGGCGCGCCGTCCGCGGCGCAGGGGAAGGCCACCCTGCATTCGGGATCCGCGGTGGCCCCGCACCGGGCGTAGTGGGCCCCCTCCCATTCCCGCAGGTGGAGGGAGGAGCCGCACCGGGGGCAGGCCCCCACCACGGGGCCCGTGGCGGGCCGGGGGCGGGAGGGCGCCGCGTTGCGGATCTGGGCCACCACGTCCGCCACGAAGGCGCGGATGCCCTCCATGAAGGCGGGCCTGTCCGCCTCGCCCCGGCGGATGCGCTCCATCTTGGCCTCCCATTCGCCCGTGAGCTGGGCGCTGGCGAGGGCCTCGGCCTTCAGGCCCTGCACGAGCTCGATGCCCTTGGGGGTGGGCTGGAGGATATTGCGCTTGCGCTCCACGTAGGCCCGCTTGAGCAGGGTCTCGATGATGCTGGCGCGGGTGGCGGGGGTGCCCAGGCCGCAGTCCTTCATGGCGCCCTTGAGTTCCTCGTCGTCCAGTTCCTTGCCGGCGCTCTGCATGGCCCCCAGGAGGTCGGCCTCGGTCATGCGCTTGGGCGGGGTGGTCTTGCCGGCCTTGGGATGCAGGTCCCGGGCCTCCACCTCCTCCCCCTTGGCCACGGGGGGCAGCAGGCCGGAATCCTCCTCCTCGCCCTCGTCCCCCTCCCCCTCCTTGGCCTCCTTGCGGGGCCGCGCGTGGGGGGGATCCACCTCGGACCAGCCCAGCTCCTTGACGACGGTGCCCGTGGTCTTGAAGGTCTCCTTCAGCACCTGGGTGATGATGGTGGTCTTCCCCTCCACCCGGTCCGGCCAGTAGGCCGCGAGGAAGCGCCGCGCGATGAGCTCGTAGATCCGGAGCTTGTCCCCGGAGAGGTTCCGGGCGGGGTTCTCCGTGGGCACGAGGGCGGAGTGGTCCTCCACCTCCTTGTCGTTGACGAAGCGCTTGTCCAGCTTCACGGGCCAGCGCTTGCGCAGCTGGTCCACGAAGGGCTTGAGGTCCTCCAGCTGGCCCTGGGCCAGGGCCCGGATCCAGCCCGGGGCCTTGGCCGCGTCGGCCTCCGTGAGGCACCGGGAATTGGTGCGGGGGTAGCTGATGAGCTTGGCCTCGTAGAGATCCTGGGCCACCTCCAGGGTGTGCTCCGCGGTGAAGCCGAAGCGCTTGTTGGCCTCCTTCTGCAGGGCCGTGAGGTCGTAGAGGAGCTCCGGCTTCTTCTTCTCGGCCCGGCTGGAGACGGAGGCCACCTTGCCGGGGTGGCCCTTGAGGGCCTCGGCCATCTCCCGGGCGGCGGCCTCGGTGTCGAAGCGCTCCAGCTCCTTCCCGTCCTCCTTGCGGAACCACTTGCCCTTGTACGTGCCGGCCCCGGCCTGGAAGACCGCCCACAGGGTCCAGAAGTCCCGGGGCACGAAGTTGCGGATCTCAAGTTCCCGGTTCACGAGGAGGGCGAGGGTGGGAGTCTGCACCCGCCCCACGGAATAGACGCCCTCCCCGCCGGACTTGCGCTGGGCGAGGGTCTGGGCCCGCGTGCAGTTGATCCCCACGAGCCAGTCGGCCTCCTGGCGGCACCGGGCCGCGTCCCGGAGGCCCGCGTAGGCCTCCCCGGACTTCATGCGGCCGTAGGCCTCCCGGATGGCGTCGTCGGTGAGGCTGCTGGTCCAGAAGCGGAGCACGGGCTTGGAGGCGCCGCTGAGGCGGTACACCAGGTCGAAGATGAGCTCGCCCTCGC
Organism: Holophaga sp.; assembly: GCA_035298525.1. Lineage (GTDB taxonomy): Bacteria > Acidobacteriota > Holophagae > Holophagales > Holophagaceae > Mesoterricola. The sequence goes on from DATGXY010000093.1 coordinate 21,152, forward strand.
GCCCCGCGTCTGTGGCGTTCACGATCTCCGCCACGTCCTCCCGGTTCATGAGGCGCTCCACGACCCCGTACTGGTCCCTGGAGCTCTCGATGGGCATGTAGCGGAAGGGCTCGGGAAAGAAGGGGAGCCGGTCCATGCGCCAGGACTTCAGCTCGGGGTCGTAGGCCTCCGGAGGCGCGGCCTCCACCAGGTGGCCCACGCACCAGGTGACGATGACGTTCCCGCCCTGGATGAAGCTCCGGCCGGTGCCCGGTATGCCCAGGGCGGCCGCGATGGCGCGGCCCATGCTCGGCTTTTCGCTGACGATGAGGCGGATGGAGGCTCCCATGCGTCCATTGTACGGGAAGGTGTAGACTGGTAACGAGGTCGGAAGATGGCGTTCACACCCGGTTCCAGGCATGGCCAGATGGCGGAGATCAACATGACGCCGCTCATCGACGTGATGCTCGTGCTTTTGATCATCTTCATGGTGGCGGCGCCCATGCTCACGACCGGGGTGGACGTGAACCTCCCCGAAAGCCGCACCGGCCGGAACCTGGAATCCGAGGCCCTGGTGGTGACCCTGGTCCGGGACGGCCGCATCGAGTTCGAGCGGCGCTTCCTCCAGGAGGGGGCCCTCCGGGCCGAGCTGCGCCGCCGCGCCGGGGAGGGCCGCAAGCGCCCCGTCATGGTCCGGGCCGACCTGAACATCCCCTACGGCCGCGTGATCACCGTGGTGGACGCCATCCGGGAGGCCGGCTTCACCCAGGTGGGCTTCGTCACCAACGCCTCCAACGCCCCCGCCGGGGCCGAGCCCCTGGCTCCCTGAGGCGGACGTGGGCCAGGATCTCCACCCCTACCTGAAGGAGCGGGCCCGGCTCGGAAGCCTGGGCCTGGGCAGGGGCGTCGCGGCCAGCCTCGCCCTGCACGCGGCGGCCCTCGTCTTCGTGCTCCTCCCCTCCAAGGCCCCCTCGGCCCCGGAGGAGGCCAAGGTCACCTGGGTGACCCTCCCCGCGGCCGGGGTCGCCGGTGAAGCTGGCGGCCAGGGGCCCCAGGAGGAGGGCAAGCAGGGGGAACGCCAGCGCCGGGTGGAGGAGGTGGCCCCGAAGCGGGACGAGCCCAAGGGCTACGATCCCACCCCCAACGCCTGGGGCACGAAGAAGACCCGGGCCGTGCAGGGCACCAATCCGAACCCCGACAGCACCGGCAAGGCCCCCGTGGCCGCCAAGGGCCAAAACCCGACGCCCAACCAGGCCCCCGGGGCCGCGGGCACCGGAGGCGGGGGCGGCATCGGCACCGCCACGGGCATCCCGGGCCTGCGCGCCACCAACGGCGTCGCCGGCGGGACGGGGCTGGTGGGGGAACTGGACGGGGACTTCCCCGGCCTCTGGTACGTGCAGCAGATCCAGGCCCGCATCACCGGCAACTGGAACCATTCCACCTCCACCCAGAACCGGGCCCAGATCTACTTCCGGATCCGCCGGGACGGCACCATCGAGGGGGCCCGGGTGGAGATCCCCAGCGGGAGCCCGGCCTTCGACCAGTACGCCCTGATGGCCGTTCGTAGGTCGGACCCCCTGCCGCGTCTGCCGGACGCCGTCGGGGGCACCTCGCTGGGGGTGCGGTTCTGGTTCACCTACCTGGGCCATTAGGAGCCTGGAGATTCCCCGGGGATCTGGGATAGGATATTTCCAATCCGAAACCAGACGATTCAATCCGCCCCGGGGGACCCGTGACCCTGCCCGCCGATGAGAAGCCCACCGAAACCCTCGACCCCGGGGCGCCGGCGCCGGCCCCGGCGGAACCCGGCCTGGGCGCCGGGACCATCCTGGCCGGCCGGTTCCGCATCGAAGGGCTCCTGGGCCGGGGAGGCATGGGAGAGGTTTATCGGGCCGAGGACCTCAAGCTCCGCCAGCCCGTCGCCCTCAAGTTCCTGCCCCGGGGCCTGGAGGCGGACCCGGAAGCCTTCGCCCGGCTCCTGGAGGAGGTCCGCTCCGCCAGGCAGGTGACCCACCCGAACGTGTGCCGGGTGCACGACATCATGGAGGCGGGGGACCGGCATTTCCTGGCCATGGAGTACATAGACGGCGAGGACCTGAGCTGCCTGCTCCGCCGGGTGGGGCGCCTCACCCAGGAGAAGGGGCTGACCATCGCGCGGCAGGTCACGGCGGCCCTGGCCGCCGTGCACGCCAAAGGCATCCTGCACCGGGACCTGAAGCCCGCCAACGTGATGATCGACGGGCGGGGGGAGGCCCGGCTCGCGGATTTCGGCCTGGCCGCCGCCTCGGCCTCCCCGGATCGCGGACGGATGGCGGGCACCCCCGCCTACATGCCGGAGGAGGTCCTGGCCGGCGGCGCCGCCTCGGTGCGCTCGGACCTCTTCGCCCTGGGCCTGGTCCTCTATGAGATCTTCACCGGCAAGCGGGGCTTCGAGGCCACCACCCTGGAGGACCTGCGAAGGCTCCACCGGGCGCACGCACCCACGGCCCCCAGCAGGCTGGTACCCGGCCTGGATCCAGCCCTGGAGCGGATCATCCTCCAGTGCCTCGCCCTGGCCCCCGCCGACCGGCCCCCGTCGGCCCTGGCCGTGCTCGCCAGCCTCCCCGGCGGGGACCCCCTGGCCGCCCTGGTGGCCGCGGGCGAAACCCCCTCGCCCCGGTTCATCGCCGATGCGGGCGGGGCGGGCACCCTCACCCCAGCCCGGGCCTGGGCCACCTTCGCCCTGCTGGCCCTGGTCCTGCCGGCGGCCGTTTGGCTCATGGGCCGCGTCTCCCTCCTTTCCCGGGTGCGCCTGGACAAATCCCCCGCGGCCCTGGTGGAGCGGGCCCAGCAGATCCTGGCCAAGGCCGGGCATGAATCCCCGGTGGTGGATGCCAGCGGCAAATGGCTTTCCAATTCGACGGTGAGGACCCGGGCCATGACGGAGCCCAGCCCGGAACGGCTGGCAGCCCTGGCATCCGCACGGCCTCCGCTGGTGGAATTCCATTACCGGGTGGCTTCCGCTCCCCTCGATCCCTCCAACTTCGTCGGCGAGGTCCTGACCTATGACCCGGCCCCCATCGCCACGGGCATGGCCAACATGCGCCTGGATCCCCAGGGCCGGCTCGTCTCCTTCCAGTCCGTGCTCCCCTTGCGCGCGGATGAACCGGTCCGCCGCCTGGACTGGGGCGCGATCCTCGCGGAGGCCGGCCTGGATATGCGCACCCTGACCCCGGCGCAGCCCCTGTACTATCCCAGGGCCTATGCGACTTCCATCGTGGCCTGGGAACAGGGCCCCCTCCGGGTGGAGGCCAGCGAACGCAACGGCCGCCTGACCAGCTTCACGACCATGAACCAGCCGGAACTGCGGCAGGGCCCCATCGCCCGGCAGGGCTCCTCCATCACCTGGATCGTGAGCAGCCTGCTCATCAACGTGATCCTGTACGTGCTGCCCCTGGCCCTGGTCCTCCGCAACTGGCGACGGGGCCGGATCGATCTCCCCGGGGCCAACAAGGTGGCCGCTTTCAGCTTCGTCTGCGCCCTGGTGCTGTTCGCAAGCATCACCCACCACGGCACCGGCGTCATTTCAGAGTCGTACCATTTCGCCGGCGTCATGGCCCACTCCTTCCTGCGCATGGCCCTCATCTGGCTCTGCTACCTGGCCCTCGAGCCCATGGTGAGGCGTCACTGGCCGGACTCCCTCATTTCCTGGTCCCGGGTCCTGGCTGGCCGCTTCAGGGACCCACGGGTGGGGCGGGACCTTCTGGTGGGGCTGGCCGCAGGTTGGAGCGCCGTCCTGGTCCTGGCCCTGGCCCATCTTGTCGCCAGGCGTCCCTTCCTCCCCGCCCTGGACCTGGGGGATGTCCCCGCGGCCCTGGTCACGCTCTCCTCAAGCATCATCTCCTCCATGGACCACGCCCTTGCCGCGGGTGTGCTCCTGTTCATCCTCCGGCTCCTCACCCGCCGGATGTGGCTGGCGGTGCCCCTCTTCCTGGGCGTGGCGGCCGTCGTTCTCGCGAACACCCTGGGCATGGTCCATCCCCTGCCCCTGGACCATGCCGTGGGCGCCCTATGGGGGCTTGCGGCGGTGGGAATCCTGATGCGCTTCGGCCTCTTCGCCCTGGTGGCGTTCTTCCTCCCCCTTCTGACGGTCGGCCACCCGCTGGGGCTGGACCTGGCCTCCTGGCAGGCGGGGAGCGCCCTCCTGGTACCCCTGCTCACGGCCCTCCTGGGCATCGCCGGCTTCGTCCTGTCCGTCGGTGGCCAGCCCCTTTTCGGACCCGTTGAGGACTAGGCTTCCTAGGCCTCCGGGGCCTCCGCGGCCTCGGCCAGCCGCCGGCTCTTCACGAGGACGAGGGTGCTGCCGTCCGGGTGGCTTTCCATGCTCACCTGGTCCATCACCTGCTTCATGAAGAAGACCCCCCGGCCACAGGGTTTCAGGAGGTTCTCGGGCAGATTGGGGTTGGGCAGGGTATCCAGGTCCACCCCGGCCCCCGTGTCCTTGATGCGGATCTCCAGGCGGTTCCCCTGGGGGGTGAAGGTGACCTCCACCGGCTTGCGCTTCTCCAGCTTGTTGCCGTGGCGCATGGCGTTGGCGATGCCCTCCTGGATCGCCAGCCAGACCCTTTCGCCGTCCTCGTGGGAGAAGTTCATGTGCTTGAGCAGCTCCGACCCGACCACCTGGATCAGGTCGATGAATCTCAGGTCCGTGTTGCAGGTCAGCGAGACGGGGAGCAGAGGAGCGACAGTCATGTACAAATATCCTTAGGGAACGGCCATCCCTGTTCCCAAGGTAATGTGAAAACCCGAAGAAATGCCAGGAAATATCCTCCGGCCCCGCCCGGGAGCGCTAGACTGGAATGGCGACCGGAAAGGTCGGAATTGGAGCAGGCATGAAGGTGATCGTGGCCAAGACGGCGGGGTTCTGCTGGGGGGTCCGCCGGGCCATGGACGCGGTGCTGGAGGCTTCGGCCCGCACCAAATCGGGCCCGGTCAAGACCCTGGGCCCCCTCATCCACAATCCCCAGGCCCTGGACCTCATCGCCCGGCGGGGGGTGTCCGTGGCCGACAAGCCCGAGGACGTGACGGAGGGCTCGGTGGTGATCCGGGCCCACGGCATCCCCATCCAGTCCCTCCGGGGGCTCAAGGATCGCCAGTCGAAGGGGGAGCTGGAGATCGTCAACGCCACCTGCCCCGAAGTGGCCAAGGTCCACAGCAAGATCAAGAAGTGGAGCCCCAAGGGCTACTTCACCGTCATCCTGGGCACCCACGGCCACGCCGAGAGCGTTGCCCACCAGAGCTTCGCCGAGAGCGGCAGCGCCATCGTGTCGAACATGGAGGAGGCCGAGGCCCTTCCCGCAGAACATCTGGAAAAGGTCCTGATCGTGGCCCAGACCACTTTCACGGTGAAGGACTTCCACGCCATTTCCGACTTCATCCGGGACCGGGCCGGCCAGGCCATCGTGGAGAACACCATCTGCGAGGACACCTGGACCCGCCAGGAGGAGGCCGCCACCCTGGCCCGCACCGTGGACGCGGTCGTGGTGGTGGGGGGCAAGGCCTCCTCCAACACCAAGCACCTGGCCGAGTTGGCCGTGCGCCACGGCAAGCCCGTGCAGTACGTGGAGACGGCCGCCGAACTGGACCTGTCCGCCTTCAAGGGCACGGAGACGGTGGGCGTCATGGCCGGCGCCTCCACCCCCACCTGGCTCGTGGAGGAGGTGGTGGACGTCCTGGAGCACCTGGGCCAGGGTCCCGAGCGCATCACCCGCATCATCCAGGCCTCCTTCGGCGTGCCGCTGCGCCTGGCGGGGGGCGCCGCCGTCCTCACCCTGGGCGTCCACGCCTGGACGGGCCTGCCCGTCATCTGGCAGTACCCGGTCGTCACGGCCCTGTACGTGCTGTCCATGTTCCTCCTGGCCCCCTTCCTCAATCCCCTGGGCCTGGGCTCCAAGGGCCCCGCCCGGGCGCGGGTGCTGGAGCGCAACCGCCGCCTCATGCTGGGCACGGCCCTGGTCTGCCTGGGCATGGCCCTGGGCCTGACGGCGAGCCTGGGCGTGGGCTCCGTCCTCGTCGTCGCCACGGCCTCCGTCTTCGGGCTCCTGTACAAGCGCCGGCTCCGCTTCGGATCCCGCAGCCTCAGCCTGGACGATATCCCGGGCTCCAAGGACATCCTCGTCCCTTCGGCCTTGGCCGTGGTGGCCCTGGCCCTGCCCCTCTGGCACGACGGGATGCCCTGGGGCCCCCGGGCCTGGGCGGGCGTCCTCTTCGTGGCCGTCATGGGCTTCGCCCGCACCACCCTGAACAACCTCAAGGAGATGCAGAACGACCAGATCCTGGGCAAGGACACCCTGCCCATCGTCTTCGGCCGGCGCACCACCAAGTTCCTCCTGGCGGGGTCCCTGGCGGGGACGGCCGTCGTCCTCCTGTGGGCGGCCCGGCGCCAGCCCATGCCCCATGCCTGGGCCCAGCTGGCCATCCTGGGGGTCTGCCTCGCATACCCCCTCGTCCACCTGTGGCTCTTCCAGGAACGCTTCTCCACCGGCAAGCGCCGCTTCGAGCCCTGGGTGGAGGCCTGCTTCTACATGGCCGGCGCCCTGGCCCTCCTGTAGCCGCCCGCTTTCACGCTAGGGTGGTTGGGGAGGTTCGCATGCGCGGCTGGGCGTTGGTCACGGGGTGTTCCACGGGCATCGGCCGGTCCCTGGTGGGGGCCCTCCAGGCCCGGGATTGGGGGGTGGTGGCCACGGCCCGCCGCCTGGCGTCCCTGGACGACCTGCCCGAGGCCGCCAACCTGCGCCGCCTGGCCCTGGACGTGACGGATCCCGCCAGCCTGGAGGCCGCCGCGGCCGCCTGCGCCGATCTGGATCTGCGGGTCCTCGTCAATAACGCCGGGTACGGCCAGCCCGGCCCCCTGGAGCACCTGCGCCCGTCGGAACTGCGGGCCCAGCTGGAGACGAACGTGGTGGGTCTCCACGCCGCCACCACCGCCTTCCTGCCCCTCCTGCGCCGGTCGGGGGACGCCCGCGTCGTCCAGGTGGGCTCCGTGCTAGGCCGCATGTCCATTCCCCTGGCGGGTGCCTACTGCGCGTCCAAGCACGCGGTGACGGCCCTGGCGGAGGCCCTCCGCCTGGAGGTGGGCCCCTCCGTGCAGGTGATGCTCGTGGAGCCGGGGGCCATCCAGTCCGAATTCCGGGAAACCCTGGCCCGGGGCCTGGGCGACCTGCCCGAACGGCTCAAGGGGACCCCCTACCTGGCCCCCATGGAGGCCTACCTGGCCCGCCAGAAGGCCCGGGCCGGGGCCCATGGCCTCTCCGCCGGGGAATGCGCGGCCCGCATCGCCGAGGCCCTGGGCCGGCCCTCCATGCCCCGCCGCCTGGTGATCGGCCGGGACGCCCGCCTTGCCAACCTGGGCAAGGCCCTCCTCCCCGCCCCCCTTTGGGAATGGGCCGTGCGCAAGGCCTTCGGGGTGGGGTGACGGTCGGCTAGACTGGTCCCACATGTCCGAACGACGCCTCTACCTCATCGACGCCTTCGCACTGATCTTCCGTGCGTACTACGGCAACCTGCGCCTGAAGAACGGCGCGGCCTACACCATGGCCCGCATGCTCCTGGCCCTGGTCGCCCAGCACAAGCCCACCCACGTGGCGGCGGTCTTCGACCGGCCCGAGCCCACCTTCCGGCACGAGATCTACCCGGAATACAAGGCAAACCGGGCCGAGATGCCCGAGGACCTCCGGCCCCAGGTGCCCATGATCAAGGAGATCATCAAGGCCCTGAACATCCCCGTGGTGGAACTCCCCGGCTACGAGGCCGACGATGTGATGGGGACCCTCGCCCGCCAGGCCAGCCGGGAGGGCCTCCCCTCGGTGATCGTGAGCCCCGACAAGGACCTGCTCCAGCTCGTGGACGACGCGGGCGGGATCCAGGTGCTCAACAACCGGGACGGGGAGGTGTGGATCGACCGGGCCGGGGTCAAGGAGCGCTTCGGCGTGTGGCCCGAGCAGGTGGTGGACGTGCTCACCCTCATGGGCGACGCCAGCGACAACGTGAAGGGCGTGGGCGGCATCGGCGAGAAGGGCGCCCGGGACCTGGTGGAACAGTTCGGGAACCTGGACGCCATCGTGGAGAACCGGGCCGCCCTCAAGCGCAAGGCCCACCGGGAAGGCCTGGAGGCCGCCCTGGAGCGCCTGCCCCTGGTGCGCCGCCTGGTGACCGTGGTGACGGACCTGGAGCTGGAGGTGGGCCTGGAGGACCTGGCCTACCCCGGCGTGGACGTGGCCAAGGCCAGGGCCGCCTTCAAGGAACTGGGCTTCGAGCAGCTCACCAAGGAGTTCACCGCCGTGGGCAGCGCCTCCGCCCCCGCCCCGGAGCGCACCTACCGCTGCGCCGCGACCCTGGAGGACCTGGAGGCCGCCGTGCGGGAATGCCGCGGGGCCGGCGTCTTCGGCCTGGACACGGAGACCACCTCCATCGACCCCGTGCGGGGCCATCTGGTGGGCCTCAGCCTGGCCTGGCGGGACGGGGACGGCCTCTACGTGCCCCTGGCCCACCTGCGCCCCGGCTCCCACGCCGAGGAGGGGGCCCTTCCGGGTCTCCTGCCCGAATCGGGCCTGCCCGAGGGACTCCTGGACCTGCGGGGCGACCCGGAGGCCTTCTTCCAGGAACTGGCCCCCTACCTGGATCCCCGGAACCTGCCCTTCCGGGAGGCCAGGCGGATCCTGGCCCCCCTCCTGGCGGATCCGGCCGTCACCAAGGCCGGCCAGAACCTCAAGTACGACCTGCAGGTGCTCAGCCGCCACGGCATGCCCGTGCGGGGCGTGGGCGACGACAGCATGGTGCTGAGCTTCCTCCTGGATTCGCGGTCCCGGCACAACCTCGACGACCTCTCCAGCCGCCACCTGGACCTGCGCCCCATCCCCTTCGAGGCCGTCGTGGGCAAGGGCAAGGCCCAGAAGCGCTTCGACGAGGCGGACATGGACCAGGCGGTGCAGTACGCCGCGGAGGACGCGGACCTGGCCCTCCGCCTCTGCCTCAAGCTGGGCCCCCAGGTGGCCGCCGCCGGCCTGGAACGCCTCTACCGGGAGGTGGACCTGCCCCTGGTGTCCGTGCTCGCGGACCTGGAGCTGGACGGCGTGCTCCTGGACCCCGGCGTCCTGGAGCGGCTCGCCGTGGACCTGCGCGCCCGCCGCGAGGAGGCCCTGGCCCGGGCCGTGGAGCTGGCCGGGGAGCCCTTCAACCTCAACAGCCCCGCCCAGCTGGGCCGGATCCTCTACGAGAAGCTGGGCCTGCCGGTGCTCAAGCGCACCGACAAGACCAAGGCCCCCGCCACCGACGAGGATGTGCTCTCCGAGCTCGCCCTGCGCGAGGACGGGGAGATCGCCCGGGTCATCCTCCAGCACCGCCAGATGCAGAAGCTCCTCAGCACCTACGTGGAGGCCCTCCCGACGATGGTCAACCCCGTTACGGGCAGGCTCCACACGCGCCTGCACCAGGCGGCGGTCGCCACGGGGCGCCTGGCCTCCTCGGACCCCAACCTGCAGAACATCCCCGTGCGCACGGAGGAGGGCCGGGCCATCCGCGGCGCCTTCGTGCCCCGGCCAGGCTGGGTATTCCTGGACGCGGACTACAGCCAGATCGAGCTGCGGGTCGTGGCCGCCCTGGCCCGGGACCCCGTGCTCCTGGGCGCCTTCGAACGGGGCGAGGACATCCACCGCCGCACCGCCTCGGAAGTCCTCGGCGTGCCCATGGAGCAGGTGGAGCCCTCCCAGCGCTCCGCCGCGAAGGCCGTGAACTTCGGCCTGCTGTACGGCCAGGGCGCCTACGCCCTCTCCGCCAGCCTGGGCATCACCTTCAAGGAGGCCAAGGCCTTCATCGAGCGCTATTTCGAGCGCATGCCCAAGGTGGCCGAATGGATCGAGGCCACCAAGGCGAAGGCCCTGGAGGAGGGCCTGGTGCGCACCCACTGGGGCCGCGTCCGGCCCATCCCCGACCTGCAGTCGTCCAACCCCGGGCTGAAGGCCCAGGCCCTGCGGGAGGCGGTGAACACCGTCGTGCAGGGCACGGCGGCCGATATCATGCGCCGGGCCATGGTGCGCCTTTCCGCCGCCCTGGCGCGGGAGGGGCTCGAGGCCCGCCTCCTGCTCCAGGTCCACGACGAACTGCTCGTGGAAGCCCCCCCCGGGGAGGCGGAGCGGGCCTCCGCCCTCCTGCGCGAGGCCATGGAGGGGGCCGACGATCTCGGCAGGCTGGGGGTGGCCCTGGCCGCGGAGGTGAGGCAGGGCGCGAACTGGCTCGAGTGCAAATAGGACGAGGAGGGAGACCGATGCAGAACTTCACCTTCCACAACCCCACCAGGATCCTCTTCGGGGCGGGCCAGATCGGCGGCCTCACCCGGGAGGTCCCCCCGGGGGCCCGGATCCTCCTCACGTACGGGGGGGGCAGCATCAAGGCCAACGGGGTCTACGACCAGGTGCGCAAGGCCCTTGAGGGCTTCGACCTCATCGAGTTCGGCGGCATCGAGCCCAACCCCCTGTTCGAGACCCTCATGAAGGGGGTGGAGCTGGCCCGGAGCGAGAACGTGGACTTCCTCCTGGCCGTGGGCGGGGGCTCGGTGCTGGACGGCACCAAGTTCATGGCCGCCGCCATCCCCTGGCAGGGGGGCAACGAGTGGGACATCGTCCACCGGCGCATGGCCCCCAAGGCGGCCCTGCCCCTGGGCGCCGTCCTCACCCTCCCCGCCACGGGCAGCGAATCCAATTCGTACGCCGTCATCACGAAGGGGGCCACCCGGGAGAAGGTGGCCTTCGGGTCCCCCCTCCTCTTCCCCCGCTTCTCCATCCTGGATCCCGAGACCACGTACAGCCTCCCCTCACGGCAGGTGGCCAACGGGGTCGTGGACGCCTTCGCCCACGTGGCCGAGCAGTACCTCACCTACCCCGCCGCGGCGCCCCTGCAGGACCGCTTCGCCGAGTCCATCCTGCGCACCCTGGTGGAGGAGGGCCCGAAGACCCTCGCCAACCCCAGGGACTACGAGAGCCGCGCCAACGTCATGTGGTGCGCCACCATGGCCCTCAACGGCCTCGTGGGCGCCGGGGTGCCCCAGGACTGGGCCACCCACGCCATCGGCCACGAGCTCACCGCCCTCCACGGCCTGGACCACGCCCAGACCCTGGCCATCGTCCTGCCCAACCTGCTCTGGGTCCAGCGGGTCCCCAAGCGGGAGAAGCTGCTCCAGTTCGCCGAGCGGGTCTGGGACATCCGGGAAGGCACCGAAGGCTCCCGCATCGAGAAGGGCATCATCGCCACCCGGAGCTTCTTCGAGGCCATGGGGAACCCCACCCACCTCGGAGCCTACGCCGTGGGCGAGGAGCGCTTCGGGGAGATCGTGGACCGCCTCCAGGCCAGGCGGGCCCTGCCCCTGGGCGAGCGCCGGGACATCACCCGGGAGAAGGTGCTGGAGATCCTGGCCCTGGCGCGGTAATGCTTGAACCCCCCGGGGGGAACCAGTATATTCTTCGCAATTCAACCGGATTTCCCATTCCCCGAACGCCGGCAACGGCCCAATCCTGGGGGTCAGCCATTCGCCAGATGCTCCGAAGCGTCATCGCCGGGCTGGTAATGCTCCTCCCCCTCCATGGCGGGGGGCCCACACCCCACGGACCCCAGCCCGGGGTCTTCGGGTTCCGGACCTACGGCGTGGAGGACGGCCTGGGGAACCTGGCCGTGTACGAGGTGGCCCAGGACGGCGAAGGCTACCTGTGGGTCGCCACCGACGACGGCCCCTACCGCTACGACGGCCACGCCTTCCGCAAGATGGGCCGGGGCCTGCGCCCGGGCACCGTCTGGCAGATCTCCACGGGCCCCGGCCTGGGTGTGTGGGTGAACATGGACGACGGGCTCTTCGAGCTCAAGGGCGGCGCCTTCGAGGCGGTCGCCGGCCTTCCCCCGGTCCGGGGGGGCTTCCTCGCCCAGGGCCCCGGGGGCGCGGCCGCGGCGGGCGTGGGGCGCACCTACTACGCCCGGAAGGGCCCCGGCCCCATGGCCGCCGTGCGGGAATTCCCCGGTCCGGTGACCGGGGGCTGCGCCTCCCGGGATTTCCGCACCATCTACGTCACCACGGACGAGACCCTCTGGCGCCTGGAGGGGGGGAACTGGACCAGCCGCGAACTGCCCAAGGGCCTCCACGGCACCGGCACCCACCTCTTCAAGGACCGCACCCACCGGCTCTTCCTCCGGAACCGTCACGCCCTCTGGCGGCTGGACTCCTGGGACGCGGCCTTCAAGGACCTGTCCCGGCACCTGCCCGGCAACGCCTTCAACGCCTATGCCCCCGCCGAGGACGGCCTGGGGCGGATCTGGGTGGGGACCTCCAAGGGGCTGACCTGCTTCGACGGGGACACCGCCTGGGTCCTGGGCGAGGACAAGGGCCTGCCCGGGGGATGGGCCGGGCCCGTCCTCGTGGACCGGGAAGGCTCCCTGTGGGTGGGCAGCGAAGGCGTCCACCGGCTGAAGGGGCGTTTCCTCTGGACCAATTTCGGGACCCACCAGGGCCTGCCCTCCCCCAATGTGTGGGACATCGGACGGAGCCGGGACGGGCGGGTCTTCGCCTGCACGGACCACGGGGTCGCCGTCCTGGACGGGGAGCGCTGGAGCGTCCTCCCCGGCACCGAAGGGGCCACCCTCCTGGCCGGGGGCGGGGACGGCCTGGAAGCCCTCTGGTTCGCCGGCACCGACCGCAAGGAAGCCTGGAACTCCGTGCTCCGCCTGGAACTCAAGACCGGACAGACCCGGAAGATCCTGGCCCAGGGCATCAAACCCTCGGATATGATCCAGGCCCTCGCTTCGGACGGCCAGGGCGGCGTCTACCTGGGCACCGTCAATTCCGGCGTCCACCACATGATCCGCTCCGGCTCCGGGTGGCGCACCGAGGCCCTGCCCTTCCCGGGCGCCGCGTCCGGGGAGCGCGTCAACGTGCTCCGGCGCCTGAAGGAGGGCGGCGTGATGGCCGCCACGGCCCACGGCCTCTACATCCTCGAAGGGAAGGCCTGGAAGCGCATGGGGACCCGGGACGGCCTCCTGGGCGAGAACTGCATGTGCATCGGAAGGGATCCCAAGGGCTCCCTCTGGGTGGCCTTCTCCGACGCCCGCGGCATCAACCGGGTCGCCCACACCCCGGGCGGATGGGTGGTGGCCGAGACCATGACCCTCCCCGAGGCCCTGTTCAGGGACACCGTCATGAGCATGGTCTTCGACGCCTCCAGCGTCCTGTGGCTGGGCACGGGCGGCGGCATGAAGCGCTGGGACGGCCGCAACCTGGAGATTTTCGGGCGGGGCGACGGGCTCCTCAGCCAGGACGCCAACGCCAACGCCATCACCGCCGACCTGGACGGCAGCGTCTGGCAGGGATTCAGCAACGGCATCTCCTGCTTCAGCCCCTGGGCCTTCAAGGGCCAGCCCGACCCCCCCGTCACCCGCATCACCGAGGTGGTGGCCGGCAAGACCCCCCTGCCCCTCCTGGGTCCCCCGAAGGTCCCCTACCGGGACAACACGGTGGAGATCCGCTTCGGGGCCCTCTCCTTCCTCAACGAGTCCCGGGTGGTCCAGGAAGTCCGCCTCCTGGGCCTGGAAGGCGAGTGGCGCACCGCGTCCAGCCGGGGCCTGGACCGGTTCACGGCCCTGGCGCCCGGGGAGTACCGCTTCGAGGTGCGCAGCCGCATCGACGAAGGCCCCCCGGGCCCCTCCGCCTCCTACGCCTTCCGGATCCTCCCGCCCTGGTGGGGCACCTGGTGGTTCCGGGCCCTGGCGGTGCTGGGCGCGGCTGGCGCCGTCGTCCTGGGTTTCCGCCGGCGCACCGCCAACCTGTACCGCCGGAACGAGATGCTCGAGGCCATGGTCGCCGCCCGCACCCGGGACCTGGAGAAGGCCAACCGGGCCCTGGAGGAGGCCTCCCTGGTGGATCCCCTCACCGGCCTCCACAACCGCCGGTTCCTGGACCTGAGCCTGCCCGTGGACGCGCGCCAGGCCCAGCGCACCTACCGGGAGATCCTGGACGCCGGAGGCCTCCCGGATTCCGCCCGGGAGGACGTCCTCCTCTTCCTCCTGGACCTGGATCATTTCAAGCGCGTGAACGACACCTACGGCCACCTGGCCGGGGACCAGGTCCTCAAGCAGCTGGCGGAGGCCCTCAAGGCCATGACCCGGTCCACGGACTACCTGGTCCGGTGGGGGGGCGAGGAATTCCTCCTCGTGGCCCGGCGCTCCAGGCGCCAGGGCCAGACCATCCTCGCCCAGGGCCTCCTGGAGGGCATCAAGACCCGCACCTTCACCCTGCCCGACGGCGTGGAGCTGAAGCTGACCTGCTCCATCGGCTTCACGGCCCTGCCCATCCACCCCCGGGCCCCGGAAGTGGGTGACTGGCAGCAGGCGCTGAGGATGGCCGATCAGTGCCTCTACGCCGCCAAGAACACGGGCCGCTGCCGCTGGGTGGGCGTCTCCATGCTGGAGGACGCCGACCCCGCGAAGCTGGACGGCCTCAAGAGCTGGGACGTGAGGTGGGCCGTGGACCAGGGCCTCATGAAGATCGAGACCATCGACCCCGACTTCCGCTGGACGGACTAGACTTCATGTCCGGGCTCTGCCCGGGCATGAAGTGGGGGTGTGGGGGGACGAAGAGCGACCGAAGGGAGTGGGCGGTC